>NZ_MAKD01000114.1:0-39644 GCF_001691235.1 Vibrio sp. ZF57 | reverse complement strand
CGTACAGTTCTTAGAGGGGCGGCACTTGGTAACAAGTGTCGTCTACTCGACAGAAACGTTTTTAAAATTGATCAAACTCTATTGTTATAAGTCGTTGTAGCTGTAACATCTGTTTTAATGCTTAATATCTACGGTTGTATAAGTAAACTGAACTAAAGCATTGTTATCATATAGTGAGTGCTTCTATGCTGGTTGGACTCTAACAGAGGAGATGCTGGCAAACTCATTCGGCCCCAAAATGATCTGCTGTAACAATCACTCTAGATTTAATACCCAGGGGCTTCCTTATTTAAATTTGTCTAAAGGGAGAGTTTACTCGGCTCTTCCCTCACTTTCGCCAAACATCTTTTTTAAACAGATAGTTTTGTGCATTGAACCACCCATTTCAATGACGGAAAATCATATAATATCGAAAAAATCAGTAACCAGTTGATATGCATATAAACCAGATAAATCGCTTGTTCGCTCAAACTTACCCGAATCCTTCAGATTCAGGCTCCATTGATCTTCAAGAAATAGGCTCTTTTTTCCAACACGCAGTTTTGGTAATAGTTGGTGAGCCAGGCTTAGGTAAAACAACATCATTCAGACAAGCCTCGAATGATGAGCCGAATGCTACATTTATCCCAATTGGAGAGTTCTTAGCCTGCTCAGAGCCCTCTCAATACAAAGGTAAAGTTCTGTACCTTGATGGCTTAGATGAGCAAAGGAGCAAACACCGGGGACGAGGCGTTATGGATGCTTTGGCGGCACAAATCAAGCAAGCAAAAGCCACTAAAATAAGAATCGCATGTAGAACAGCAGAATGGCATTCAGAACAAGACCTGAAGGTACTTGAGTACTCGATACCTGACAGCCAAGTAGTGCAACTAGCATTACAACCACTAACTGATAAAGATTGGCCAAAGCTCATCGAAGACGAAGACGTTCATGACTTTATAGAAGGAGCAACAGCTCATGGCCTTCAGGTTTTTCTAAACAACCCTGGAGATTTCATGCTTCTTTATCAATTTTATAAAGATATGGGAGAGTGGCCTAGCACAAGGGCAGAACTCATGGATGGTGCATGCAGATCTCTGTTGAAGGAATTGAACGACGAGCACAATGAAGCTCTTGACGAACAGTTAAACGATTTAACTTTGCAAAAATCCTCTGAGTATTTAGCTTCCATCATGATGCTTTCTAACATTGAAGGTATTTCAACAAACAGGAAGGCGGCTAGAAAAAGTTTTCCATCTATTCATGAGCTTGATGGTGACTTGTTTTGCATGCGAGTTGCCTCTAGACGCCGATTGTTCTTGCCTCTAGAAAACGAGCGTATTATTCCAAAGCACCGAAAGATAGCAGAGTACCTAACTGCAAAATACCTAGCTAGGCGAATCAGGGAAGGACTATCATTACGTCGATTAATGACTCTGTTGACTGGCTTTGATGGAAAAACGGCACCAGATTTAAGAGGGGTTTATGCATGGCTAGTAACCTTGTTGGCTGGTTCAGCAGAAAAAGTTATACATCACGATCCTTATGGTGCCATCATTTATGGTGACACATACTCTTGGACTCCGCACACAAAAGCAGTCGCAATTAACGCGTTAAAACAGCTTTCCTTAATAGACCCGTGGTTTCGGCAAGGCGATTACTCTGTAAAAGAGCTGGGAGGGCTTGCAGAACAATCCACCGTCAGTTCCTTCATAGAGCACATAGCTAATGACGATGGTAACTCTCATTTCTTATCTGTTCTCTTTGGTGCATTGGAGTCATCAACAGGCATTAATTCTCCAGAACTTGAGCAGGTGGTCATAGACTATGTAGAGAATGAGAAGAATCCAGATCATCTTAGGGAAGATGCTCTACAAGCTTTTTGTGGCATCAGCTTAAATCTAGATGAAACACTACTAAATATATTAAAAAAAATCGACGGCAAAGAAATAAAGGATGAAAAGCAATATCTTCTTGGTGCGTTGCTAGAGCGTTTATACCCAACTGTAGTTACTCCAGAACAGATAACAAAATATTTAGTTGAACCTTGCTCTGGATTTATTGGGTCTTACTATATGCTACTGGTACATAGATTAGTAGAAAAAACACCTTTTAGTTGCTTAAAGGCTCTAGCCGAATCGGCTATAAAGTGGAAAGAAACGTCTCAGATTTCTGAGCATCAGTTCGATTTTTTAAATTCATTGACATTAAGGTTGCTCTCCGATTTCTATGAGTCTGAGAGCGTTGAAGATATATACAGTTGGTTAAATATTAACACTGGCGAATATAGTAGAAATACGTTCGGACACTCAGATAAAGATAAGTTGAGAGTCATACTTAACAGTAACGAGAAAAAGCTTTTTGAAATTTTTCTTCATCACATTGATGTATCAACTGAGAAGACTAATTCTGCCTATGGTTTTATGTGGCGCTTTGATGATTTAACAGCAAACTCCCTAAGCCAACAAGTTTTTATTGAAGAAGCATATCAATATGTTATATCAACTAAAGATGAATACAAGCGCAGAATAGTTTTTGAAATATTCTGTGTTATATATTTCAATCGAGTGTTGAGTAACTTTAGTTTTACTTTAGAAGATATAGAAAAGACGTCAATGCAATACGAGCTTCTTAATGAAATTCTCGTTAGCCAAAGCTACTGTGATCTAAAACATCAAGAATGGAGGCTAGAAGATGCACTACGCAAAAGTGAACTGCTTGAGAAGAATCAAAGGCGACTGGAAGAAAATAAAAAAGAGATTGCAAGGTTATCTAGTGAAATAAAAAAAGGTGATGAGGTAGAGTTATTACAGCACTACGCAAAGGTTTGGTTAGGGCAATATTCTGATGTAGATCAAAAAGCAGAACCAATTAAAAGGTTATCAGACGAAGTTGGAAATGAAAATGTGCCAATTTTATATGAAGGCTTTACCAATGTGATATATAAGAATGTATTCAACCCAATAACAGATATTGCTGAGTCCCACATCGATGGAAGAGTTTATTATAGAGCATCATTACTTCTTGCCGCCTTATCGATAATTTCAGAAATAAAAGGAAAAGAATCACTATTATTACTACAAGATAACATAATAACACTGGCATTCTCCTATCAATTGACTAGACCTACAGAATATTCGATTAACTGGTTTAATTGGTTAAAAGACAAGAAGTTTAACCTTTATCAATTGACTGTTGATAAATTTTGGAGAATTCAATTAGATAAAAAAGCGGCCTCTTTGTCCAACCTCTATAGCTTTCGAGGTGATGAAGAAATGTTCTCAGTTGCATTAAGTATCATTCCAAGCTTGTTAAGAGATTACGATAATATCCATCCAAATCTTCTAATGACCATGTTAGAAAATATTGTAGGCAATGTAGAATCTAAAATATTAATTTCCTTGGTCGATAAATCATTGAAAAAACGCCATTTTAGGAAAAATTTCACCAAAGCAATGTGGTTATCAGTTGGCTTTATGTGCGATAGAGTCTCTTATATGGAGAGACTATCTGATGAATTGGTTAAAAATACTGACGCAAAGTGGCATGTAAAAAAACTGCTATTATCTGATGTGTTTTCACGGTGTGATAATGAACGATACATTCGTAGTGCAGAGTATAGGAAAGATGTCATTATACTTATAGCGCGACACTTCAATAATGTTATAGAAGAATTTCATGGAGGAGTCAGAGCTATTGGTGAACATGATGAAGAAAGGGCCGCTCAAACAATTCGAAGTTTAATTCGAACATTCTCGGAAGATACAAGTGATGAAGCAACCTTATGTCTTGAGTCCTTAAAATCACAGAAAAAGTTAGAACAATGGCAGTCAGAAATAAACTATGCGACTGCTGATCACATCAGAAAAAAACGAGAGGCTAGATTTTCATACCCTAGCACACATAGCGTTGTTTCTACTTTAGCAAACTCAGAACCAGCGAATACATCAGATCTAAAAGCTCTCATTATTGATATTCTACATGAGCTAAAGGGTGAAATAAGAAACTCCAACACCGATATATATAAATGGTTCTGGAACCAAGGAACAGATGGAAAAGCTAGTTATCAACACATAAACGAAAATACCTCTAGGGACGTATTACTGGAGTTATTGAGAGGGAAGTTGAAACATCTGGATATTGTTGCTGAGCCAGAAGCACTGTATGTGGATGAGAAAAGAGCAGATATTGCTATCTACTATAAGCACATGAAGCTTCCGATTGAAATCAAGAGGGATGACCATAGTAAGATTTGGTCGGCGGCGGAGAAACAGTTAGAAAGGCAATATACTCGTGATCCAGCATCTGAAGGTAATGGAATTTATCTACTATTTTGGTTTGATGGTAAAGGAATGGCTAAACCGCCTAAGGGTATAGAAAAACCTCAAAATGCCAAAGACTTAAAGAAAGCTATTGATTTAGTTATACCCGAAAGATCGTTAGGTTTAATAGAGTCTATTGTAATTGATGCTTCAGTACCTGAAGAGAAACGCTCCAAATACAATGCCTAATAAAGTTTCACCTACTGCTGGCTACTATAGCAGCGAGCACTCATGAACATCAGAGTCGTCTACTTCCAACAAGCTCAGGTTATCCGAAGCAGGCGACTTTAAACCTAAACTCGTAATTGTCCGAAATGTGTTACATGTCTACGTACACATAAAAATCACTCAAAACTCTAGCCAGGATAAATATGTATACTTATACTGTATAAAAGAACAGTACAAGTGGTGACTATGCTTTGTCTTAAATCTACAACTGACTTTGAACTTGAAAGCGTCAAATATCCAAACTTTCCCTTGCTGACATGGGAGTCTGACAACTCAGAGCTGGGGATTGAATCAGGAATGCTTTGTGTAGAGGCAATGCAGTTTTTGATATATGAGTGCTTAAAACGAGGTCGAGTTAATAGTGAGAATACTTGGTGGACGTATGGCAACCATCTAGCTCAATTCCTGACATTCTGTGAGAAGAATAGTTTGGATTAGCGAGATATTTCAGAAAGCAGTGAAGATGAAATGTTAGTCAGTGCTTATCGGGACCTTTGTGTTGGTGAGTTTGGTATGTCAGTTAACTCAACCAACCAACATTTAAGAACGATAGTGCGTTTCTACTCTTATGGAGTTGGTAAGTGGTTTAAGTCATTACCTTACTCTTTAGAATCGGTTTCAGTGAATAAAGGGCAGCAGTTTTTAGCCCATACCGAAAGAAATGGTGGTAAGAAGTACAGCTCTGATTTGATGATGAAAACCTTTGAGAAGAAAGCTCAGTTTTTGTCAGCTATTGAAGTGAAAGAACTGCTATCTGCGATTGAAAATCCAACCTTAAAGCTGATGGTTCGTTTATGTCTACAGACAGGTATTAGACGTAAAGAGCTGTTGTTGTTTCCGTTGCACGCAATACGAAAGCCAACTGGAAATCGAGCTTACTACGAGGTCAATATTTCGCGAACCAAAGGTGAGAAAGAGCGCAAGATACACATCCCGACACGGCTAATGGAGGACTTATGGCGTTATGTCAATGAGGCTCGTTTTCAGAAACTGCAAGAGTCAGGAGTGGTATCAGCTTTCTTGTTTTTAACGTCTGATGGTCAAGAGTGGACTTCTCAAGGCTCTGCTTTTGGTAAGGCTCTCAAGTCGCTTAATTTGCCCTTTCACGTATCACCGCACATGCTAAGGCATACTTACGCAACGCACATGCTGAAAGGAATGTTAGAGCATAAAAGCAGTAAGTTTGAACCCTTGATGTACCTACAAGCTAGGCTTGGACATTCGAGTATCACAACCACGATGAAATATTTGCACTTGGTTAATGATTTAGTCGATGACCTGTCAATTGAGTATCAGCAACAAATTGATGCGATTGTGTAGGTGAAGCATGGCGAAACACCGAAAAAATCTGACAGTTAACAAAGATAAACTCAAGAAAACATCTGTAGTTGAACAAACAATTGACGCAACTCAGAGCCAAGAGATTATCCGTCCAATCAACCCTGTTGTGAACTACCCCAATATTGGCTCAAAAGGTGGTAATGGTTCTAACGTTAATTTTACTCGTTTCTATGGCAAAGGTTATGACGACATTACAAATCGAGTGTACTACACCGCAAAAGCTCTGCTGAAAAATACTGATGCTCTTAGCGAGGAAACTCAAAGAAGTTATTTTAATAGTGGTTTTTCCCATTTCGCTGAATACCTTACATTATTTAGGTATTCAGCGAGTGAGGACTTAACACAAGCAGATATTACACCAGAGTTGATCGACCAATATTTACTGCACCTTAAAGGTAGTGATATTGGATATAACACCCAAAAAGGTTACTACACTCATCTCAAGTCAATGCTGATACACATGAGGGACAAGGGCTATTGGTCAGTCATTGGTGACATCAACCTAAACAGTGATTTCTTTCCTAAGAGCCCATTTCCAAATTCAAGTAAACGTGCAAAGGGCGAGAAACCCCTGACTTCCCATGAAAAAAGGCAGGTGGTAGTTGCGCTAAAACAAGCAATTAAGCCGATTTATCAAAAGACCGAACCACTAACAGGTTATCAGTTAACACTGTGTTTGTTAGCTGTGGCGATTCAGACAGGCATCAACACATCTCCGCTTCTCAATATGACTACCGACTCATTGACCGACCACCCACTTAAAGATTGCCGCAAGCTCTTAACCGTATTCAAAAAAAGAGGCAACGCCACGCAATTGCACAATTTACGAAAATCACAGGAACTTGAAGTGGTGCAAGGAATAAAGCTTGATGTGGCTTATCTTATTGAGGCTATCATTGAGCGTAATAGCCAAGTGAGAAAGTCTATCGATTCCGACTTGGTATTTGTCTATGAGCCTAGAGTTGCCCGCATAGGTGCAGAGAGAGGTACGGTCTCCTCTCTAGCAGAAAGGCTGCTTCGATATAACATCAAAAAATTCATCAAAGAGTACGACTTAAGAGATGAAGATGGTCGAACGATGAAACTTAATGTAAGCCGTTTTCGCAAGACGTTCATCAATGGTATTTATGAGCTGAGTGGTGAGAGTTTGTTAATTGCTGCGCGGCAAGCCAAACACAGTGGGAC
Organism: Vibrio sp. ZF57; assembly: GCF_001691235.1. Lineage (NCBI taxonomy): Bacteria > Pseudomonadati > Pseudomonadota > Gammaproteobacteria > Vibrionales > Vibrionaceae > Vibrio > Vibrio sp. ZF57. Next base: position 32,589 of record NZ_MAKD01000114.1, on the reverse strand, counting down.
AGGAACGCTTGACCACTACCTGCAAGCTCCTGAGCAATCAAAGCGCAACTTGGGCTTAATGGGTGAGATACGAGTTAAAGAGCTAACGTGCGCAGAGCCAAGCGTCCCTGTAGGGCATTGTAAAGACCCTAAGAATGGCGATAAAGCACCGAAAAATGGCTCGTTCTGTAATGACTTTTTAGGCTGCTTCCGCTGTAAAAGCTTCGTTATTACAGGTGATGATTTGTATAAACTCTTTAGTTTTTATTGGGCGATTATTCGAAGCCGTGACGAGTTTGGTCGTAAAGACTGGAAGCGTCATTTAAAAAATGTTCTAAGAATCGTAGATGAAGAAGTTGTCCCTGAATTTGCAAAGCTTGGTCAGCTACAGCGTGTAGAGGCTGAAAAAGAACGGGCAAGATCTAATCCACATCCGTACTGGCAAAACCTTGACATGTTGAAGGTGACGCAATGAGTTCAATTGAGTTAATACTCACGCAAGCTGAGTTTGCAATTCAGCAATGTCCAAAGCCAAGCACCAGTGCGCTTGAGCAAGTCATTGATGGCTCTCTAACGGGTATCGTGACCTACATTAAACTCGCCAATGGCGAATACCAAACGCTATCTCGATTTGAGGAAGATGTATGGGTGCTTCCTGCTAGTAAAGGTACGAAAGCAACTATAGCAAGTGCATTAAACCTTACTTTTTCTACGATTGATGATACTCAAATGAAGCGCATGGCAAAGTGGGTAATCTGGAGCAAATTCAAAAAGGGGTTAGCTCTTAATACTCTTGTGAAAACATTGGACAAGTTGAAAAGTTATTTTCAGTGGGTTTTAAGCTCAGATACTACAGTTACACATGGGCTGACAGCTTTTACCTCAAATGCCTACGTTAGGTATGTAAATACCCTGCACTCAAAACGAAAAGGCGAGACTAAACCACTGACAGCAGTCACCAAGGTGGATAGATTCCGCGTTCTAGAAGACCTTTATTACCACTGCAAAGAGTTTGATTTTGTCAAAGAGCATCCTTGGCCTCAATCAACCGCTAATGAGCAAGCAGGGTATGTTGGTCAAGCGTATCGGGAAGCCATTACCAAAGGTAAGACCCCCATTATTCCAAATAAAGTGCTAATTTCGCTGTGCCAGTTTACTAAATCATACCTAGATAAAGCTGATGAAATTCTGGAATCGTCAAAAAAGAGAGAAACATTGCTACTTCGAGATAGCTGTATCTTCTGGCTGTTACTCACAACGGGTATGCGTATCCATGAAATATTAGGCATTAAGCGTGATGCGTATCGCTCTGAAACGAAAGGTGACACCACTTACTACCACATCGAAACTGTCTCTGAGAAAACACATACAGGGTTAGCTGAGTGGATTGCGCCAAGGATAGCCACGGAAGAGATTGATATTCTTGGCCGTTTGAGCGCTCCACTTCAAGACCAACTTGAGTGTGATTTACTAAAAGCGAAAGCAAGCAACGATCATGTGGAAGCACATCGACTTGAGGAAATCTCAAACCACATCTGCCTATCGAAAAACCTGGGAAAAGGAAACGCAATTTACCTATTGTCAGGGGTGGCAATGACTAACACTAGGTTGCCAAACTTATGTGAACAGATAGGGAGTAATTGGAACCTATCAGCGCACCAATTCAGACGTACCTTTGCTAATTATGCGGTTCACTCTGAATTAGGTGACTTGAGAGCATTAAAAGACCACTTTAAACATTGGTCAATTACCATGACCACTTTGTATGCCTTTAATGATGCTTTGGATGCTGAATTGTTTGAAGAAATGCTTCGAGAGAAATATCTGGTTGAAGAAGAAATTAAGCAAGATTGGTTTGAACTAGACATGCCTATCACTGGTGGCGACATAGCTCAAAACATCATGAAGGTCCGTGAGGATAAAGAGTTAATTAAATCTTTTGGCTCTCTTAGTGCTATGGCAAAGGCATACTCTAGCTCCATACCAATTCGCTCAACAGGTATTGGGTGGTGCACCAATGATGATGAGTGTAAGTGTGGTAAGCCTGATAGCTGTGAAAGCGGCATTGTAGATAAGCGACACCTGCCTTATTGGGAGGGAATGCTAGTGCAGCAAATGAAACTGATGCAATTGGATGATATTGGTGAAGCTGGTAGAGCGGCGGTAAAAAAAGGCATGGAACGCTGTGAAAAGGTTCTAGTGGCATTGGGTATTGATGTTGAAGCTATGAAGCAAGAGATTAACGAGAGAAAGGATATCGAGGTGATAAATGTCTAACCAGAAAGAAAAAGCGACACATAAAGCGGTTCGACTTGCCATTGTTCGAATCGAAAAAGGTCGTCCAAATACTGTTTCTCATAAACGTAAAATGAGTGTCGCTGCCGTTGCCGAAGAAGCAGGTGTAAGTCGAGCATTGATTCACCGTGACTGCCCTGAACTATTAGAGCGTATTAAAGGCGGTGTAAACAAAGACATTCGACAGCAACGTGATGCCAAACAAACTGAACTTAATAAATACAAAGACCGCAATCGAGAGTTGCGGTCTGAGGTGGCAGAATTGAAAGCTATGCTCGCTAAAGTTCAATCACAAAATGCTACGTTAATACGAAAAAACATGGCTCTGAGCAATGCTCGTGCGGACAATAGCAATGTAACGCAACTAATATACAGCTAATTGCCTGAATTTAATGGTAATAATTTCAAACTAAGGTTATTTTTGAGATAGTTAAAAACATCCAAAAGTGTAACCTTAAACAAAGTTATATAAAACAGAAGGTTAGCTACAGTTACATGTAACGAACTATTTATAATTATTGTCCTCCGACAACAATGGCTAGATATAGAGCGAGCATAGGGTCAGATAGAGTTTAAAAGTAGGTAGTGGTTAGGGGGGAGTTGGTGATCTTAATTACACATCCCTGTGTAACGTATTCTGAATGTCAGCTGGCTTTAAAGCGCTTCATAAATTGACTAAAGCGTGGAATCAGGTTTTGCACAGTCGGCGCATCTGGAATCTCATTTACAAAAATCATAAAGCGCTGTGCTTTACTTTTATCACCTTGAGCAGTCCCTGCTAGTATTGCTTGAGCTAAAATTACATGCTCAGCGGTAACGTCCTTATTCGAAAATTCGTGAATCAACATAGAAAATCCTAATAAGTATAAATACGGATATAATAATACAATATATTGATATTTATATCGATAGCTTATGGCATTCATCAATGTCAGATTTGTGTAAAAACAATACTGGACAGTGAGCTTAGTGACTTTCCATACTTATGCTAATTCGTGATTTGCTAATACTTGGTTCTCCGAAGCTCATTTCTGTCCAGATGCTTCGTAGGATGAATTTTTACCTTTGGCACTTCCTTTCTCGAAAGTGCCTCAAACGTTTCATTAGGTATGGCACGAGTAATACAACTAGCTAATGTGAAAAACAGGCACATTGCTCACCAAACAGCGATAAAAAAATTCGTTTCCAAATTTTGAAATAGACCCAGTAAAGCGCAGTGTTATTTTTTTGTTATTGTGGATCTACATGCCCAGAACAAGTATAGGACTGACCATCAACACCACGAATAGCGATCTGGTAGTTCAACGCCAATCCATTGCCGACGATGTCTGACAGGCCCTCAGTTTCTGGATTGTTCATGCGATCGTGGTACATCTGACAAACCTGATCTTTATCATGCCATTTTGATTGCACCTCTTCGATTCCATCAGCCTCGATGTCTACGCGAGCAACTCCATTTGTGCGCTTGGCTGCTTTGGTCGTGATGATCGTCGTCGTCATTGATGTATAACGGATACCATCGATTTTCGAACTGGCTTCGGTAAGTTGGTCGTGGTCTGCGTGTGTGATAATGGGGTCAGACACGAATACGTTCGCAGCCTTTACCTTTAAGCTGGTACAGCCAGTAATTGTCATAAGTACAAGTGCGATAGCTGTTAAACCAATGGTTTTGATTGAGGTCATTTCATTGTCCTGTTAGTCATTCTGTCTGGGATTTACTATAAACAATAAAACACTGTATTATTAGTTCAAGCTATGAATACTAACTTACCGAGAATGGAAGGCCGCGACTAGGATTGGTTACTTGTTTAAGGCTGCTCTAAGTCTAACTCTTCACGTGGTAGGTCGTGAATGTCCTTGGGGGTTCGTGTCATAAAGAGCTATGTTAGATCTGGGTTATCCATAAGCTTTGTTAATTTAGAAAAAGCGCAACTCAATTTTATCCAAATCTAATTCAGCACACCCAAAAACAAAAAGGGATTGGTATCTCTACCAATCCCTTCACTACTTATTTATAAAGTAACGGCTCTTACTCTCTACAAACTCTCAATTGCCTTTTGTACCGCAGGGCCAATCTGACGCTTACGCGAAGTGACGCCTTCTAATGTCAGCATGTCGCTTGTTGGTTCGGCATTGAAAGCAGATTTGATGACTTGATAGTCGCTTTCATCTACCCAAAGTAAGTTTGCTTCTTTGTTCTTAGTGTCTGTGATAGAGAAGAACAGATGGTCCAAGCCGTTCTCTTCTTTGTAGGCTTTCATAGCCGCCAAAAGCTCATCTTTACGGTCAATCAGTTGTTGAGCCGTTAGCGTTTCAGCGACACCGATACCCACCTGTTTGCCACCGTATTTAAAGTTTTTGTAATCCAGCGTCAGAATGGTTTCAGATGAAAGGTGGCTAAGATCTGACTTAGCAACCAACATCTGTTGACCGAAGTCTTCGATATCTGAAATACCTGCAACTTTTGCCAGTTTCTCTGCGTATTCACGATCATGATCTGTTGTAGTTGCTGATTGGAATACCACAGTATCAGAGAGAATCGCGCCTAAGCCGACACAAGCAAGGTGCTTAGGTAGGGTCACATCCAACTTTTCAGCGTTGTCAGCAAGAATAGTGGCAGCCGAGCCCCAGCCTCGAATATCCATCTCAACAACTTGTGGTGTGTTAATTGGAGAGCCACCAATCGCGTGATGATCGACCACAGCCACAATGGATGCTTGATCAATAGTTGGCGCTAATTGAGTCACTTGATTGAAGTCCACCAGCCCCACTCGGTATGAAGAGTAATCTGTCTCTACGCGTGGTGATTCAGCATTACAGTAGTTCAAGATGAAGGTGGATTCTGGATTGATAGGCTCTGGTACTGTCGCTGTACCGCCATAGATATGAGCCGCGAGCATCGCAGACATTACCGTGTCGCTGTCTGGGCTTAGGTGCCCTGTCCATACGAGATCTTCACTATTTTCATTGGCAGATTGTTGAAGACTGAAAGCATAGCTTGCTGAGCTAAAAGACATAATTAGGGCTGCAACGACAGGGGTTAGCTTCACGGGTATTTCCTTATTTGAATGCGATATAGAAGCCCATAAGCTAAACACCAAAAATTTCAGAACCGTGTCACTAATATTTCAGATTTACTTCAGTGAGTAACGAAATGTAATTTCCCTCTCTTTGAGAGTCTTCTTCTCCCATCAATTGTACCTCCCCCTTTCTATTACACGCCCGCCACAACCAATTTTGGATTAGTTCAGCTTTTCATTATTTCACAATGAATTTCAATGAACCCTAATGATAAGAAAGCTAAGATACTGATTTATTTACCTCATAACATCATCAACCCACATATTAGAAATAAGATAATCTTATTAAAAATGGATTATCGAAAGGCACAAATAAGGCTACAAAGCAGCCTTATTGAGTAAGCATAAATGAGCTATTGATTCACCGATATCGAGGTTCTGTTCCTCCCCTTTCCCACTACTGGTAAGGGAGCGGAGATGTACACCAAGGGGAGGTTAGGAGGGGATTCTAGTGTTTGTATCGAAAGGTATTACTATCATCAACAATCTCGATTTTAACAGGCACGGTGCCTTGTTTAACGTTACCGATTTTTGCAAATGCCTTGTGCGACAGGTCGATCACTCGGCCTTTTACATAAGGGCCTCGATCATTAATTTTCACATCAACAGACTTGTTATTGTCTGTATTGGTCACTCTCACGATAGTGCCGAATGGCAAGGTTTTATGAGCCGCAGTATTCGCATTCATATTATACGTCTCACCGCTTGCTGTGAGCCTTCCATGGAACTTATCGCCATACCAAGAAGCCACTCCCACAAGCGCATGTGAATTGGCATAGCCCTTTGTTTTTGAAGTATCGACGGCCGCATGTGACGAGCATCCGGCAAGCAAAGTAATAAGAAAAGCGGCAAAGATAAGGTTTAGTTTTTTCATGCTATTTCAGTAGATCTTCTTCATGTAATGTTTATCTATTTTCATTGTAGTGCGGTTCAGCAGTATTGAACTGAGTATTATGAGTTCTCAGCGAAGGCTATCACTAGTGTGATTCCGCAATGTTTTCATGAAGCACGCTCGCTTCAGTCATATTCATGAAAGGTTTTATCTTCAAAACGTCAACTTTAACAACGTCTTAAATCTGTATATTTCTTAATCACTTCATGTAGATAAGTCACTCAGCCAAACATCCAAATACAAAAAAGGATTGGTATCTCTACCAATCCTCTCTATGGGATGTTTCGTTTTTCTGCCTATGGTAGGTAGATAACGCAATTGTCCGTAATCAGTCACCTACGCTTCTTCTCGGCTGTATAAGTTACGCTTTACTGGTTTGTACCGAATTCGTCATCGATTTGGCTTTAGTTTCAGGCACCAAAGACATCAACCCGGTAATAACAAGAGCAGCAACACCCGACATCGTGACTGGCGAGCCAAATATGCTTTGCACTAGCGTGGGGGCTTCTTTCAATAAATCCGGTACCAGCATTACCCCCAGCCCTAAACCTAATGAGATGGCAATCGTCATGATTCTGCGACGATCCAGCTTCTCACTAGCGATAATCTTGATGCCCGCCGCAGCAACCGTACCAAACATCACCAATGTCGCTCCGCCTAATACTGGCTTTGGAATCGTCATTAATACCGCGCCTAAGATGGGAAATAGACCTAATAGAAACAGAATTGCCGCAATGAAGTAGCCAATGTAACGACTCGCAATCCCAGTAAAATGGATCACGCCATTGTTCTGGCTGAAAGTCGTGTTCGGAAAAGTATTGAATACCGCTGCGATGAGCGAGTTCACACCGTCACCTAGCACGCCCGCCTTGAGTCGATTGATGTATTTTGGACCCTTAACTGGTTGGCCTGAGAACATGCTATTGGCGGTAAGGTCACCCGTCGTTTCAATAACAGTAATCAAGTAGATAAAAGCAATAGGGAGGAAGGCTTGCCAATCAAAAGCGAAGCCATATTTAAATGGGACTGGGATACTCAATAGCGGTTGAGATGCAAAAGAAACCATTGGCGCTTTGCCCATCAGAATAGCAACGCCCCACCCTACAACCAATCCGACTAAAATCGACGACAGCCTTACCATGGTGTTGTTGCTTAGGTTAAGTGCCACTATGGTTCCGAGCACAATCGCACCCAACATCAAATTGCTTCCAGAACCAAAATCTTCTGCGCCAACACCACCAGCGATATCAGTGACGCCGACTTTAATCAAAGAGACACCAATCGTCGTGATAACGATGCCAGTAACAACGGGCGTGATCACTACTTTGAGTTTTTCGATAAAGCGCGATAGGACGATTTCGACAAATGCACCAAAGAAGCAGACACCAAAAATGGTGGCGAGCATTTCATCCGGCCCACCTCCATTTGATTTAACAAGAAAACCCGCACCTAACACAGAACCTAAGAACGCAAAGCTGGTCCCTTGGACACAGATCATCCCTGCGCCAACTGGCCCTATTTTCCTAGCTTGTATAAAGGTGCCGACCCCAGACACCATCAGTGCCATGCTGATCAAATAAGGGATGTGTTCACCCAACCCTAAAACACCGCCAATAATGAGCGTTGGTGTGATAATGCCAACAAAGCTGGCTAATACATGCTGCAGCGCCGCGTAACTGGCTGCTTTAACTGATGGTCGATCGTCTAATCCGTAGATCAATTCACTGTTCTGTTCCATGTGACTTCCTTTATGTATTTTTTATTGTATACAATTTACATAAAGGCAATAGAGCAACATATATGCCAATGGTTTAACATCATACTTATCAATCAGTTAAGTTTTCAATCAGTCCAACGTGCACTATAGATCAACAATGTCGGCTTGTTTTAGTGCAACCGATAGTTTATCCGATGTTCCCAAATTTAGCCCTACAGACACAAAAAAGGATTGGTATCGCTACCAATCCTCTTTAGGGGGTGTTTCGGTTTTTCTACCTATGGAAGGCAGTAACGCTATTACTCGTAATCAGTCGCGTAGGTGTCTTCGTATGTGTGCGAGTAAAATTCGAATAGGTTGCCAAACGGGTCTTCTAGATAAACCATTTGCGCTTGTTTTAGTTCGTCTTCTGGGTGGTAACGCATGATGTCCATACGAACCTTACCGCCAAACTCTTCAACGCGCTTAATAGCTAAATGAAACTGCTCTTTTGGAAGTTGCAGACAGAAGTGGAAGATGCCTAGACGAGAGAAGTCTACTTCGTGACGCTCTTGACGATCTTTCATTTCGAACAGCTCAACACCGATACCATCAGATGTTACTAGGTGTGCAATGTTGAAGCCTTTAAAGCCTTCACCGAACACAGCGATACACATGCGGCCGATTGCTGATTCGCGCTCTTCCATCACTTTGGTGTTGTTCATTACGATTCTTAGACCTAGAGCTTTCGTGTAAAACTCGACTGCTTGGTCCATGTCACCCACCATGATGCCTACGTGATTCATTTTCATAACTTGCTCCAAATTCGTTTTAAATTCTGTGCTTTTCGAAGTCTAGCTTCGGTGTTTCGTTTCGATGGAGAGAGTATAGGTACATGCGTTAATTAACTTAAATTATTATAATTTATATTAATGATAATTTTTTGTTATTTACAGTTTGATATAACAACTCAACTCACGCAAAGAAACCATACCGAACCCTACCTACATAGACACATAGATACACACACCAATAGAGATAAGCCCAATGTAGAGAACAACCTAAAGAGCATAGCTACTTAAATTGGGAGTTGTTGATGTTTGATGGCTTTTGTTAATTGTTTTTGTTGATAGCTTTTACCGATAGCCTTTTCCTTTCGAAGATAGGATTCGCCTATTGAATCTATAGAAATGTCCGATTTCACTAATTTTCGGTGGCAATGCAATATATCTACATCGACGCGGGATAGCGTTAAACACTATAAATTAGAAAGAGAGTCAAATCATGATCAACACAGAAATCAAACCATTCAACGCAACAGCATTCAAAAACGGCGAATTCGTAGAAATCACTGAGCAAGACGTTAAAGGCAAGTGGGCTGTATTCTTCTTCTACCCAGCAGACTTCACGTTTGTATGTCCAACTGAGCTAGTTGACCTACAAGACAAATACGCAGAGCTTCAATCTCGCGGCGTAGAAGTTTACTCAGTATCAACTGACACTCACTTCTCTCACAAAGCATGGCACGATACTTCTGACAAAATCGGCACTATCGAATACTTCATGGTAGGCGACCAAACTGGCAACATCACAAATAACTTCAACGTTATGCGTGAAGGTCAAGGCCTTGCAGACCGTGCAACGTTCCTAATCGACCCTGAAGGCGTTATCCAAGCAATGGAAATCACAGCTGAAGGCATCGGCCGTGACGCAGAAGACCTACTACGCAAGGTTAAAGCAGCACAATACGTAGCCGCTAACCCAGGTGAAGTTTGCCCAGCTAAATGGAAAGAAGGCGAAGAGACTCTAGCTCCATCTCTAGACCTAGTAGGCAAGATTTAATCTAAGCCTAGCTAACAAGAATAGCTAAACGGTTCTACAGGCGCGCTTCGGCCCCCCTCCTAAAGGGCAGTCGCGCGCCACCCTTTCAAAACATCAACACCACAATATTTGCCGACTTGCGCCCCCTTTTTATTTTCCTTTTTCAGCAAGAAGGTATTGGTCAATACCAAGACACAGAATTTAAGAGCAGGCACGATTATGTTAGATCAAGCAATGAAGCAGCAGCTAAAAGCATACCTAGAAAACCTAAAAACCAATGTTCAGTTAGTGCTTAGCCTGGATGGCAGCGACACCGCGAACAAACTTCAAGATCTGGCGAATGACATCTCGTCTTTAACCGATAAAATTGAAGTGACTCGCGATGACAGCGCAAGCACTCGCAGCCCTATCATGCAGGTCGTGAACCAAGAGAAAGGCACCGCGATCGGTTTTGCCGGTTTGCCAATGGGTCACGAATTTACGTCACTGGTTCTAGCACTGCTTCATAGTGGTGGTCACCCTATCAAGCTTGAAGCGGACGTAATCGAGCAAATTAAAGAACTCGATCAAGAGCTTAATGTAGAGATTTTTATCTCGCTCTCATGCCAAAACTGTCCAGAAGTGGTTCAAGCCTTCAATATGATGTCGGCGATTAATCCTCTGGTTAAGACAACGATGATCGACGGCGCAGCATTCCAAGATGAAGTGAAGTCTCGCGACATCATGGCAGTACCAAGTGTATTCGTTAATGGTGAGCTATTTGGTCAAGGCCGTATGTCACTGGCTGAAATCCTTAACAAGGTTGATTCAGGCGCAGCGGAAAAGAAAGCAGCAAACCTAAACCAACAAGCACCGTTTGATGTATTGGTTGTCGGCGGCGGCCCTGCAGGTTCTTCAGCGGCAATTTATGCTGCACGTAAAGGCATTCGTACTGGTGTGGTTGCTGACCGATTCGGCGGCCAAGTGATGGACACCATGGCGATTGAGAACTTTATCTCAGTAAAAGCGACAACTGGCCCTAAATTAGTGGCAAGCCTTGAAGAGCACGTAAAAGAGTACGGTGTTGAAGTGATGACTGAGCAGCGCGCTGCAAACATCATTGCAGCAGAAGACACTGAAGACGGCTACATCCACGTTGAGCTAGAGAGCGGCGCAACACTACGAGCTCGCACGGTTATCACAAGTACCGGTGCTCGCTGGCGTGAAATGAACGTTCCGGGTGAGCAAGAGTACCGCAATAAAGGCGTCGCTTACTGCCCACACTGTGACGGTCCTTTATTCAAAGGTAAGAAAACAGCGGTTATTGGTGGTGGTAACTCAGGCATCGAAGCGGCAATTGATTTAGCGGGTATCATTGAACACGTAACTGTGCTTGAGTTTGCGGACACACTGCGCGCTGACCAAGTTCTTATCGACAAAGCGAACGCAACGCCAAACATCGAAATCATCAAGATGGCTCAAACCACACAGGTATTGGGTGATGGAACTCGCGTAACTGGTCTGGAATACAAAGACCGCAACACCGATGAACTTAAACAGATCGAACTCGCAGGTATCTTTGTACAAATCGGCCTGATGCCAAACAGCGAATGGTTGAAAGGTTCAAAGGTAGAGCTTTCACCACGCGGTGAAATTGAAATTAACGCTCATGGCGCAACATCTATGAAAGGTGTGTTCGCAGCGGGTGACGTGACAACCGTACCTTACAAACAGATCATCATTGCGATGGGTGAAGGTGCGAAAGCAAGCTTAGGTGCATTTGACCACCTAATCCGTAACTCAGCTCCAGTTAAAGAGGCTGAAACCGCTTAACCTTTACACTGAAAAGCTTAAAGCTTTTAACTCAAGTTCCTTAAATATTTGTTAACTTAATTCTTTACTGTTAACGACTTAGTCGACATTTAGACGCCACTCCTATGGATTTAGGAGTGGTTTTTTTCTTTGTGATTTATGCAGGTTGATAAAGCATGAAGGCAACCACCATCGCTAAGCTTCCACCCAAGCAACGGTTCACAAACATCATCTGTTTTGGTGATTGCAGCAACTTTTTAAGCATGGTGCCGCAATACGCCCACACCAACATGCACGGCACACCAGTAATCACCATGCCCGCGATAATGGTCACGACTTGAATCAAGTAATCGGCATTCGGAGTAATGAACTGTGAAAACACGGTTAATGACGCTATCCAACCTTTAGGGTTTAACACCTGCACCAGCACACCAGACATGAAACCTGAACGATTGTCGGTGGTGCTTTCTTCGATCTGCATGTTCGCAATCGACCACGCCATGAACAGCAAATAAGCCGCACCCGCGTATTTCAAAATGCTGTATAGCTCTGGGTAAAGGGTAAATAGGCTCACCAAACCGACACTAGAACCCGCCAATACGATGATGATGCCAACAGCGTTCCCAGAGATAAAAGGTAAAGTCGCAGCAAATCCATAACGACTTGAAATCCCAAGTAATGCGATATTGCCAGCCCCAGGGGTAATTGCAATTGATGTTGAAAATAGCAAGAACGCCAGCATTAATTGAGAGCTCATTTCCTCTCACTCCTAATAAGTAAAGTATTTATAGGGGGAGAGTTTACAGATTCGACTAGGAATTAAATTGCTATATAGGCTAATATTAATCCAAATTTGAGCAAGACTTTTCTAAAATAGCCATGAAACAGAAAGAATCCACCAAAGAAGTGTTAGATGACACAGATATCGCCATCTTAGAGCATATCCAGCAAGACGGACGCATGAGCAACAGCAAGCTCGCAGAGAAGGTCAACCTCAGCGAAACCCCATGCTGGCGTCGTTGGAAACGCATGGAGGAAACTGGCTATATCGATGGTTACGCCGCTAAGCTGAATCGTAAGAAATTAGGCTTTCATGTGGCTGGTTTTACTCTTGTGACCTTGGGTAACCATGAAGTTGAAAACACAGAACCATTCGAAGAATTTGTCGCGGTAACCGATTGGATTCCTATGTGTCACTGCATTGCAGGCGGCGCCGATTACATGGTGCAAGTGTTGGCCAAAGATTTGGAAGAGTACTTTGAGCGTATTAGCTCGATCAGACGAGTAAAAGGTGTAAGTGCGATTCAGTCGAATATCTCGGTTAAAGAGTTGAAAAACAGCTATAAGTTGCCTCTTGGGGATTAGCTTGAGGCTTCAAACGCTACTAGTATGATATTAACACTATTGATTATCTGATAGGCGTTCGTTGGACCAAGGAGCTCAACAAAAATTGGACTGTTCACTTTTAATCCGATTATCGTAACGTGTTAGAACCCTCGGCCAATCCAATGCCAACCCAACATTGGTCATTTGAATTTAATTTCAATTAAAACGTAAGCCTCGAATGATTCTTATCTCTGGTGATGACCTCCGTCGCCAGAGGTTTTTCTGCGTGAAACATGCACCGCCCTCCCTCATAGAAAACCCATTAAATCATAGACTAACTCTCGCACACCGCGCATTTGATCCATCTAAAAAATTGTAATTTTAGGTCATGGAAATACAGTCTTATGTTTTGAGATATTTAATCTTCATTTAATCTTACCACCGCCCATTCGAACAATGTTTTTTATTTTAAAAATACCGCTAAAATCCTCTCCCGAAATTTACAAACCAGAGTAAAAACAATGAAAAAATTAGTCTTAGCGGCTCTTACGATTGCCTCAGTTACGGGGATCGCATCAACTTCAGCTTTCGCATCAAACGAAATGTACACATTAGGTGGTGTAGGTATGGATAGCGGTGACGTTGGCGCTCAATTCACGTTAGGTAGCCAGATCGTTCAAAGTAATTGGTATATTGAATCGACGTTACTTGTTATCAGCACTGACGATAAGTCTACTAGCTATAATGGTGACAAGGTGCTTCAAACAGAGCAAGAGTTCGATTCTTTAATGCTTTCATTAACACCTATGTATAAGCACAGCTTCAGCGAAAACTTCGCTGTTTATGGTAAGGCGGGCGCGTTTTACGCACACTCAGATACCAAATTGGTGTTCCGATCTAGCGATAATAATGAAGTCCACAAAGGGTCCCATGGTGATTTTGGCTTAACTTACGGCATCGGCGCAGAATACAAGTCACTAAAACCAGTTTTCGGCCACTCCAAGTTTGTGACTCGAGCTGGATTTGATTGGTATGAGTTCGGCGGAAGTGCTGGTTGGTATACCGCTGAGTCGGTACTGAGTATCCAAGCAGGCTTTACCTTTTAATTGAGTCGATAAAAAAGTAAGCCTCTTGTTGTGTGGGGCTTACTTTGTACATTTTTTGATTCAGACTACACACTCTTTCTTCATGATAGCAAGTCCTGTTTCCAAGGTATGTGCCCAAGCTTGTTCGACATTTTCATCATAAAGTGGATCGTATTTTTTAACCGTATTGAGCAAGGAATTAAACCACTCGTTGAGCTCTTGCTCAGAAATATCCATGCCTAAATCTTTATGTCGCTTCCCAAGCTTTTTTACCGAGTTTCGTACGCTAGGCAGACCCGCAGAGTTATAGATAAGAATGATCGAGGCTTTAAGCATCTTGGTTTGTTGCTCTAACCCTATATTTTCAAAACGTTCTGAAAATCTTGGATTATGCTCGCAAAAATCCGCCAAAAACGTTTCGAGAAATTCTTGGTCAATCCGGCAGCGCTCAAAACTTTCATAAAACAGTTCGTTCGGTTTCATCTAGCCAGTCCTTTGCAAAATTTTGAGTTATCGGGAAGCTAACAAGTCCAGAGCCGCAACTTAGCCAACTCCGAACCATCAATATGATCTAAGTATACGCCACTGTGGCATAAAATGAACGATGGCATAACGTAAACTACGGCATAAAGTGCGTTGCACAAATCTTGTTTCCATCAGGATCTCGCAAATAAGCCATGTACAAGCGACGCTCGTCAGAACCTCTCGCTCCGGGGCCATTTTCAATGCTGGTACCGCCATTTTCGACGCCAACTCGATGCCACTCATCTACAACTTCAGGAGAAGACGCAAGAAAACCCACCGTCATACCGTTGCCGTGAGTCGCAGGCTGACCATCAATCGGCTTCGTTAAGCCCAACACACCCGTTTGGCTAACGTAAACACAGCGCCCTTTGGGATCAACAGAGCCTTCGCTATAACCAAGCACTTTCATGATTGGGTCATAAAAAGCCTTCGCGCGTTCAATATCATCGGTACCGAGAAAAACATGGCTGAACATAACTAACCTCTTCTTTTATTGAAAGAACCATCTAAACTAGACCTATAATTCGTGTTTGTCTAGGCACGCTATTCGGTCACAACTGTTGCTTAATCCATTGAGCAAACACCTGAAACTTAGTTCGCTGTTCCATGCCTTTCGGGAACTCAGTTAGTCTGTTCAACAATTCGTTGTGCGCCCTGCCCTTGGTCATGCAAGATATCATCAGGATTTAGCAAGTTGCACTTTTGCATACTCAAGCATCCGCAACCGATACAGCCGGTTAAGTTCTCTTGTAGCGATTTAATCTGCGCCATTTTACTGTCGAGTTGCCCCTGCCACTTCTTAGCAACGCGCTCCCAATCTCGCTTAGTCGCGGTATGGTTCATCGGCAGTGTCGATAATTCTTCGGTGATCTCTTCCAGCGTGAAGCCTATCGACTGCGCGACTTGGATCAACGCAATTCGTCTCAACATCGCCGACTGATAACGGCGCTGATTTCCGTTAGTACGAATCGAAGCAATCAACCCCTTGGTTTCGTAAAAACGTAACGCCGAAGGAGCCACGCCACTGCGCTCAGCCAACTGGCCTATGGTGAGGTATACGATGTTTCTCATTACGACGCTATCCTTGAGATCATAAATATTTAAAGCTTACTTTAACTTTAGAGTAGCGACCTATTGTTACCTTAACCAATTAATGTCCTTAAACTTTGACAACGGGCGCAATGAAAAGCAATCGTGAACATGGCTGCTTTGTTTTATTGTGGTGTTCTCGCTCTCTAAATCTGACTCATGATCGATTTCAGGCTCTCGGCCATTTCGGCATTGATGATCTCACCCGTTTCTACATTAAAGTTGTCGTAGAAACTTGGCACCGACATCGACCCCTTCACATCTGCATCAAAGTAAGGTGCCGAATTTACCGCAGACGACAACACAGAGTTTGCGCCGCCTGGGCCTGGTGATGTGGAGAGCATCACAACAGGTTTGTCTTGGTACACTTTCATGTCGATTCGTGATGTCCAATCAAACACATTCTTAAAGGCTGCGGTGTATGAGCCGTTATACTCTGCAAAAGAGATGACCACAGCATCTGCTTCGCCAATCTTGCTAAAAAAGCGTTGAGCGTGTTGATGAACACCTGAATCTTGCTCTCTTTTCTCGCTGTAAATTGGCATCTCGAAATCATTAAGGTCGAGCACCTCGACTTGCGCGCCTTCGACTAAACCTGCGGTGTACGCTGCAAGTTGTTGATTAATTGATGTTGTACTGTTGGTCGCGCCAATCGCTAATACTTTCATTGTTGATCCTTGTTCATTTTTCTCACCTTTTTGCACTCATGACTTCAATTACGGAGCTCAAAATTCATAACTGAAGATTCGTAACGTCTGTTTGATAACATCAAAACCTGCACTAGGCGACAAGGTGATAGATTGTGTTTTTAGATTGGGGATGATGATAAAACCTCAAGTTAACTTGAGGTAAAGCGATATTTTCAAAATATAGGAAATAGTTTAAAAACACTTATAAAGCAGTTAATTATGAAAGGTTTAACATAGGTTGGCATTACACAGGAAAAAGTCAGCACACCCAAAATACATTGAGTGTGCTTTATCGAAGTATTATTTACTTAAAGTGATTTAATGGACAGACACCAGAGTAAGCGACACCGGATAGCTCGGCCATTTCGCGATTCCATGTTGCCAAATCATGAGGGTTAAATTGATTCAAATGATCATGCCCACATGCCCTCGCCATCACTTGCATTAATTCTGTCGAGGCTTCAAAGAAGTTCTTCAGCTGGTTCGATGCTTTCTCGACATTCAAACGCTGACGTAAATCGGCTTTTTGAGTTGCAATACCAGCAGGGCAATTATTGGTGTTACACATTCTCGCCGCCACACAACCTATCGACTGCATGGCACTGTTTGAGATAGCGACACCATCAGCACCAAGCGCCATCACTTTTACGAAATCCATCGGCACGCGCAAGCCGCCCGTGATGATCAATGTGACTCTGTCACTGACCCCTTGTTTATCGAGATACGCTCTAGCGCGAGCGAGTGCTGGAATAGTGGGAACACTGATATGGTCACGGAACATTTCTGGCGCCGCCCCTGTACCGCCACCACGCCCATCTAAGATGATGTAATCGGCACTGGCATCAAGCGCGAACTGAATGTCTTCTTCGATGTGATTGGCACTTAACTTAAAGCCAATCGGGATACCGCCTGTCACCTCTCGAACACGGTCGGCGAACTTTTTAAAATCCTCGACCGTGTTAAGGTCGACAAAGGTGGGTGGAGAAATCGCTGCCGTGCCCGCTTCAATGCCACGCACCTCCGCGATCTTGCCTATGTTCTTCGCGCCCGGTAAGTGCCCGCCCGTTCCGGTTTTGGCACCCTGCCCGCCTTTAAAGTGGAAGGCTTGAACGTTTTTGAGCTTAGCTTCATCGTAACCAAACTGAGCACTGGCTAATTCATAAAAGTAGCGAGAGTTCGCCGCTTGCTCTTCGGGTAACATACCGCCCTCACCGGAGCAGATACCCGTCCCTGCGAGTTCGGCACCTTTCGCCAATGAGACTTTTGCTTCTTCAGATAGCGAGCCAAAGCTCATATCAGACACAAACAAAGAGATGTCCAATTTGAGTGGCTTCTTCGCTTTGGGGCCAATAATCAGTTCAGTTCCAACGGGCATATTCTCCAGCAAAGGCTTGGTGGCCATTTGCGCGACCATCACTTGAATATCGTCCCAGTGAGGCAATAGATGTCTTGGAACGCCCATGGAGGTCATTGCCCCATGATGTCCAACCTTGGATAAACCATCACGCGCCAGTTGATGAATAAACTCGACGGTAGGTTCTTCTTTGGTTGCGCTCGCAGCTGGCGACAAATCTGGCGCAGCCGCTTGAATGTGAACCTCCGGGCCTTCTTGCCCAACTTGTTCCGCTGTGAACTGTTTATGAGTGCCATCGCAGAAAGGAAGGTTGTTGGAATACTTACAGCGACAAAGGTAGGCGTCTCCGCTCTCTTCGGCGACAAAGCTTTTCGGTTTGAACCCCGTACCGGCATGAGAACCGTCACAAAACGGTTGGTTTTTCGACTTCCCGCAGGTACAGAAGTAATACTCTTCTCCCTCTGTCAGCTCGATTTTGACGGGTTTGTTATCCGCGATTACTGGACTCTTCATAGTTCGTTCACCTTTTCTTTTTTATGATTTGATGACTGAAGCGATGACTTGCTCACAAGAGTTAAGTAAAGGTGAGATACCCAGCGAATTTAATAAATGAGACTAATAGACAAGGTGAGTAAACCGACTAAAAACAGTCATGACCGACTGAGCTCAAACAAAAATGGCTACCTAGTAGGCAGCCATTATGGGTGAGAGCTTAGTCAAAACTAATGCACTGAGGGTTAATCAAACAATTCGATAACCAATTTATTGTCTTTAATCACTAGATTGGGTTCCGATGACTTAATCAACGACTCTTGAACCTTGTTGCTGTCGAGTTTGTAAACCGGAGACTGGGACAAAGCAAAACCTATCATCGATACAGCTGGTTTGAGTAGTGTCTCTATTTCAGGCGAAAGCTGTTTGCCTTTTTCTTCAAAGCGCTCTAGTCGCAGCGACTTTAGATACACCTCGCCACTCTCCTTGTCGTATTCGGGAATCGCGCTGAACTCTAAGTCTAAATCCAACCCCATATTAGGCATATTGAACACTTGAACTTTTGCATTGGTATTCGCCAACACGGACACGCGTTGTGCATCGGCTCGACCAATTTGCACTTCTAGATCATCCACAGCCACTTGTGCGTACATCACACTTTGTACACCAACCTCTTGTTCTAGCATCACTGAGTCTTCAAGGTACTTCGTCATTTCTTGCTCGGTAATGCTGTAGCTAACACAACCACTGAGCATCAAGGCTGTCACAGCTATAATCAAACGGTTCATTAACTTTGTTGTCATTGGAGATAGGCTCTTATTTTTTAAATGCATGGAACGGATGTTACCTCGAGATGATACTGTAAATTGGTTGTCACAATAACAGTGTCGGATAACTGGGCAGAATGATCCACCTAAATGGTGATGTCGTATCAATGAGAATTGACGAAAATAGTAAGGAAAACAATGACTGCATTAACGATATTTTACGATGGAACCTGTCCACTTTGTGCAAAAGAGATGGCAGCACTGACTAAGTCTGATTCCAAAGATCAGATCCAGACCGTCGATATCTACAGTGAAGCGTTTTCAAACTACCCGCAAATAGATGCCGAGGCAGCCAATACAATCTTGCATGCACTGGACGAAAACGGAAAGCTGCTGCTCGGTTTAGACGTGACTTACCAAGCGTGGAAGCTAGTAGGAAAGGGTTGGCTGTATGCCCCGTTACGTTGGGCGATTTTTAAGCCAATGGCAGATTGGTGTTATCTACGGTTTGCCAAAAATCGATATAAGATTTCGTTTTGGCTAACCGGAAAATCACGTTGCAACGGTAACAGCTGCACAAAATAGTGTTGAGTTAAGACATGCCGCTGGCGACTTTGTAGTAAACGATGCCAAATAGGGCTGCGAACACCAATACCGTAACGGCCACTTTCAACCAAATAAATTTCATGCTTTGTCCTTTTAATTCTGTTTACTGTTCCACGCGACAAGTTAGCACAACAAAACATACGGTTGTGTAATGATTGATAGAACTTTGTAGTCATACCAATCACAGTAGGTAAGTGTCAAGAAATAGCGCAGGAAAAAAGCTGGAGAACAAGGCGGCTCTTTTCGACAAGAAGTTTCGATAAGTAGTTATTCTACAATCAAAAAATCTAACGACGTTATCGAGATTTTTAACAAGCTAGGGTGAACAGTTATTTACTACGATTGGTATCAACCCTGATTCCCAGAGAGAACCTTTATGTCGGCAAAAGAGAGAAACCTTCCCACACATCGAATTTCTAGATTCAGTAAGTTCGCTTCGTTGGCGACAAGAGTCGCGGGTAACGTGCTAACGGAAGGCACCAAACAAATTGCACAAGGCAACAGGCCCAAAGCAAAAGACTTACTGTTAACGCCACAAAACATTGCTCGCCTGACCGATCAACTCGCACACCTGCGCGGTGCGGCTATGAAGTTAGGACAGATGCTATCAATGGATGCGGGTGATGTCTTAGAACCAGAGTTAGCCGACATTCTCTCTCGCCTGCGCTCCGATGCCGATCCACTGCCAACAAAACAGCTCAATCAAGTGTTAGAAAGCTCGCTCGGGAACCATTGGAAAACCGAATTCCTGTCCTTCAATTTTAAACCGATCGCCAGTGCATCTATCGGACAAGTTCACCAAGCCTATAGTGATGCTGGGGACAAACTCGCAGTCAAAGTCCAATACCCCGGCATTAGAAAAAGTATCGACAGTGATGTAGATAACGTGGGCACGCTGCTCAATATTGTTGGCTTGATACCAAAGTCGGTCGACTACAAAGGCTTGTTAGAAGAGGCAAAGAAACAGCTCCACGATGAAGCAGACTATGCTCGCGAAGCTGATTACGCAACTCGTTACCATGATGCATTGAAAGAATACTCTCACTTCGTCGTACCTAAGATTCATCCGCAAGTCTCTTCAGAATCGGTGCTCGCCATGGACTTCATCGAAGGCGTCTCGATAGAGCAAATCGAAAGTTACGACCAAAGCACACGTGACTTTGTAATGCACAGCTTACTGGAGCTTCTGTTCAGAGAGTTGTTCGATTTTAAGATGGTGCAAACCGATCCCAATTTCGCCAACTACCTTTATGTTGAAAACACCCGACAAATTGGCTTATTAGATTTCGGAGCAACCCGTGAGTACAGTGACCGCTTCAGCGAGGGTTATCGCTTGGCCTTTTCCTCTGTCATTAACAACGATGAGCAAGTGCTCAACCGAGCTTTAGAGCAAATAGGATTCTTTAGCGAGACAATTCTTCCCGAACAACGCCAAGCGATTCTAAATCTAGTGAAGATGGCCTGTGAGCCGATGTTAGTTGACGAAGAGTACGACTTCAAAGCCAGTGGATTGGCACAAAGGCTTCGTGAAGCAGGCACCATTTTGAGCATGGAACAAGAGTATTGGCATACGCCGCCCGCCGATGCGCTGTTCCTGCACCGAAAAATTGGTGGCATGTATCTATTAGCGGCTCGCCTTGGTGCAAAAGTGAATATCAGTCGCTTGGTCGCTCCATATCTTATCTCAGAGAGCAAAAGCACAACTAAAAGCGCGAGTTAATGAGACAGTAAATAATACGCAAAGTGATCATTTCATCGTGCTCAAGAGTAATAACCATTACGCCAACTAAAATGAGCCAACCCTATGAAATGTTCACTACTTTGCTCAACCGCACTGATTACAAGCCTCACGAGTTCCATCGCCTTTGCAGCGAGCTGTCCCGAAATACTTAATGGCAAACAGCGCTTGTTAAACTCAACCGAAGAAATCGCCTTGTGCGATGAGTTTCAAGGCAAAACTCTATTGGTGGTAAATACAGCGAGCCAATGTGGCTTCACTCCGCAGTTTGAGCAACTCGAGCAACTTCATCAAACCTACAAAGACCAAGGCTTCACGGTTATCGGTTTCCCAAGTAATGATTTTCGCCAAGACAAGGGAAGCGAAGAGAAGACGGCAAAGGTTTGTTACCTAGACTATGGCGTGACCTTCCCAATGATGGCGCGAGCTTCACTGTCTGGTAGCAACGCCAACCCCGTGTTTACAGAGATACAACAGCAAGCGGGCGTAACGCCTAAATGGAACTTTTACAAATTCTTGATCAGTAAAGAAGGTAAAGTCGTCGCCACCTTCCCTAGCTCCACATCTCCAGTGAGTGCCACGCTCAAAAACGCGATTGAGCAGCAGTTATGAAGGCGGATTACATGGCAACAACTCAAACCCGTAACACCATGGCCAAACTGGGGTACATGGGGTTAATTCCGTTTTTATTCGGTCTTCTCCTTTCGCTCACCGACAGCCAATTTATGGGGATAAGCGGTGAAACGCTGTTCATCACCTACAGCGTGGCAATTTTGAGTTTTCTTTCAGGGATCTTGTGGGCAAATGGCATCGAAAACTTTGAAAGCCAATCAAGTAACAAAGCACTGCTAATAAGCAACGCGATTGTGCTCATCGCTTGGCTGGCAGTATTGCTTGGCGAACAAAAAGAGCTAGTGACAACTCTGATTCTCATCTTTGGTTATATTGCGGTTTGGCGAGCTGAAAGGACGATGAGAGAAGAGAACCAGAGCCAAGGTCCTGATGGCTACTTTGATATGAGGACTCGGCTGACCTCTAGTGTCGTGTTAATGCACGGTATCGTGATGCTAACCTAGAGCTACGAGATTGTCTTTGAAGTGTGAGCCTTTGATTTAGTTAAGCGCCTTTGTTAAAAACCGTTAGCAACAATCTAGATGATGAGCTTCATCACTAACCTCGGCTCATCATCACCAAAGTAGTTGTCTTCTTGCTTGATGGTAACGAACCCCATCGATGCATAAAGCGCACGAGCCGATGTGTTATTTGGGTCTACAGTGAGCAAAAGCCTAGCATCTCGAGGCAACTGCTCAACCGCCTGTTGCATCAGTTTCCGGCCAACTCCCATGCCACGATAATTCTGGTCTACAGCCAATGATAGGACCCAAAACTCATTCTGCTTGTCTGTGGTTGTCGTTAAGGCATAGCCAGCAATCTTTGAGTCTTGCTTAGCAACCAATAAACCTTTTCCCCAGCAATCAAAGGCCTGACGAAAGAAAAACAGCGGATAGGCGTGAGCGCCAAACAAAGCATGTTCAAGCTGGTAGATATCAGCCAGTTCTTGTTTTTCCGCACAAACAACATTCATAGATAGACCTCATTTAAACCGAACCTCAAGTTTAAACATGCAAACTCAAAGGTGCTATTAATAATATATCAACAGCCTAAAGGCTTACGAACTACCTTAACGAAGATGCCACTTAACTAACGCCTGAGGAGTAGATTAGGTTACTTATGTTTTACTGTCGAATAACCAACAAATTTGCGCCAGATAACGCAAGAAAAACCGAGCACGCTTTGTTGAAACGTTTTGCCATTTGTGGCTTAGAGAACCAGTTTCTGAGGTATAAGCCAAATGCCGCGTAGATAGATATCGCGAGCAGCTCTAACACTAGGAATGTGCCGCCTAGAATGAAGAACTGTGTGTTTACATTGGCTGAAACATCGACAAATTGAGGAAGGAATGCAGTGAAAATGAGTATCGCTTTTGGATTGCCAGCAGCGAGTGCAAATTCTTGTTTAAACAGACCAAACCAATTCTTATTTCGTTCGATATCCACGACCGGACTGGCGTGTGAGCGCCATAGGTTGAACGCGATCCACAACAGATACATCGCGCCAAATAGTTTGATCAGGAAAAACAGCGTTTCAGAAGTATAAAGCACAACCGCTAAGCCAGATGCAGCCAAAGCAATCATGCCAGAAAAAGCGAGGATTCTTCCTAGGCCTGCGACAAAGGCGGCCTGAAATCCGTAACAACGGGCGTTGTTCATTGATAACAAATTGTTTGGGCCCGGAGTCATGTTGAGCGCAAAACAAGCGGGGATAAACAGCAGTAACTTCCAGATTTCCATTGGTGCTTCCTAATTGCCAAATGCCGTGATTATAAAATCCTTAAACAAGGTCTTATCGTTTATAACAGCATTTCATATCTTTTGTAACTGCATAAAAAATAAGCACCAAATCTATACAGTAAATTTTCAATCAGTTCTCAAAAAACTGTTCGTACTCGGGTGTCGCTAGATTTTCGGCGACACCAATCTCACCGACGAAATAGATAGCGCTCGCAATTGTATCTATCGTTGGGTTTGATTCTCGCTCTGGGAAGTCGCCAACAGCAGGAACAGATTTTGGCGCAGACACCGAACTACAAACAAGGCTATTACATACCCTGTTTTGATTTTCTAAGGAGATAGCTTCAGGAACGTCAAAGTGCTGAGTGAGTACGTCGTGGTTAGACAATTCAGACGAAGCGTACGATAAGGTTGAGAATAGAGCTGAGAGCACAATCCACTTGTTCATGTATCTTTCCATTGATGGCATTCATTGAATTTATAAATACTATCGAATCTCACACATTATGAACAGTGTTTTATTTTAATTTGCGTGAGACTGCTTACCCAGCATCAACTTGTCGAGCAGAGCTTGCGGGACAACGATCACTGAGTATTTAACAAAGGCCACCAGCGCGATGACACCAACAGCCGATCCAAGAATAAAGTCATGGACATCAACCAACACCAATCCCAGAAGTTGATCACTCGCTATCGCTACTAATGCGATGCTAACTGCGGTTACCCACTTGCTGTGTTCATAAGGTAATTGTTCCATCGCTTGGCTTACAACATACAGAAGCATGAGCCGCACAACATAAGTTGCACAAAGAACCGCGACAACACCCCACACGCCATAAATAGGCGTCACTGTGAAATAACCAATGGCCGCCAAGACCGCACATCCACCTTGAATCCACATTTGAGATTGACTCGAATCGCCACTGAAACAACCAAGGTTAAGATAATCACCTGCATTTTTGATAACGCTAATCGCAAGCAGCGCAACAACAATGGCCCCCGCGTAATGATAACTGCTCGGTAAAATGAGAGAAATAAATCCGGGTACCGTTAGAATCATCAACGAACCTAAAACAATGGCGAGGTTCACTCCGACTAACGCCCTATCGGCACACATCTTACTGCCACCCGGCTGTTGAAGCATCGCCACACGGTTTGGAAACCACCAAAGCGCGTAAGGCTGCAACAACAGACCAAGAATCAACGCGAACTTTCCGCTAACCGCATAAATCGCGAGTTCTTCGACACCGACGAAGCTTGCCATTACCCAGCGGTCGAGCCCCATGATCATATACATTGATGCACCGCCAACCAGAACGGGCAGTCCGAATTTTAAGATCTTCGCCGAGTATTTGAAGCAACCAAAAGATCCCATCTCTTGCCATTGATAACGCACTAAACAAACCATTAGCAACACACTGGATACCGCAGCTGAAATCAACACGCCATCTATACCGTATCCAGCCTCAAGCAAAACAAAAGTCATGATGGCTTGAACACCGGCTTTCAACACATTGAGCATGCAAAAACGTTTCGCCATCGCGTTCATACGCATCAGCGTTAGCGGGATAGAAATCGCCCCATCGAGCATGGTAGGAATAAGCAGAAGCAGTATCTGGTAAGGCTGGAATTCAACTGGCAACATTAAGATTAACAACGGCATACTGAGGGCAATCAAGGCGCCCCCAAGCACGCACACCAGCACGCTCAATGTGAAGCAGTTCGAGACGAGCTTTTGCTTTTCATCACCTTCGGCGACACCCACATAACGATACATGGCATCGACAATACCGAAGCTGAACAATATCGTCCCAATGTCTGCCAGCAAGACAATGGCTTCTAAGGAACCATACTCTGCCAACGTCATATTGTGCGTAATGTACGGGATCATCACCAATGAAATCCCTTTCATCATTAATATACCGATGGCGTAGTAAGCCGACTGCTTTAAAGAACCCATAGTCGTCACCTTTTCCTTACCAAGCTGGCTTTAGGAAACTTTTACAGTCTCCAATTAGGTGTCGCAATGTGCGTTTTTGAGGTGACATGACCAAAGAACGGAAACTGTAGGCAATAGCCTGTCTATTCTGTTGTAAACCTCGATAATAGTCAGCATAACCTTCCAGTATTCTCGCCTTTGCGATTTTGAAGCTAGAAGTGGGTAGATTCCATCGTTGACTGTCATTTTGGTAATGTTGAAGAATAGTCTCTATAGACTGCAAATTTCTCAATTTAAGACTTTCAGTTTGGGTAACAGAGCTCGCTCTCATCAAGTAGCCAACCTGCACCGAGTTCAACACACCGATCTGATGGTTTTCACTCATTCGAAGCCACAGTTCCCAATCTTCCCCATACTTGATGTCAGCATTGAAACTGTCTGTTTGAGAAAACACATCCGCTTTCACCATGACCGTTGATGTTCCAATCACGTTATTTTCTATGATGAACTCCAACGGGTTCTCGATATTGATGAACAGCTCATCTTGATCTTGAAACTGCGACCAGTAACTAAAGCAGTCGACTATTACTTGGTAATCTTCAGTAAGATGCTCGTAGTTAGTAAAGCTCATCGCGAGATCAGGGTAACGTTGATGAAATTCGAGTTGGCGCTCAATTTTTTCAGGAAACCAGAAATCGTCTGCGTCTAAAAAAGCGATGTATTCACCGGTCGCCTTTTCAATCCCTAGGTTTCTCGCTTGAGGCGCACCAACACCCAATGTGGACAACGTAATAATGCGTTCATCGTCTATAGAAGCAAGATACGTCGACGTTCCATCGTTACTGTTATCGTCAATGACAATCAGCTCAACATCTTGATGAGTCTGCTTTAGTACACTGCCAATCGCTTTCGGCAGGTAATCCAAACAATTGTAGGTAGGAATAACAACACTTACTTTAGCCATAATGACGCCCTCAGATTTATACGTTATATGGCTGACGTTGCATGTTCTATGCCGAGAGTGTCTTACTACAAAATCACCTCTATATCAGTCACCTACGCGTCCATTCTCAAAATGACGACCAAACACAGATGTTCAAAAAACCTACAACTCCAATTTGATTATCAATTTGAGAAAACGAGCGACTTCTTTAGGGATAACCTTCAGAAAGCTATCTAAAGCTAAGATTCGATCTTGGTTCGTATCTTGCTTTATTGGTTATTACCTTGGCTTGATAGCTTTAGTCATATGGATTAGAGGAGTAAGGAATGAAGAAAGTAGCATTTGTGGCACCAACCTACCCTGTACTCAGTGAGACCTTCATTCAAACAGAAGTCGACTCCGTGAAAGCGTGTGGGCACGATGTGTGTGTAATGACGTTCAAAATTGAAAACAGTGAAAAACAGTTCGACTACGACATTGTCGAAATAGGTAAAAATGTTCGGAAGGGTAAAGTCGCCAGCATTAACTGGATAGGTTTCATCAAGGCTGTCTCATTTATTTCTAAGCAAACCAGCATGCCCAAAAAGTCACTGTTCGCTTATGGGTTTAAATTAGCGCTGCAACTCGCGGAAAACGACGTCGAACACGTTCACGCGCATTTCTGTCAGCACACCGCTGCTCACGCCATCGTCGCGGCAAAGCTGCTGAATATCACCTGTTCGTTCGTTGCTCATGGTCATGATGTTTACGAGTTCGCTTATGACATTGAACATAAAATCTCATCGAGTGATTTTGTGGTTGCAGTGTGTAAAGACATGCTCGCTGACTTCAATACCATGGCGAAAGGAAACATTAAGCTCCTGCACTGTGGGGTAAATACCAAACAATTTCAACTACACCCAAAAACCGAAGCTAAGCAACTTCGTCTCGTTTTTCTTGGCCGATTAGTGGAGCAAAAAGGCATCCACCATCTTATTGATGCATTAGCGCCGATTGCCGAACCTCTCGACATTCATCTCGATATCATCGGTACTGGCGATTTAGAGCAACAGTTAAAATTGCAGGTCAAAGAGCAAGGGCTCACTCGAAACGTGACATTTCTTGGCGCTAAACCTCACGAGTGGGTGAAAGAGAAACTATCGAATTATGACAGCCTAATCGCGCCCTTCTGTTTTTCAGAAACTGGATGTGTGGATACAGGTCCACTGGTTTTAAAAGAAGCGATGGCCGTGGGCACACCCGTCATTACCACCAACATCATGGGATGCAAAGAGATCGTCTCACCAGAGACAGGTTTTGTGGTTGGCGAAAAGAATGTGGAAGAATTAAGAGAAGCGATTGAGCGTTTCGCGCAACTAAGCAGCAACGATAAAGCATCGATGGGGTTAAAGGCACGTGAGAGAGTGAAAGAGAGTTTTAATTCGATCAAACAAGCTCAGCAATTATCTCGTTGGATAGAGAACCCAGCTCAATAAGGATTAACTCAGGCAGTAAGCATCACAAGGACTGCTACGCCTCACAAGAACAACTAAGCACCATAAGAAAACGGAGCACCACAAGATCAAAAGAGCGCTACATCAATTTGGAATGTAACGCTCAACTTAGCACAGCCTAATGATGGCAACTTATGCTTTCAGTAACTTTCATTAGCTTTTCATTAAGAAGCTTAGCTAGCCGGCTCGAAGTGCCAAAATAGACTCAATATCTTCGATGTCACGATATTGAGCTAACTCCTGCTCTTTCGATGAAATAGCCACAATCGACATTCTATCTGCCAATTCGTTACCTTCAATACCAACGTGTCCGTTCACATGGTAGATGGTAATTTTTGAAGCCAGCTCTTGGTAGAGAGCATACGCAGGCTTAATAATATCGAGGTTTTTGATCTCGCCGCCCGACTTGGTCCAGCCCTTTTTCTCCCAGCCCGTTGCCCACTTAGTAATACAATCAATTGAGTACTTAGAGTCACAATAAATCGCAACAGACAGACCCGCGTTTAACTTCTCTTTCGCGAGAATAAACGCTTGCTTAAGCCCATGTAACTCGGCGGTATTGTTGGTACCAACAGGCTGATACAAGCCATACCACAATTCTGTTAATTGGTTGTTTTGGTAGACCGCTAACCCCGTCCCTGCTTCACCAGGATTTGGTTCACAAGCACCATCGGTAAAGATCTTGATATCAAAAGGCATATCAGTGATTTTCTGCTCCGAAAGAGGCGGCACCTTCACTTTCGTCACCTTACCCGCAGAGCTTGGCTTTGTCGCCGAAGAACCTAACGCAGACGACGTTTTACCACCGAAAGCAGACTCAGCCTCACCTAGTGTTGGAAACGATTTATATCTCGCCCCTGCAAAGCCATCGACTTGCGATTTACACTCGTTCCAAGTGGTAAAAATACCCGGTGTGCGACCTTTCCAAACCACATAATATTTCTTAGCCAAACTAACTCCTTACCAAAACCTAAATACACAATACCCACACCTAAAATGATTCAGCTATGGGGTAGTAATTATGCCTGATTACGCTTGAAACACATAAATCATTGCATGAAATGCAGCGTGTGTTTCAAGAATATCTACGTTATCGACCAAGTATAGAGCGTTATTTCTAATCACAAACCTAACGGCTTCTGATCAAGAACCTCTATGTGCTTCAAGGTCTTGTTTTAGTTTGGTCGTTAACTTTTTAACTTTTGGGAGAACTTGTTGCATTAACGACTGAGTCATGATCATTGACTCTGTTGTCACGGTTGGCATTTTTTTCAGAATGCTTTTTCCATGTTCTGTTTTGTAGAAATCGATCATTGCACTGAGCTCTTCTTCAGTGAATTGATTGCTGTAAATCGTTACAATTCCTGGCTCTAGCTTTTGCCAGCTAACCTCCTCTTTCATTAAGTCGTTCATGCCCTGATAGTAATCATCAAAAATAGCTTGTTCTGACTCTGAAACCCCTAGGTCTTTAGACATATTAGCCATCATGCTATCCATTTGAACGTATACCGCGTCCAACGTGGAATCGACATCCATAATCTGAAGAAGCTCTTTTATCAGAGCTTGCCTATCATCTTGTGCCGCTGATAATTGCAGCGGTACGAGTAGAAATAAAATTGCGAAAAATCTATACATTTTGAGGTCCCTTTAGCTTTGTAAAACAGCTGAAATATCTTTCCAAACATCTCAACACATTGAATTATTTGCAAATTTACTCACTTTTTATCCATAAGTAAAACGAATTAAACAGTACAAAATAATATAAAATCAATTGCATTTGAATGTGAGGCATTTATTGGACAGATATGAGGAAGGCGAAGAGAGGAACAGAGCGCTTTTGAATAAAGAACCACAAGAGAACTAGAGCCTAAAAGCACTCGTTTCAAGTAATGAGTCATACACTTGAAACGAGGATAACTAATGGCGTGACACGACGTATCAATTGAGCTACGTATCAGCTAAAAAGGTAATCAACCGCAACGAGGTTATAAAATAAAAACACCGCCATGCTGACGCCGATAGTCAGTAGCACATTGCCTGTTTTCCAAATCAGCAAGCCAGTCACCAACGCACCTATCAAGTAAGGATTTTCAAGGCTTGGCCAAAATGTTTGTTCTGGTGAAAATACAATCGGCCCCCAAATTGCGGTAAGCACAGCTGGGCTTGAATAGCGTAACAGGCGACGCGTGGTTTGATTTAATCGAAGCGGGATTGCTGGCTCTAGAAACAGATACCGACTAAAAAAAACAATCGCTGTCATAAGGAATATCGTTAACCAAATCATCTCTATTTCCCCTCCACGATTGTCTTGTTACCGTTGTTTCGCTCTTGGAACGATTCGCTGATAAAGCCCGCTAACATACCGGCAATCGCTGCAATCATTAGCCCGCCCTCAATATTGTTAACCGACATCGCAACCGAAGTGACCAATGAAACCACCACACACACGACGACGGGTAGAGTTCGGATTAATGGGAACACCAAGGCGATAAAGGTTGCTGCGACCGCGAAATCGAGCCCAATTTCATTGAGTGAAGGAATCTGGCTTCCCGCGACAATGCCAACAAAGCTCGCAATATTCCAAACGAGATAAAAACCGCCGCCTACACCCGCAGCATACCAGCGATTAAATTCTTGCTGAGACTGCCCACTACAAATCGCGAACAGCTCATCGGTGAGCCAAAATCCGAGTAATAGACGCCAACGCGCAGGAAGATGGCTGATTTTGTCACGCATCGATACGCTATACAGAAAGTGTCTAGACGTGATGAATAAGGTAGTCAACAACATGGTACCTAGACCAATACCCGCTTTAAACATACCCGCAGCGACAAGTTGTGCTGAGCCAGCAAATAGAATAGCCGACATCGCTTGCGCTTGAAGCTGACTCAATCCAGCATCTATCGCATATGAGCCCGCTAGAATTCCCCAAGGGATTACTGCAATGCTCAAGGGCATTCCCGCTAAAACGCCCTTCCATAACTGTGTTCGTCTATCCATTGTTTCACTATCCATATAGTTCTTTTCTCTCTTCACATTGGCTATTCAATGTAAGAGGAGTTGAGTCGGTTCGATTGTACAAACTTGCTCGATTTCATGCCCCTCGGTTTGCCGCACTTAACCGTACTTAACCGCACTTAACACAAATTAGCCATGCCTTAGCCACGCAAGTTTAGAGCATTTTGATGTATTGCCCTGGCGTGTATCCATTGGCCTTTTTGAAGTGTCGATGAAAATGGCTTTGATCATGAAAGCCACACTCTTGCGCGGTATCAGAAATGGTATGCCCTTGTTTCAATAACTTACGCGAAAGCCTTAACCGAGATTGGATTTGATACGCATGCGGCGGAAGACCAAATTCTTTCTGAAAAGAACGCACTAAGTGAAACGGGCTCAATGCCGCTAGCTTAGATAGCTCCTCTAGGGACACATCGGCTTGTGGAAAGTCATCTAAGAACTCTTTCACTAAGACAAGTTGGCGTTGAGTTTTCCCATCGAGTTGAGGGTTAAGCGGCGATTTTCCGTGTCGACTAATCAGTTTAACCAACATCCCGTACATCAAGGTTTCTCTTAACAAGCGATTGTCAGATTCATCAATCGTGTTAAAGACTAATCTCAATTGATTAGCGAGTTCAGGATCTTCAACAACCGCTCTTGGGAAGTAAGGCGCGCCGTAGTTCGGTAGGTTAAGCTCTTGAGTGATCTTGGCAAGTTGCTCTGGGAGAGGATACATGGCTCGATATGCCCAACCACCTTCAGTGGCAGAGTGACCGCTATGAACTTCGTCGGCATTGACCAGAATAATCGCATCTTGTGGTGCTATATGATGCCCGCCCGTTCGATAGAAACGCTGAGCGCCCTGCTCAATAACACCAAGTGTGTAGCCCTCGTGGCTATGGCGTGAGAAGTTCTGCTTTTCGTAGTCAGCATTAAGGGTTTCAAGGCCACCGAGCTCTTCTGTGATCTTATATTCGGCCTTTTCTTTAGAGCGTTTCTTGTTCTCCATAACAATTCCCAAGCCTGTTAATTATCGAGCGACTTATCAGTCTACTCTATAGGCTCTTTCAGCTTTTGTACAAAATTGCGCTTTTGTTTGTTAATACTGTTTTTATCGTTGGCTTAATAACGCTTTCTAACTGGGAGGAAAGTCTTGGTCTATAACTAGTTGGCGAGAAATTGACAAATTAGTGTGGCAATCATGGCAATACTCTCTTCAAATCATCGGCAACAGATCTGATACACCATGAAAAATACGCTAATCCTTTTCTTTTTCCTGAGCCTAACTGGGTGCACTCATAACCAAACAAAAGCACTGAGCATGAACTCCTCGCCAGTCAATACGTATCCTCAATCCATGTCGAACCTACAACTTTGTGACACCTTGTATTACGGACGCTCAAGCAACCAGACACTCGCAGCAATTGGCAGTGAGTTTAATCGAAGAGGATTATCAAAACATTGGTGTGATACCGAAACCAATAAGCTTTATTTAACAAAGACGATTGATTGGGTTGCTGACCAAGTAGAAGACAAAGAAGATTCGGAGGAAGAAGCGTCTGCCGTTGTGTTGCCTGCGAATTGAGAAAGATGAAACATTCCTGAACAAGAAAAAGGCAAACTGCAGATAGCAAAAGGTAC
>NZ_MAKD01000113.1:0-10676 GCF_001691235.1 Vibrio sp. ZF57 | reverse complement strand
GATTGTTCTGGTTAAACTCTAGGAACGTGGCCAATATCAGTTGACCACTACAGTATGTGATGTATCGATCATGTTGACAATCGGAGCGAGTATGGCTGGGTTGTATTGGTAGCTATATGTGTCGAATGACTCTGAGTTGTGCTCGAGGCCAACGACAGACTTAACCAGTTCGTTTGATACTTTAGCAATTTTTGCTGCATTTTCATGCCCTACAATAGACTCTACAAGTTCCATCGATACTAAGTTTTGTTTTAGTTCATTCACAAAATTATGACGGAATGAGTGAAAATCAAACCCTTCTCCTGCTTTGATACCGAGCTTTTTACGACGGCGTGAAAACCACTTTGAGGGATTATGTGAAAAGTACCCATTAGTAGGTGTTAGCTCAGAAAACACCTGACCATTCTTTTTCGAGTTAACAAACTCTATAAAGCCTTTCTTTAGCAGTTCATCATGTAAAGGGACAAGTCTGGTCACACCTGTTTTTGTGCTTTGATCTTCATAGGTTTCACGAATGATGATGCAATGGAATCCGTCAGCAATAACAACATCATCGACCCAAAGTTGGCATATCTCATTGAGTCTTGCTCCCGTATATCTTAGTAACAGAGGAACCCAGTAGTAATATGGATGTAGGTACTGATGGTTGGCATAGTCAGGCATTGAGAAAATGTCTAGTAAGTGCTGTTCGGTGAAAGGAAAACGCTTTTTCTCCTTGCTAACTCTTTTAGTCGGCATCTTGTAAAACACATTATCAGAAACATAACCACGAGCCTTTGCCCAGCTCAGAAAGGTCGACATTTTTTGGAAGTGTCCTCTAGCAGTCGATAATGAAATGTAGTCCTTCGGCTCTAATAGAGATTCATTTTTTGCAATTAAGTCAAACCCTTCCAACCCTCTAAACTCTTCATACTTTCTCGGGTTTTTAGGTCTATAGCAGTAGGCTTGGGCGATCTGCTCTGCACCAATGCGATCAAGCTCATTGAGTTCTAGAAACCCCATAAAGTGAAGAATAATCTTGAGTACACTGCTATCTTGATGAATGTTTTTAGGCTTTGATTTTTTAAGCTTAAGGCGATACTGAGTGTACTCATCCAGAATTTCAAAGCATGTCTTACGTTTCACCACCCTTTGAGTTTTGCGAGTTGGACGCTCGAATGTTACCGATTCAGTTCCCGAATTGGTCATGATGTTGTAGTTGTGGATTACTTGGTGTGAAGCATCACTAGCCGAAGATGAAGTCGCTAAAGACATTGTTTATCCTTAAATTTACTTAATTAATGTGTCTCCAATTAATGTAAAGAAAAGGTGTTTAAGCTGTAAATGGCCTGACTTTGAGGTTAAGTTGTTGTTTTTAAAGTAAATTAAATAGTCAATAGTGTGGCTTACACACATCCTATTGTAACTAACTGTTTTACAAGGACTTTGTAAAAAAGTTGGGCGTGAATTCACGCCCAAGACTTTAAAAAAACATAATAGAAATATAACTTTCTCAGGTAGATGGTGTCATTTTGAGCAGTTTTGCTACTGATTCTAACTCAATTAGGTCTATTACCTCTTTGAGTTGGCTAGTATCGAGTTCTTTTCCGTAGCGATCGTACGTGATGCTATTCAAGGTATGACCCAAGATCGCACCTGCGACAATATGAGAAACCTTTTTACGTTTGAGCTGCGTAGCAAAAGTATGGCGGAAGGAGTGAAAATCATGGCCTTTACCGAATCCCAATTTAGTTTTGAAGCGTCCGTACCACTTAGAGGCGGCACTACCAAAGCCATCTCGCGAGTCTTTTAGTTCAGGAAATACTCTTTCATGTTCAACTGAATGTAGGTATTTAATAAAGCCAAGTTCGATTAACTGGCGGTGAATAGGGATGACGCGACGGCTCGTCATATTTTTGATTTTTTGTCCCTCATGCCGGTCATCGATTTGAATGACCCAAACCCCTTCTCGTTGGCAAATGTCTGACTTATAGAGCTGACAGAGTTCATTCAATCTAGCACCTGTTAAACTGGCAAGAAGTGGCAACCAGTAGTAGTAGGCGTGCTTGAACTTATGCTTAGCATGAATCTCGGTACTAAAGATTTTTTGTAAGTCTTTGCTTGTATAAGCGTTCTTGGCTTCACTGTCTTTACGCCTCTTGCGAAACCGAATTGCTTTAAACGGATTGATGTCAGTAAACTCATTTAAATGACACCACTCGAAGAATCCCGAAGTCTTTTGGCAGTAGTCTTTTACCGACTCTTCACTCAGTGTGGGCATTTTTAGGCTGTCATTGAGTTTGACGGCCTGCTTAGCTGTCAGCCCCTTGAACTGTTTTTTTTTCTTCATATTGACTGGGTATTGTCGTAATAGCTGCACTGCATCTTCAGCATCACGTCTGCGAATTTCAGGGAGGTTGGATTTCCCAAGCAAATCAAGGACGGTTTGACACTTCGCTTTTAGCATTTCAACGGCTTTTGGTGATATATGTTGAGCCTTGTAAAGGCAAAAGCGCTCTAACATCTTTTCTGGGCATAACGCCTTAAGCTTTTTCTGTTTCGCTGATGGGCGCTTTTTTTCATTATGAATGGGTCTGACTTGCTTTGATGCTGTGGTTTCAGTCGGGGATATGATTGTGCGACGAACCTGTATCTCTAGTTCTAATGCTAAAAGCGTAGCTTTATCTTTGCATGATGTTTTCAGCGAGCGTTTGACTTCACGAAGCCCGTCAAATAAGTGCCGATGTTCAGATGGTATTTGGTAACGAAACTGCCAAATACCAGATTTTGAGAGAGATAAATAGCGCATGTTTTAGTACCAAAATGTAGTACAAACAGCCTAATATCGAAGCTTTAGATACAAAAAGGGCGGTAAATCAGTGACTTACCGCCCTTTCCAAACGTTTGGTGGAGCTGGCGGGAGTTGAACCCGCGTCCAAAAATCATTCATCATTGGTACTACATGCTTAGTCGATCTTTAATTTCACCAGCAACCTGCGAACCGACACGCTAGTTAAAGGCTAACCTGAATTATAATTCGCGCTTTTCCTCTCAGGTGGGAGAAGCCACGCTAGCTAGTTTGGGTTTGATCTCTTATTGGTCCCCGTCTTACGAGCGGAAGCTAGGGTAAGAGAGCTCTGAGCAGGTTATTAAGCTGCTAGTGCGTAGTTTTCGTCGTTTGCGACTATTTTTTTGCGGCTTTTAACGTGGCCAACCGCCCCACGGCATGCACCTCAGACTTCAAAATTCCTGTCGAATCCTAAATCAGCCCCAAGTGTTATTTGCATAGTACCAGAAAAGCTTACCCTGTCTAGCACTGTGCGTTTAAGTGCTTAAAATTAACGCAAATTACTCTTCATAATTCGTGCTTTATCTCTCGCCCAATCTTTTTCTTTCATATCAGTACGTTTATCGTGCAGCTTTTTACCTTTCGCTACGCCAACTTTAATCTTCGCCCAAGAGCGAGACCAGTAAAGTGCGGTTGCGACAAGCGTCATGCCTTCACGGTTAATACGACCGATAAGGTTGTCGAGTTCTTTTCTCGACATTAATAGTTTACGGATACGTGTTGGGTTCGCCACGATATGAGTACTCGCTTGAGTTAGCGGAGTAATCGTCATACCACTGATGAATGCTTCGCCATCTCGGATGTATACGTAGCTTTCTGCGATATTGGTTTTGCCTTCACGTAGGGATTTTACTTCCCAGCCTTGTAGCTCAAGCCCCGCTTCTATCTCATCATCGATGAAATATTCGTGGCGAGCTTTCTTATTAAGCGCAATGGTATTACTACCGGCTTTTGATTTTGATTTATTCTTTGCCATAATGGCCTCATTATACGGAATGCGCCCTAGATGGGGAATCCTTTTTATTTGCGCTCTGGCCCAATACAATTAAAATTGCAGTTTGTGTTAATGTAACGCTGTCTTTAACAGGAGTCTATATGCCAAAGGTTACTCGTTCAGCATTAGTGTCTTTTAGTGCCGACCAGATGTTCAGCTTGGTCAATGATGTTGCTCGTTATCCTGAGTTTTTGCCAGGATGTTCTGGTTCTCGTGTGATCGAATCTTCAGATTCCGCGATGGTGGCTTCGGTTGATGTCTCTAAAGCTGGTATCAGTAAAACATTCACTACGTCGAATCGAATGGCGGATGGTGCTGAAATTTTAATGGAGCTGGTAGATGGCCCGTTTAAGAAGCTGGAGGGGGGCTGGTATTTCACTCCTCTAGACGACCAAGCATGTAAGGTTGAACTTAAACTAGAGTTTGAATTTTCTAGTCGAATGATTGAAATGGCATTTGGCAAGATTTTCAATGAACTGACAAGCAATATGGTCAGTGCTTTTACTCAACGAGCGAAACAGGTTTACTAAGCCATGACTATTGAATCAGATATGATCCACGTAGAAGTTGTGTTTGCGCTTCCACATGAGCAGCGTGTATTTACCTTAGTGGTAAATAAGAACGCGACCGTTGAAGAGATTATTGCGCAGTCTGGTGTTTTAGAGTTGTATCCAGAAATCGACTTGGCGAAAAATAAAGTTGGCGTATACAGCCGCAACGTTAAGTTAGATGCAACCGTTCGAGATAAAGATCGTATCGAAATTTATCGAGCACTGTTAGCCGATCCAAAAGAAATTCGCCGTAAGCGTGCTGAACAAGCAAAAGCGGCCGCAGCTAAATCGTAATGCTAAACAAGTTTGACTAAGAAGAGAGCTCGCTATATTGGCGAGCTTTTTTGTGCCTGTTGGTTAGACAACGCAGCTAATTTGTTAGCAGATATTAAAAAGCCTGCTCATGTGAGCAGGCTTTTGCGATTCTTGCTTTGTCGACCGATAGCTTTGTCGACTGATAGCTTTATCGGCCAAGAGCTTTGTTGACTGGAAAGCTTTGTTGGTTGAAAGCTAGCGAAGGCTTTCGAAGAATTCATCACTGGCTTCAAAATCACCATTGATCGTCACTAAGGTGCCCGTTGCATCAAAGTTAACAACAAGATTTTTTTGAATCGAGTCTTCATGGCCTTTTGTGTGGTGGTAAATGTAGTACCACGTATCTGGGTAGCCATTTTCGATAAGCATAGGTGAGCCCATAACGTAACGAACTTGTGTTTTTGTCATGCCAAATTTCAGCTGATCGACAGCTTCTTGTTCAACATAGTTACCCTGATTGATGTCAATTCGATAAACCAACTTCTCTAGTAGAGAGCAACCGGTCAACATTGTTAGTGCAAGTGGAACTGCAACTAACCACTTTTTAATTCGCATAGTCTGAGATCTTTCTTCGCTAAAATACTGCCTGATAATAAACAAGCTCCAGCAAGAAGTAAAAAGCTCCTTGCGCTTTGAGCTTGTTATGACTGGCAATTTTGAATTAAGTTGCAAAATTGCCAAGAATTTTCGGTAAATTATCAGAAAGTTGCTGAATATGTAACCTAAGCTGCGATTAATAACTCTTTTGCGTTGGCAAGCGTCGATTCTGTAATCTGGCTGCCACCAAGCAGTCGAGCAAGCTCTGAAACGCGTTGTTGCTCATCAAGCGTGTGCATTTGAGTCTCTGTTTTACCTGATTTCGTGTTCTTCGCTACAAACAGCTGCTGGTGACCGCAACCGGCAACTTGAGGTAAGTGAGTCACACACATCACCTGCGTAGATTCACCCAGCTTACGTAGCATTTTTCCGACAACCGCAGCGGTTGGCCCACTGATACCCACATCGACTTCATCGAAAATCAGGCTTGGTGTATCCACTTTTTGCGCTGTGATCACCTGAATCGCCAGTGAGATTCGTGATAACTCACCACCAGAGGCCACTTTCGCAATTGGCTGCATTGGTTGGCCTGGGTTGGTCGAAACAATGAAGGTCACGTTATCCATACCCAATGGGGAAGGATGCGTGTTGGTGTTGTTCACTTCAATGGCAAACTGCGCTTTTTCCATGCTTAGTTCGTGCATGCTTTGCGTGATCAGTTTGTTGAGCTCTTTTGCGTAACGAGTTCGAGATTTATGAAGCTTCTCTGATTTAGCAACGAACGATTGGTATTGGTTTTCCACCTCGTTTGCTAATTCTTCCAATTTTTCATCAGAGCAATCAAGCGCTTCAACTTGTTGTAGTAAGTCTTGATGGTGCTTATACAGCTCTTCAGGTAACACGTGGTGTTTACGAGACATCGACATCACTTTAGAGAAACGCTCCTCAACGTAAGCCATACGACCGGGATCAACATCAATGCTGTCTAGGTAGGTTCTTAACTCGTTGTTGGTCTCTTCGATCTGAATAATGGCTTCAGAAAGCAAGTTCGGTAACTCGGCCAATCTTTCATCTAGCTCAGCTAGCTGAATTAAGGAGTTATTGGCCGATTGCAGAATACCAAGCGCATTAACTTCTTCGCCTTCATAAATAAGCTCGATAGCTTGCTGACAGGTTGTGGCCAGTTCTCCGCTATTGGAGAGGCGCTTATGCTCTTGTTCGAGGTCTTCATATTCTTCCTCCCCAATAGACAGCTCATTTAACTCTTTGATTTGGTATTCAAGAAGTTGTTTTTGAGCTTGGTTTTGCTGGCTATTTTCACGTAACTCTTTTAAGTGGTTATCCGCTTGTCGCCAGGCTTGATAAGCATTACGTGTCGATTTCAATAGGTTCAAGTGGCCTGCGTATTGATCAAGCATGGCCATTTGGTAATCGCTTTTCATCAACTGGTGATGCGCGTGTTGACCATGGATGTTGATCAGCAGTTGTCCTAGCGATTTCAATTGCGAAAGAGGGACAGGGCTACCGTTGATGAATGCACGAGAACGACCTTCTTTTGAGATGGTTCTGCGCAGGATGCACTCACTGCCATCAAGCAATTCGTTGTCTTCTAACCAGCGGGTAGCATGCAGATTGTTCTCAAGTAAAAAAGCGGCACTGACTTCGGTTTTTTCTTCACCTTGTCGAACCATTCCTGCATCGGATCTTCCTCCAAGGCATAAGCCTAAAGCATCGATAGCGATAGATTTACCCGCACCAGTTTCCCCGGTGATTGTTGTCATGCCTTTAGAGAGTTCTAGCTGTAAAGACTTAACAATAGCGAAATTATTAACACTTAAATGAGCCAGCATTTTTATTTACCTGTATAACTGAACAATACTGTATATAAGCTCAGTATATACTGTTTCTTTATACAGTAAAGTCGACAGGTGAAAATTTTTTGCGACAGCTCTCAGAATTGAGCTTGTCTGTAGATCACTGAAACCGCTATAGATTCCCAACTCAGTCGTTCCTCCCTCTTGGGAATGACGATGTGGTGGATTGGCGTAAAGATAGAGGCGGTGGGCTTTTAATCGGCAATAAAAAAGGCTGACGAATGTCGTCAGCCTTTTTAAAATCGTTCGCTTTTCACTTAGAACAGCTTGCTCGACCAGCCTAGCTTGTTACGTAGAACGTGGTAGTAGTTGTAGTCTTTAGGGTGGATCAGTTTGAGCACATTTGGGCTTTGGTAAATGTGGATCTCATCACCAGGAGAAACAGGCAGTGAGATTTGACCATCGCAGCTCACCTCCTGAGTTCCACGGTTATCAGGCGATACGATAAGCTTAATACGACGCTTGCCATCCACCACTAATGGGCGGCTTGAAAGGGTATGCGGGAACATTGGCACGAGTGAGATAGCATTTAGGCTTGATGACAGGATAGGGCCGCCGCCGGAAAGCGAGTAGGCGGTAGAACCTGTCGGTGTTGAGACGATTAAGCCATCAGAGCGCTGTGAGAAGGCGAAGCTATCATCGATATACACTTCGAACTCGATCATGTGCGCCACTTGTCCGGGGTGCAGTACTGCCTCATTAAGTGCCGCATTGTGGCTTTTTATCTGGCCGTGACGATGAATTTCCGTTTCAAGTAAGAAGCGCTCTTCTTCCATGAACTCGCCTTTGAGAACATCAGTCAACGCGCTCTGGAAGTTTTCAGGGTTGAGATCGGTTAGGAAACCAAGATTACCTCGGTTAACACCAATCACTGAAATGTCGAAACGTGACAAGATTCTAGCGGCACCGAGCATGTTTCCGTCACCACCGACCACAATGGCGAGATCGGCGCGTTTACCTAATTCAATCAGGCTAGAAAAATGTTCTTTTGGGATGTCGTCTAAAATAGTGGCGAGCCTGTCATCAACAAACACTTGATAACCCTCAGCACTTAACCACTGATAGAGCTCTCTATGAGTCTGAATTGCTTGCTGATCTCGAGGTTTACCGATAATGGCGATGACTTCAAATGGCTTTTTCATAACGTTTCCAAACGAATTAGGCTTGAATCAAAATTCTTCATCCCCATAATAAAGGCAAGTTGAACGTCTATGCGAGTGTTTTATATCAATTTGGGGTGCAAACACGCCTGTCACTTGCATTGAAAACGAATTCTGGAGATATCATGAGCAACGAAGAAAACAAAGTAACCGAAGCAGAGCTAGATCAGATCATCGCTGAAGCTGAGAAAGTTGAAGAAGCTGAACTGAATGAAGACGCTGCTGATGAGCAGGAAGCAAAAATCGCTCAACTGGAAGCTGCACTGCTTTCTAGTGAATCTAAAGTGAAAGAGCAGCAAGATTCTGTTCTTCGCGCGAAAGCTGAAGTTGAAAACATGCGTCGCCGTAGCGAACAAGAAATTGATAAAGCGCGTAAATTCGCTTTGAACAAGTTTGCTGAAGGTCTGCTTCCTGTAATCGACAACCTAGAGCGTGCAATGCAAGCAGCAGACGCTGAAAACGAAGTGGTTAAGCCACTGTATGAAGGTGTTGAGCTAACGCACAAAACGTTCGTAGACACAGTCGCTAAGTTTGGTCTTAAAGAGATCAACCCTGAAGGTGAAGCGTTCAACCCTGAATTCCACCAAGCGATGTCTATTCAAGAAAGCCCAGATCACGAATCGAACACGGTTATGTTTGTGATGCAAAAAGGCTACGAACTAAACGGTCGTGTGGTTCGCCCAGCGATGGTTATGGTTGCTAAGTAATGACGAATTACGTTGCCAAGTGATTGACTGGTGCATTGACTGAGTTAGTCGCAGCGACAAAATAAATCACTGGTTTGCGTAAAATAAAAAGAGAGGTATAGGCCTCTCTTTTTTTGTGCCTATAACTTGAGAGTCCACGTAAATAAGCATCAAAACCGCATTAAGAATGTCGTTCTTTTTATTTCATTCAGATCAGCGATTTAGAGTTTTGTGTTATGAAACTTGTTGTGATTGAGTAAATGTTTTGATGTCACATTTGTGATGTTTTTGTAAATAAATACTTTTAATTGTTATCTTTGTATGTAAAATCCACTGCCATATAGCGATTTTGGTCGCATATATAACTATAAAAGTACAAATTTTAAACACAACAAACTGGAGAAGAACGATGGATAAATCGCTCTCAAGTAAAATTTTTGTAGGCTTGTTCGCCGGTCTACTTATTGGTACTGCTATTCAGTACCTATTCAGCGGTATTGCTATTTTTGATACGTATCTACTTGGCGCTGCCGAAGGTGCTGGTGGTATGTTTGTATCACTTATCAAATTGCTTGTAGTTCCTCTTGTATACGTATCTATTGTTTGCGGTATTGTTGAGCTAAAAGATATTCGTTCATTTGGCCGTCTTGGTGGTAAAACCTTTGGTCTTTACATTATTAACACCATCATCGCGATTTCAGCAGCGCTAACGATTGGTCTTATTTTCCAACCAGGTGCAGGTGCGAACCTTGCGGGTACGGTTTCTGAGACAATTGCGCTTACAACAACTGAAACACCAGACATCTTCTCTCTTGTTGTTAACATCGTTCCTAGCAACCCTGTAGAAGCGTTCGCAAGCGGCGACATGCTACAAATCATCTTCATGGCAATTTTGACAGGTCTTGCTATTCAAGCGCTTGATTCTCGTGGTGGCCCAGCTATCAAGACATTCAAGATGGCTAACGAAATCATGATGAAGCTTATCGGCCTAGTAATGAGCTTGGCGCCTTACGGTGTATTTGCTCTGATGATTCAACTGGGCGCAACACTGGATGCAGACACGCTAATGTCAGTTGCTGGCTATGTGGCGCTTGTGGTTGCAATGCTTGTGTTCTGGATTTTCTTCTTCTATCCAATGATGGTTGGTTCATTCACTGGTATTTCTCCAAAGCAGTTCCTACGTGCAACTCGTGAGCAAGTTCTATTCTCACTATCTACAGCAAGTTCGAACGCAACAATCCCAGTAACAATGCGTACTCTTACTGACAAACTAAACGTATCTAAGTCAGTAGCAGGTTTCGGTGTACCACTGGGTGCAACAATGAACATGTCTGGTGTATCTATCTACATTGCACTCGCAACTATGTTCGTAGCAAACGCGTTTGGTCAGCCAATCAATACTGCTGATATCTTCACTCTTGGTCTAACTATCCTGCTACTGTCTATCGGTGCTGGTGGTGTTCCTGGTGGCGGTGTTGTGATGGTAGGTGTTCTATTGCACCAACTAGGTTTACCACCAGAAGGTCTAGCGATTGTTGCTGCTGTTGACCGTATCTGTGACATGTTCTGTACTTCTTCTAACGTTGTTGGTGATACTGCGGTTAACACTATCGTAGCGAAATCTGAAAACGAAATCGGCGTTGAAGCTAACGAAGAAGCTGAGCTAAAGAAAGCAGAAGCATAATTCTTAATTAAGATTCGATAATTAGAAGCCCCGCTCAATGAGAGCGGG
>NZ_MAKD01000112.1:0-25802 GCF_001691235.1 Vibrio sp. ZF57 | reverse complement strand
TTCCAGTACAGCTTAGTGGTTTAGCTATGTCTATTTGGATGACAGCTCTAATTCGATGCTAGTTTCCACCATGCCTGAACAGGTACAGGCTCTGAGATCACCAAACGTTCACCCATCACCGGGCTTACCATTTGTACATCTCGCTCTTTGCTAATCGCCAGTGCTTGTTCCATTGGGTCTTGCCAATCATGCATAGAAAGGTCGAAGGTACTGTTGTGGATTGGCATCATCACCTTACCTTGCAGATCAATGTGTGCCTGAACACTCTGTTCTGGGAACATATGAATATCCGCCCAAAGTGAGTTATACGCACCCGTTTCAACCATGGTTAAATCAAACGGCCCAAAACGGTCGCCAATCTCTTTAAAGCCATTGAAGTAACCAGAATCACCGCTAAAGAAGACTTTCTTGTCTGAAGCGTTAATAACCCAACTGCCCCACAGTGTTTGGTCACGATCAAGCAAGCCACGACCAGAGAAATGCTGTGTCGGTGTCAACGTGAACTCAATGTCTGAGGCCGTTGCCGATTCCCACCAGTTCAATTCGATGATCTTCTCTTTATCCACGCCCCACTTTTCCAACAGTGCGCCCACTCTTAATGGCACTAAGAACGTCCCTACTTTGTCGGCTAATACCTTCACGGCACCTTTGTCTAAATGGTCGTAGTGATCATGGCTGATCACTACCACATCGATGTCAGGTAGATCTTGCAGTGAGATTGGGGTTGGGTGAAAGCGCTTTGGCCCCATCCATTGCACTGGTGATGCTCGATCACTGAACACAGGGTCAGTCATCACTAGCTTGCCATCTAGCTTCATCATCACACTTGAGTGACCTAAGCGGTACGCAACGTCGTCTTGTTCTTCGATCAATTGCTCAGCTGTCATTGGAATCAAAGGCAATGCAGCGCGCGGCACTGGCTCGTTTCTTTCCACAGTCACGTATGCTTTCAAGATTGAAAAAATATCAGACATACCCGATTTGTATTCCAACTCACTGTTAGCAAACTTCTTTGGAAGCTTATCTAGATTGTCGTTTGATTGTGAACCTGTGCTTACGATAGCGACCACGGCAAGTACTCCTAAAATCGGTAATAGATATTTTTTCATTGGTATCTCTTTAACCGTTGGGATAGATCCAACACATAAACTACACCGACTAGTTTATATGCCAAAACCAAAAGTAAACCACCGAGTGTAATTTTTAATTTATCTAGACGTAAGCGTGTCAAAGTCGATTTTGGAAAAACCAATTTTGGCAACGAGTTAACTTAGTTATTTAGCTAGTAAGAAAGGTTAATCAGCAGACCATACATTCTTGAAATCTGGCCATCCCCAGTTGGTAATGGCCACGTTTTTCAAAATGCCTTGAAAACGCACGGTTTGTAGGTGATGGAACATAGGCACTAGCCAATAA
This sequence comes from Vibrio sp. ZF57, assembly GCF_001691235.1. NCBI lineage: Bacteria > Pseudomonadati > Pseudomonadota > Gammaproteobacteria > Vibrionales > Vibrionaceae > Vibrio > Vibrio sp. ZF57. Next base: position 24,386 of record NZ_MAKD01000112.1, on the reverse strand, counting down.
TCAGAAATCAACGTCGATGCAACAGGCTCCAACTCTGCCAAGTAATTCGGCAGTTCAACTGAGGCTTTGTGATGATCTAAGCGCTGTTTAAGCCAATCACTGTTCATCTCTCCGAGCGCGGAATGCAATACAGGGTCATTCATCAACCACGAGAACAGCGAAGATGGCGCATTATCATCGAGATTCAGGTTACACAATACCAAATCTTCTTTTAAATCGCCCCGCTGAGAAAGCAGCGCCAACTCTCGAAAGCTATAGGTGTTCACTTCAACTTCCACTCCATGTCGTTTAAGGATGTCCGACACGGAAATGGCACACCGATAAAGGGCATAGTAGTTATATACCGCAATGCTCAATTTCTTAGGCAACTCGCTCTCTCTGGAAGGCGTTCGATACAGCTTCTGCCAACTTGGCAATATGTTCTGAGCCAAAGAGACACTGAATAATCCTTGGTTTTGCTCCAGTTGCGCCAAAATAGCCTGAGGGTTTGCAAGGGCTGATAGGTACTTACGTTGCTCGTCGCTTAACGGATTCACTGCTGAGTTTTGATTGAACAGAACAAACAAACAACCATCCTCGACTCGGCTACGAAGGCCGTCTGTGTCTGCTGAAACAAGTTCCGCATCGCTTTTCCCTAATTGATGGAAACAAGAAGAATTTCCATAAGGCGATACGTGCATTTGGCTGTCATCGAAACGAGCAGTGCCCGTCATTGATTCCTCAAACTGCCAGATAGTCACCTCATCGGTTAAAGAGCGACACCCGTAAAAGTGTTCGAATGCCGAGAGCTTGATGCGCTCACTATTGGTTTCAACCACTCTGAAAGGGCCAGTACCGATCACAGCATGAGACATTGAGCTCAATGGTAATGGTTCACGCATCACTTGCTCGGCGGGTTGAATCGAATACTTAACACCAGCAAGCAACCCCGCAAAACCTGTGTCCGCTTGGGTTAATTTAAAACTGATCCTTAATGGCTGCTCACTGTAGATGGAAGCGACATGATCTAACTCAGCTTGATAGAAAGGCAGAGCTTGTAGAGCAGTAAACAAAGCAACCAGCTGCTTGGCATCTACTGGCTGCCCATCATGAAAAGTCAGACCGGGGCGCAGATAGAAAGTCCAAACCAGTTGCTCTGTGTCATATTCCCAATGGTGAGCTAATTCAGGCTTTAACTCACCTTTACCATTACACGTCACTAGGCAGCTAAAAACCTGTCTTATCAAAAATCGTTCGCTACTGCGGTGTATATGGTGCGGAAACAAATCCTCAAACTTACGCTTATAGGTTAATTGAACGTGCAGCAGCCCTTCACGCATGGTCGCGCCGGAAGTTTCTTGCAGTAAAGAACCAAACACAGCGCGGTCATTATCCAATATGGAAAGTGCTTTTTCGTACTTGCCCTGCTCTATCAGTTTACTTGCAACATGCTGCGCCAACTCTGAATTGCTAAAACGCAGTGTTAAGTTAGAGCGTTGATTCCTGCCAACTTTTGGCTCCCACACCACCCATTCAGCTTGATGCATCTTACCAAGTAAGGTTCGAGCGTGACGCAAGCTTGTAAACAGCATATCCGCTACTTCGGCTAGGGTGACTGAATGAGAAATGTTTGGCTCGAACGACTCTAGCCGCGTGTAGTAACGCATCATGTTTAGATCAGACAAATAATGAACCTTTTAAAGATAGCTCTTCCTAATTAAGCCCATTATAAAACACATTCATCAAAAAGTAGTGTAATGCGACCAAAACAGGAACAACCAATAAAAATAACATCTGTTTTTTAGTTCCTCTTAATTATCCATAATGAACGGGTCAGCAACAAACCATAGGTTGTAAATAAAGCCTAACCAGAGAGAGTAATGACCATGAGAAAATACTATCTTAACAAGCTAAAAAGCACCTGCAGTAAGCTCGAAAGAGAAGCACTACGAACACTTTTAGATCTATGTAACTGGCGTTATTAGTACACTTTTTAGCACCGAGTAAACGCGAGTTGGGTACAACCTAATATGCTCCTACCCCCAATATGAGTTAGGTCTCAACTCGCTTTTCCATTCCAATTCCCCTCTCAAGCCTGCTGTACCAATAGCTCACACAATCGATAAATTTCCGTTGTCGACTCGACAAATTTAATTCGTTTTCTTAGTTGAACGAAAAGCCTTAAGGTTCGCCCCGAAGCAAGCAAGGAGCCTCAGAAAAAACTGAAAGCTCAGCTAACAACTAATTTATTTGCAGTTACCAATCAGGTATTAACTAAGGAAACGCCATGCGTATCGCAATTCTTTCTCGCAACGAAAATCTATACTCTACCGCTCGTCTAAAGCAGGCTGGAGAAGCACGTGGTCATCAGGTCGATGTTATCGACACGTTGCACTGTGATATAGATATCGCGAGTAACAATCCGAAGATTCGCTACATGGGTGAAGAGCTACCTCAATACGATGCTGTTATTCCACGTATTGGCGCTTCCATTACCTTTTACGGAACTGCGGTTGTTCGCCAATTTGAAATGATGGGCACTTTTTGTATCAATGAGTCAGTAGCAATCAGTCGCTCTCGCGACAAACTGCGCTCACTACAACTGTTGTCTCGTAAAGGTATTGGCTTACCAAAAACAGGTTTCGCTAGCCGCCCAGACAAAATTCAAGACCTGATCAAAAACGTAGGTGGCGCGCCACTTGTGATCAAGCTACTTGAAGGTACTCAAGGTATCGGTGTAGTTTTAGCTGAAACAAACAAAGCAGCAGAAAGCGTTATCGAAGCGTTCATGGGCCTAAAAGCGAACATCTTGGTTCAAGAGTTCATTGAAGAAGCAAATGGCGCAGACATCCGTTGTTTTGTTGTTGGCAACAAAGTAATTGCTGCAATGAAGCGTCAAGCTGGTGAAGGTGAATTCCGCTCTAACCTGCACCGTGGCGGCACTGCTCAGCTGGTTAAACTAACCAAAGAAGAGCGCGCAACAGCAATCAATGCAGCGAAAATCATGGGATTAAACCTATGTGGTGTAGATATCCTACAATCTAAGAACGGCCCAGTAGTAATGGAAGTAAACTCTTCTCCAGGCCTAGAAGGCATCGAGAAAGCAACGGGTAAAGATGTAGCAGACATGATTTTCGAATTCATCGAGAAGAATGCAAAACCAAACGCTAACCGTACTCGTGGCAAGGGCTGATTGAATACCGATAACTCATGATTGGAAAGAAAATGAACAATAAAATGATCATAGGGAATACCGAAGCACTTTGCTTACCAGAGTTAGGGATAACTGGACTACATACACGTGTTGATACAGGGGCTAAAACCTCTTCTCTACACGTAGACAATCTACTATGTGTTAAATCAAATGGTGAGAAATTCGTAGAGTTCGACCTTCACCCAGACGTTTATCACCTAGAAGAGACGGTGCGCTGCAAGGCGAAACTGAAAACAAGTAAGAAAATTAAATCATCTAACGGCGAAGTTGAACACCGTTGCGTGATTGAAACCATGCTAAGAATCGGTGGCCAACAATGGCCGATCGATATCACGCTAAGCAACCGTCAAGACATGACTTACATGATGTTGCTTGGACGTCAAGGCATGAGTGACAAAGTGATTGTTGACCCTGCGGGTGAATTCCTGCTGACTCACTAATCCGAGTCATCGTAACCGCTCCACAGGTTATAACTAAAGCTACTCACAACGATATAAGGCCAGTCTCATGACTGGCCTTATTGCTATCTATTTTTCTATTTCTACTTTCAGCTCTGAATACACGACTTTGCATTCAAGCTTCTGATCTATTTCTTCGATTTACCATGAGATTGAAAACCAAATCGCCCAATCGATAAAAGTAATTTCTTGGTTTTGATTTTCGTCACTCGCCAATGTGTAACAGGCCTTCTTGGGGCACTCATCAACAGGTGTTCAAAAGCCTTTTGACTGAAATCGACTTGCCCACCGTGCGCCACCAGCAAGGTATCGAGCTGCATGTCATAAATGCGCGATACAGACGCTCGATACTTATTAGGGTGAAAGATAGGAAATGGCGGAATCAGCTTCTTCTTAACCTCGACCATTAAATCGGCCACATAAGCCACGCTGTGTGATGGGCAATAGACCGAGAGATCACGGTCGGTATGGCCCGGTGTTTCAAGAACCAACCAATCATCAAACCCTGGAATACTATCCCCATCAGACAGCTTGTAGTCCGGCTTTAACTTTCTTGAATACCATAGGTTTGCTTTAGGCTTGCCTAAGCGGTTCGCCATCCACCTAGCAAGCGCTAAGTCGGTCAGGTGCATCAAAATGCCATCGATGCCGTGATACCAATCTTTGTCTCTGTTTGCTGCCACCAAATGACAATTAGTCAGCTTTCTGAGCGTATGCGCTGCCCCTGCGTGGTCCGGATGCATGTGTGTAACAACCACAGTATGTAGGTCGCTAAATTCACGGCCAAGCTCATCTTCAATGAAAGCCCTAAGATGAGGAATATCCGCACGGCACGCACCATCAAGTAACAGCAACCTATCTGGGTACTCTACGAGATACATGTCTTGGATATAGCCTTTGATGGTATGCAGCTGCAAAACCGCTCCTTGTGACAAAACAACTGGTCAGACCTATACCATAGCAAACTCACATTTATTTGTAACAAATTTGTTAACTATAAAATCACATCAAAGTACCATGCTCTTCCGCTCTTTTATCGTGACGACAAAATACGTGATTTGTTGACCTAAGTTATTAGGACTATATATGCGCCTCTAATTTATTGTCTGAGTGCTATACATGAACCAACTAATCGATGCTCTTTCTACCCAAGGCTACTTTGTTTGGGATGACTTCTTAACTCATGAAGAAGTGGTGGCATTGAGGGATTGCATTCCAGAGAACTGGAAAAAGGCTAGGATTGGCCGTAACGATGAAGTAACGCGAGAGTCGACCATTCGTAGTGACAAGATTCAATGGGTGCGCCGCGATATGGGTCAGCCAGCATCTCTGTTCCTAGACAAAATGGAACAAATTCGTTTAGCGGCAAACCAAGCGTTCTTTTTGGGTCTGTTCGAGTACGAAGCGCACTTTGCTAAATACGAAAAAGGCGACTTCTACCAGAAGCACTTAGACTGTTTCAAGGGCAATGAAAACCGCCGCCTGACCACTGTGTTCTATATGAATGATGAGTGGACAGAAGAAGACGCTGGTGAACTTGTGGTTTACGACCTAAAAGACAACCACATCACGACCATTCCACCAAAGTCAGGCCGCTTATTTGTGTTCTTATCTGAACAGTTCCCACACGAGGTACTGCCGACAAACACAGAGCGATTCAGTATTGCAGGTTGGTTCCGTATTAACGGCGTGAAAGACAACCAACTCGATATCGCACACTAGAACAAAGCCGATTATAACAAGCTCTAGCTTATTCAAAGCCTCTCCTTCGAGAGGCTTTTTTATGGAACAAATATTGAGCGAGTATTGAACAACATACCTCTTAAAAACCGCACACAATAAATATTAAAACCATCAATAACTTTTCTCTTAAATGAAATCGAAATGAATCTTTCATATCAGTGAAACGGTTTAGCCACTTAAGTGAAATACGCCCTGTTCAAGATAACTTCAAACGACACCCCTACCGTCTCGTTAACACTCTAATCCAATACCTCGACATCGATTTCATCCAAAAGGAAACGAAGATGAATAAGCTAATTTTGGCAGGCGTTCTTTCTGCGACAGCGGCAATGCCAGCGTTCGCAACGACTCAAGTCACTTGGTGGCACGCAATGGGCGGCCAGCTTGGAGAAACAGTAAACAAAATTGCGACCGACTTTAATGCGTCACAAGATGATTACGAGATCACGCCAATCTACAAAGGTTCATACACAGAGACCTTAACAGCCGGTATCGCGGCATACCGAGCAGGTGAAGCACCCAATATTCTGCAAGTCTTCGATGCAGGCGCAGCAACCATCATGAACGCGAAAGACGTCGCGAAACCGGTACAGGATATTCTGGTTGAGTCGGGTTACAACTTTAATTCAAACGACTACCTAGCGGGCGTTCGTAACTTCTATGCCGACAACCAAGGCAAGATGGTTGGTATGCCTTTCAACAGTTCGACACCGGTTCTTTACTACAACAAAGATCTTCTCGCGGAAGTGGGTGCAGACGCGCCTAAAACTTATGAAGAACTAGAAGTGGTCGCTAAGAAACTGAAGGCTGAAGGACACATCGCGTTTTCTCAATCTCTGACGCCGTGGATCATGTTCGAGAACTTTAAGTCTCGCCACAACCTGCCAGTCGCAGATCAAAACAACGGCTACGATGGCTTGTCCACTAAGATCATGTTCAACACCAAAGACATGATGATGCACGTTAGCAAGATGAAAGAGTGGTCAGATCTAGGTTACTACAAGTATTACGGCAGCGACTGGGATGCAAACCAAACCCCTTTCGAGCGCCAAGAAGTGGCGATGTGGATGGGTTCTTCAGGCTCATTCGGTGGCTTACGTAACCGCGTACCTTTCGAACTCGGCACCACATACCTTCCATACTGGAAATCGGTTAACCCAGACGCAGGCTTAACCTTCATTGGCGGTGCTGCTCTGTTTGCACTCAATGGCCATGACCAACAGCAAGACAAAGGTGTAGCAGCGTTCTTTGATTACCTGACGAAGCCTGAAACTCAAGTCTACTGGCACAAAACCACTGGTTATGTACCTGTAACAACGGCTGCCTATGAGCTAGCGAAAGAGTCTGGCTACTACAACGAACAACCAGATGCAGAAGTGGGCGTTAAGCAGCTAAGCCTAAAATCGGGCGAATGGACTAAGGGCTACCGCTTAGGTTACTACCCTCAAATTCGTGAAGTGATGCATCGTGAGTTCGACAATATCTTCGCTGACCGCTCTAGCGTCGAGAATAGCCTAGATAAAGTCGAAGATGAGAGCAGCAAACTGCTGAAACGCTTCGCTCGTACGATGAACTAATTTGGCTTTTTAACCAAAGCAGATTACTGAGCTAAAGGCTTAACAAACCAAAGCCGTTCATTGCTCCTCACCACTTGTCACTGCGTCATTAAAAACGTAATGGCAAGGAGTGAGGAGATTCTTCACTAGCGCCATTTCTTGCTCCAAAAACTACAACTCAACTGGATGCATTCCTTTGCTATAGCGCTAGTGCTCACCGTAACTAACAGTGATAACAGTCACTAATTTTTGGGGATTACCCTGTGGAACGACGTCAGCAATTCTTTCACTCTCCGCTGCCTTACCTATTTTTGGCGCCTCAGATACTCATCATTGCAGTTTTCTTTATCTACCCAGCAGCAAAGGCAGTTTACCTGTCCTTCATGCTAGAAGACCCTTGGGGCACCTCTTCCATCTTCGTGTGGTTCGAAAACTATCAAATGCTGTTCGAATCGAGCGAATATCTGAACTCGATTGGCTTCACCTTAATGTTCGCGATTGTGGTCTCTTTCTTATCGCTTGCCTTAGCGCTGCTGCTCGCGGTTAAAGCCGACAACATCATTCACGGACAAGGCGCTTACAAGGTCACTCTTACTTGGGTTTACGCGGTTGCTCCTGCGATTGCAGGCGTAATCGGTGCTTTCTTGTTTAACCCACACATTGGCGTGTTTACCGAGATATTTGCGGTTATAGGCTGGGACTTTAGCTTCCAAACCGACCCTTTAGATGCCACGTTTGCTCTGATTTTGGTTTCGGTTTGGAAACAGGTTTCGGTGAATTTCATCTACTTTCTGGCTGGGCTTCAATCGATCTCTTACGCCGTAAAAGAAGCGGCGATGCTCGATTGCGTCAGCGACTCAAAACGTTTCTGGACCATTACTTTTCCGCTACTCGCGCCAACCGGATTTTTCCTACTGGTCATCAACCTCACTTACTCGTTCTTTGAAACCTTTGGCGTGATCGACACCATGACCAATGGCGGCCCGGGTGGCGGCACAACGTCGTTGGTGTACAAGGTGTATCGAGACGGGTTTGTTGGCGCAGATTTAGGCGGCAGCTCTGCGCAGTCAGTTGTGTTGTTGCTATTGGTGCTCACTCTTACATTTATCCAGTTTCGTGTTGTAGAAAAGCGTGTTCACTACTAGCCCACCACAGCTAGGTTTTAACGCGACAGGAGTTATTTATGAAAAGTAATAAGGTCTATGACCACCTAATTCTAATTGCTGGGATGCTGTTCATGTTGGTCCCTATCTGGCTAATCTTCGCCAGCTCGACGCATAACCCGAACACCATTGTCAGCGAAGGCCTGCAATGGGTACCAGGCGATAACTTTACGGCCATTTATAGCGAAGCTTGGAACAAAAGCATGGGCTTCAGTGGCGAAGTCACCGCCAGCAAAATGATCGCCAACTCGATGATCATGGGGCTAGGTTTTGCGATCGGTAAGATCATCATTTCGATGATGGCTGCGTATGCTTTGGTCTACTTCAGACTGCCTTATGCTACAGCTTGGTTCTGGTTGATCTTCGTGACGCTTTTGCTGCCATTAGAAGTGCGCATTATCCCTTCCTATGAGGTTGTCGCTGGGCTTGGGCTTCTTAATAGCTACACAGGTTTAATTCTGCCTTTGATCGCCTCAGCCACCGCGACCTTCTTTTTTAGGCAGTTCTTCAAAACCATCCCCGATGAATTGTTAGAAGCCACTCAGCTAGATAACGCAGGTCCATTTCGATTCTTTGTCGACATCTTATTGCCACTGTCTAAAACCATGATTGCCGCAATCTTCATCATCATGTTTGTGGTGGGTTGGAACCAATATCTGTGGCCAATCATGATGACCACGGACGAAGGCTACAACACCATCGTGATGGGCATCAAACAAGTACTCAACAACATCAATGAAACCAGTTTACCGCGCTACGACTATGTTTTTGCCATGGTGATTTTAGCTATGTTGCCACCCGTTTTAGTAGTGGTTGTATTTCAGCGTTGGTTTGTAAAAGGGCTAGTAGAAAGTGAAAAATAATAACGACACAACTCAAATGAACGATAACCGCATTCAATCACTCGCTGAGTACAAGATATCTCACCTGCCTTCTCACCAAGCTATCCACAAAAATACAGAGGACACCCCGATGCCAAAGTTAAAACAAACGTTAGGGCACACCCAAGCCACTCACAACCATACGCACAAAGCACCTACCATGTTAGGCATCAAAAACTTGGTAAAGACTTATGAGAATGGTCATCGTGCAGTGAAAGATGTCTCGCTTGAGATCGAAAAGGGTGAATTTCTTGTATTGGTTGGCCCATCGGGCTGCGGCAAGTCTTCTATCCTACGTTCAATTGCGGGGTTGGAAAGCATCTCTGGCGGAGAGATTCACTTAGGTGGCCGCCGTGTTGATAACGAAAAGCCAGCTCAACGAGATATCGCAATGGTCTTTCAAAATTACGCACTCTACCCTCACATGACGGTATACAAAAACCTCGCTTATGGTTTAAAGAATCGAGGTGTCAGCCAACACGTAATTGAAGAGAAGATTGAGAAAGTCGCCAAGACACTAAAGATCGAAGAGTACCTAGACCGCAAGCCAGCCAAGCTTTCGGGTGGTCAGCGCCAGCGCGTTGCTATGGGACGAGCGATTGTACGCGACCCTCAACTGTTCCTGTTTGACGAGCCTTTGTCTAACCTAGATGCCTCATTGCGCGCTCACATGAGGTTAGAAATCAAAAAGCTACAACGCGAGCTAGGCGTAACCAGTATTTACGTGACTCATGACCAAGTCGAAGCCATGACACTGGCAGATAGAATCGTGGTTCTCAACAAAGGTCAGATAGAACAAGTCGGCACACCAAGAGAAGTTTACCACCAGCCTGCCAGTACCTTTGTGGCAAGCTTTATTGGCAGCCCCGCGATGAACTTCCTAACTGCCACGCTCGATGATGGCTATCTTGAAATCGGTGATCAACAAATGTACCTGCCAGAGTACGCGCACGTTAAGAACGCGACTATCACGCTTGGCATTCGCCCTGAACACTCTGAGGTTTGTTCCGAATTAAAAATGAACACCTTGCCTCTCGAACTGCGTATCAGTGTGGTTGAGCCATTGGGGCCGAATCAATTGGTTCATGGCCTGGTGAACGACCAACCCTTTATCGCCGTCACGCCAGAAACGACACTATGCCAAGTACTGCCGCTCGGATTAAGCATTGATAAATCTAACCTGCATATTTTTGACAGTCGTGGAAAGCGTATTCAGCCGAATAACTTTACTTCACAAGAGTCACGCGAAGAGACGACAAGCATAACGACAGCCCTCGCTTAATCGAGTACACTGATATTTAATGCGTTTTTACGGTGCGTCTTTAAGAAGGATTAATTATGTCGTCTATCATCGTAGGTCATCGGGGTGTAGCAGGTACTCACCCAGAAAATACCAAAGCAAGCATTGAACAAGCCGCTAAACTCGGCTTGAAATGGATTGAAGTAGATATTCAGCCAACTCAGGATGATCAACTTGTGGTTTGTCACGACCACACCCTTGAGCGCTGCAGCGATGGCAAGGGGCGTGTCGACGAACACACCCTTGCAGAACTGCGTCAGCTTGATTTTGGCAGTTGGAAGTCTGAGCAGTTCGCAGGTGAAAGAATATTAACGTTGGAAGAGTTGCTCGCGCTTGCTGAACAGCATGATCTCAGCGTGAATTTAGAGATCAAAGTCGACAGTCGACATCAAGCGCCTCATGTCGTTGATTTGCTGCATACCGAGTTGATTCGTTCAAATCTAGACACCGACAGAGTTCTGCTTTCAAGTTTCAGCCATCAAGTCGTTTCTGAAATGGCTCGTCACCTGCCGAGATACCGCGTAGGTGTGATCACAGAGCAACTGACTCAAGCCGACTTGATGTTGATTGACGAGGTTAAAGCGTTCAGCTGTCACATGAACTACGAGCATGTGAATCAGAGCGATCTTGATACACTCAGTGAAGCAAACATCCAAACATGGTGCTACACAGTAAACGATCCGTCTCACTTCAAATTCATCTCAGAAGTAGATGCCGTATTCACTGATTTTCCAAATCAATTTACCTCTATAAATTGACCAAGCAAATACCGCAAAAACAACCCCGAGAGACTTTAAAATTAACTCTCGGGAAACCTTAAAATTAGGTAGCAAACACAAGTGAGTAGGAGTACATTCCGCTACTCACTTGGTTTCATTAGCTCGCTCTATTTAGACGGCTTCATTGGTTACTTAATTTATGGATCTCATTTTTAGTCCAACCTTCCCAATTTTGGGTGCAATCTTCATTTTCGCCGCTATTGTTCGTGGCTTCTCAGGTTTCGGTTTCACCTTAGTGGCATTGCCATTAAGTGCGTTATTCGCGCCTGTTATCGAACTGGTTCCCGTCTTCATGTTGATCGATCTCCTAGGCAATGTTCAATTACTGCCTAAAGTTCGAAAGCACGTTAACTGGCGCTGGGTTTTAAAGGTGTTTATCCCTTGTTTTGCCTTCACACCAGTCGGCCTACTTCTGCTTAAATCCGTTAGCCAAGACACGATCATCTTGATCATCAGTGCCTTCATTTTTGCGTCTGCGCTTATGATCTATAAAGGCTTCCAGTACAAAAGCGAACCTAGATTTGCTCCCTATATTCTAGGCAGCCTTGCAGGTGTAATGAACGGCGCGGCTTCGATGTCAGGACCTCCAATTGGCACTCATGCATTGGCAAGCCCAGTCGCTCCGCACATTGCTAGAGCCGGACTGATAGCCTTCTTTGTCTTGGCGGATTCCACTGCATTTGTTTCGGCATCTATCGCTGGGTTAGTCGACCGCGATGTAGTTTGGCTGACTCTCGCGCTTCTACCAAGCAGCATGCTTGGCGGTTATGTGGGTTCTAAACTGTTCGAAAGATTTGGTGGAGCGAAGTTTAAGCCAGTCACCATTGCATTGCTGATTGTGATTGCAATATTCAGTGCAGGTCGAGTCTTACTGTAACGGCTTTAGCGTTTAATTTTGGACGTTGCTTTTACGAATTGGTTTCGCGAATTGACTGCGGAAAGTGATTAAGAAAACTGGGTACCAATGACTACCATTCGATATGGATAGGGGTACCCATTTTTACAAGTTGGAGAAACTCATCCATATCTTGATTGGTTAACGCGATACAGCCATCCGTCCAATCAAAACTTTGAATAAAGCTCGGCGAACGACGCTCGCCGTTTTTGATGCCATGGATTTTGATGTTTCCTCCAGGATCTACATCATTTTGCTCTGCCCATTGCATATCCGAAGGTTGCGGATAATTAATATGTACTGAGAGATAAAAGTCCGACTCTTCCATCACATAATCGAGCTGGTATTCCCCTTCCGGCGTTCGGTTGTCCCCTTCAAAGCGTTTATGCCCTTTCGGTTGTTTGCCTAGCGCAATACGAAACTCCTGAATCACCTCTTCACCTTTTAGCAGATACATCCTACGTTTCGATTTATCGACTTTAACTAACGTAACCACTTGCGACAGCGAATCTATCTCAGATGCGCTATCCGGTACGTTGTAAAACTGTTGAGAGGAACTTTGAGGTGGACGTTTTGATGACCCTTGAGAAAGCTGAGCTACCTTTTCATCAGGGCTACTGTTAAGAACATCATCCACAATAATCACATGCTCGGAGTTTGAGCTCGTGGAAGAGGTTGAGTTAGATGAAGACGTTGAGACACGTTGAGAATGAGCCGGTGCAGACTCGAATACGATGGTTTCGATAGCGGTCGCGTCAGAGACTATTTTCTCGACCACGACTTGCTCAGCATTCGCGTTCGAAGCCACAAACAGTAAACACAGTGATAAAGGCAGAAACAGACGCACCTTTAGATCTCCTCAAAACGCATGGACATGGTTCGTGACTGAGTTTCCATTCCTAACGACTCATAGAAACCCTGAGCTTGTTGGTTAAACTCCATTACCTCCAACCTAAGTTCTATCGCTCCTCTCGCCTGCGCCCATTGATTAAAAGACTTCATTAACGCTCGACCAGCACCTTGGCTCTGAACCTGATCGTTCACCACAATCGTATTGACCCTTGCCACCTTGTGCGGCTGAATAAAACTGACCCCTTTGTTCTGCGTTACCTTACCCGCTAAAAAACCAACGACTTGCTTGTCATCGACTGCAACCAAGAAAGCGCCAAGTGGGTCAAGCATCAAACCTAACCAATACTCTTCACTGTCGGCCAAGCCTTGTGACGCTGGTGCAAATACCATAGGCGCACCAAGATGATGTTGACGGTTTATCTGCTCAGAGAGCGCTAAGATCGCGTTAATATCAGTTACCTTGGCCGTCCGGATTTGCATATCATCACCTTGTTTGAATTCAATAACACCTTAGCAAAAATGGCTTAGTTGTGCACCGTTACACTGGTCAACTCAGACGCTCTGTGAAGGCTGAACATTAATATTAGGCACTATGTTTAGGGAAATTGTTCCGTAAATCTCAGGCACATTGCCAGCCGTTGAGTGCTACTATCTCTGCAGAATCAATATACTAACGACGACTAACGACTGGATACCTATATGATTAAGTTTGCTGTAATTGGAACCAATTGGATTACACAAAAGTTTGTTCAAGCTGCGCACGAATCTCAATCGATGCAACTTGCTGCGGTTTACTCTCGAAATCTAGACAGCGCGGCACAGTTCGCCCAAGAATTTGACGTTGAAACCACGTATGACTCACTCGACGCATTGGCCAATGACAACACTGTAGAAGCCGTGTACATCGCTTCCCCTAACTCACTGCATTGCGAGCAATCTATCTTCATGATGGAACACGGCAAGCATGTTATCTGTGAAAAGCCGGTTGCATCAAATATTGATGAAGCAACACGCATGTTCGAAGTCGCTGAGAAAAACGGTGTGGTGCTGTTTGAGGCGTATAAATCTCAATTCCTACCGAACTTTAAGCAAGTTCAACTTGGGTTAGAAAAGATTGGCAAGGTACATAAAGCACACATCAACTACTGCCAGTATTCATCGCGCTACCAAAAATACCTAAACGGCGAGAACCCAAATACCTTCAACCCAGCTTTTTCTAACGGCTCATTGGTCGATATTGGCTTTTACTGTGTTGCCGCGACAGTCGCTCTATTTGGCAAACCTGAAAACGCACAGGCTTCTGCAAAGCTACTTGATTCAGGTGTCGATGCTCATGGCTGTGCGATCTTCCAATACCCTGAGTTTGATGTGACCCTTGCGCACTCCAAAGTCAGCGACTCTTATGCGCCAAGCGAGATCCAAGGTGAATTAGGGGCGATCATCATCGATCACATCGCTGAATGTACTGACGTTAAGATCCGCTACCGCGATGGCACGGTAGAAAACCTTACTCAAGCACAAAGCGAAAACTCCATGAGTTACGAAGCGCAGGCCTTTGCTAGCTGCATTGCTGGCGACAACGCAACACAAGCGCAGGCCCAACTGCGCGCTTTAACGGTTGCGAAGTTAATTACAGAGATGCGCCAACAAGTTGGTGTAGTGTATCCAGCGGATAAATAACGTCACAGCGTAAGTTAACAAACTGATTTTTAATACATAATTATTTATACATAACTGAATTTAATCTTTACGACAAATAACCGGATTAGTTGATTGAGGTCCCATCTGTTTAAATCCGCGTTCGATATCTATCGTATTTATTTAATTTATTGAAGGTGTGTAAAGTGTTTTCAGTTGATGATCGCGTTGTAGCAACAAAAGGTGTTGAACTAGGTGAAATGGTAGTAACTGGCCTAAGTGCTGGTGGCGGCTACGTTCACGTTACAACGGTAGAAGGCGCAATGACGCTTACTTACCCAGCGCAAGATCTTAAAAAAGCATAGTTTAACCACTCTGCCCTTTTAGTAGTCACTCTACTAAAGGTAACAAAATTGAGGCTTTGGCTGACTTCACTCTTCTGCATTAGAGTAAGCAGCCAGAGCCTTTTTTATGCCTGTAATTTACCCACTAGCTTTCTCATTCGCTTACTCGTTACAATAAAACCGCACTCAACTGACAATAGAATTAGGCAACGAGTTTCTACACTAAGTGCTTATTCCCATCGTTCTCTTGATATCCCCGAGCACTTAATCGCAGTGAATAGTTCTTGTTAACAAAGGCTTATTGTCTGCGAAAGTTTCTGGTACATTAGCATCATCTTATACTAAGAAAGACCCGAATGAGGGAAGCTATGAAGCTTTACATTTACGGCCACTGCCCTTTCTGTGCAAGAGTCTCCTACATTGCTCAATCGCTAGGCTTGAACATTGAGCTTGTTTCTGTCGATTATGATGATGCCCAAACCCTTATCGATCTGATCGGTAAAAAGATGGTACCCGTCTTACAAAAAGACGATGGCTCTATCATGGCAGAGAGCCTAGATATCATCGCGTACTTCATGGACTTGAAATCAAGCGATGAGCAGCGTGTGCCATCTGAGCAAGTGACTGTGTTCCAAACTCGCGCATTCCCTCTTACTCAACAGATTGGACGCCCACGTTGGTGGAACCTCGACTTGGCTGAATATCGCTCTGCTGGAGCCAAAGAAGCTTGGCGTGCCAGTAAAGAGACCGAAGGTTTTAACTTTGAAGAACTGTTAGAAAAGACGCCTCAGTTCGTTCAACTGATTAACCCATTACTGAAAGATGCCGAACTCTTACTGGATCTAGAGAATGGTGAGTCATCACTGCCTCTAATCGATCAAGCGGTGTATTTCTCGATGCTCCGTGGCTTTTGCGTAGAACCAAGCATCAGTTGGCCACCAGCACTTGAACGCTGGTTAGAAAAGAAAAGCGAAACGCTAAAGCTGTCTTTACTTCGCTAGAAAGCTATCTCGATTAAGAAAGCAAGCTCTGATTAAGAAAACAAGCTCTGACTCGCAAGCGACTACAACGAGCACAAACAAAAAATCGAAGCTCTCAGGTGTAAACTGCGAGCTTCGATTTTCTTTTATCTGACCATTCTATTTCTCTAAGGCTTTGTCTTACAGCAGACGCCTTCTCAAACCTGTTCGCTCCAAGATTCGTGTCGAAATTTCTTCAACCGATAGTGAAGAGGTGTTGATGTAAGGTATCGCTTCTCGACGGAACATCGCCTCTACCGTTTGCAATTCATACAAACATTGTGAGTCACTGGCGTATTCGCTGCCTGCTAAGCGGTTCTCACGAATTTCAGTGAGCCTTTCTGCATCAATGGTCAAACCAAACAGCTTATGTCGGTAGATCTCAAACTCTGGCAACAGCTTTAAGCGTGCCAAGTCATCGTGGATAAATGGGTAGTTTGCTACGCGTAAGCCAAACTGCATCGCCATATACAAACTTGTTGGTGTTTTGCCACTTCGAGAAACACCCAACAAGATGATGTCGGCTTCTTCCAGCCCTTTTAGCGTGATGCCATCATCATGCGCGAGCGTGTACTCAATCGCAGCAATACGGTCGAAATACTTCACCGAGTCCTTGTTTACACTGCGTGAGCGCTGCAACTTAGGAACAGGCGCCATCTGAATGTCATCCTGTACTTTCTGCACGATGCTCTCTAACACGTCATAACAGTGCGCGGGCGCTTCTAGCAATTTGGTTTTGATATCAGGTATCACAATCGAAAAGAACACTAGCGGTTCTAATCCGGTATCACGATACGAAATTTCAATCTCTTTTAATAAATCAGAAAGTTTGTCCTCACTTTCCACAAACGGAAAGGTTTTTTCATTGGCTTTAAAAGGGAATTGACCTAGAACAACATGCCCTAAAGTCTCACATGTTATGGCCGTTCCATCAGAAACATAGAATACATCACGACTTTGAATATCAATTTGCATTTTTTATTTAATGTTTAAAATTATTTTGAGTAGGATGGTAACCATAATATAGATAATAAAACCCTGCTGACTATTACGTCCCCCACAGCTTTAGAAAATAATTTACATTTTTTTAAACTGACACGTAATCGTTTGCCTTTAAATCCCTACAATGCTTGCTATGTTTCTGGAGAAATAAATGCAAAATAATACCCTATGGTTCAATGGCCTATCCATGGAAGATGTCGACAAAGTCGGCGGTAAGAACGCCTCACTGGGCGAGATGGTTTCTAACCTGTCCAATGCTGGTGTTTCTGTACCTAATGGTTTTGCTACCACCTCTTATGCGTTTAACGACTTTCTTGACTACAAAGGTCTTGATGAGCGCATCCACCAACTACTTGATGAACTTGATGTTGAAGACGTTGACGCACTGCGTAAGACAGGTGCAACGATTCGACAATGGGTTCTAGACGCACCCTTCCCAGAATCACTAGAGCAAGACATCCGTGATAACTACCGCGAGCTAATCGAAGACAACGAAGAATTGTCTGTAGCTGTGCGTTCATCTGCAACCGCAGAAGACCTTCCAGATGCTTCATTCGCAGGCCAGCAAGAAACCTTCCTTAACGTGAAAGGCATCGACGCGGTACTCGAAGCAACCAAGCACGTTTACGCGTCACTGTTTAACGACCGCGCTATCTCTTACCGTGTACACCAAGGCTTTGACCACCGTGGCATTTCATTGTCTGCGGGTATCCAGCGCATGGTTCGCTCAGACAAAGCCTCTTCAGGTGTGATGTTCACGCTTGATACTGAGTCTGGCTTCGACCAAGTGGTATTCATCACCTCTTCTTGGGGCTTGGGTGAAATGGTTGTACAGGGCGCAGTGAACCCAGACGAGTTCTACGTGCACAAGCCAATGTTAGAAGCAGGCCACCAGCCTATCGTGAAGAAGACCTTTGGTTCTAAGTTGATCAAGATGATCTACTCGACCAATCAAGAAATCGGCAAGCAAGTCGATATCATCGACACCGACACTCAAGAGCGTAACGAGTTCTCACTCAACGATGAAGAGATCAAAGAGCTAGCAAAACAAGCGATGATCATCGAGAAGCACTACCAACGTCCAATGGACATTGAGTGGGCGAAAGATGGCATCGACGGCAAGCTTTACATCGTTCAGGCTCGCCCAGAAACCGTATGTTCTCAAAGCGATCAAAACGTTATCGAGCGTTACGAGCTAAACAATAAGGCGGATGTCTTGGTTGAAGGCCGCGCTATCGGTCAGCGTATCGGCTCTGGCCCTGTTCGCTTGGTTGATTCTCTAGACCAAATGTCACTGGTTCAAGAAGGCGACGTGCTGGTAACTGACATGACAGACCCAGACTGGGAACCTGTGATGAAGAAAGCGTCTGCGATTGTCACTAACCGTGGTGGCCGTACTTGTCACGCTGCGATCATTGCTCGCGAGCTTGGTATCCCAGCGATTGTTGGTTGTGGTACAGCAACAAGCAGCCTAAACGATGGCGATACCGTGACAGTGTCATGTTCAGAAGGCGAAACAGGCTACGTTTACAACGGCGAACTCGATTTTGAAATCAAACGTTCTGAGGTTGATGAGCTACCAATGCTACCAACCAAAGTAATGATGAACGTGGGTAACCCAGATCGTGCCTTCGACTTTGCACAAATCCCGAACGAAGGTGTTGGCCTTGCTCGTCTAGAATTCATCATCAACAAGATGATCGGTATTCACCCTAAAGCGCTGCTTAACTTCGATGCACAAACGGATGAGCTAAAAGCGGAAATCAACGAACGTATTCGTGGCTACAAAGATCCTATCGATTTCTACGTAAGCAAATTAACAGAAGGCATCGCGACTATCGCTTCTGCATTCTGGCCTAAGCGTGTGATCGTACGTATGTCTGACTTTAAGTCGAACGAGTACAGCAACCTAGTCGGCGGTAAAACGTTTGAACCGCATGAAGAGAACCCAATGCTGGGCTTCCGTGGTGCATCTCGTTACATCTCACCAGTATTCGAAGACTGTTTCGAGCTAGAAACTCAAGCGATCAAACGTGTTCGTAACGAGATGGGTCTTAAGAACATTGAAATCATGATTCCATTCGTTCGCACGCCAAGCGAAGCAGCATCGGTTATCGACATTCTGGCTAAGTTCGACCTACGCCGTGGCGACCAAGGTCTGAAAGTCATCATGATGTGTGAGCTACCATCGAACGCAATTTTGGCTGATGAGTTCTTGAAGTACTTCGATGGCTTCTCTATCGGTTCAAACGACATGACACAGCTGACGCTTGGCCTAGACCGAGATTCAGGTGACGTGGCACACCTATTCGATGAGCGTAACCCAGCCGTGAAAGCAATGCTGAAAATGGCGATCGATGCAGCAACCAAAGCGGGTAAATACGTGGGCATTTGTGGCCAAGGCCCATCTGACCATGACGACCTAGCAGAGTGGTTAATGGAGCAAGGCATCAGCTCTGTTTCACTAAACCCGGATACGGTTATCGATACGTGGTTGAAGCTAGGTAACGTTGCTAATAAATAAGTAAATAAGTAACGCTTCACGCGGTACCTTAACGACAAAAGCCAGTCACGTTGACTGGCTTTTTTAGGTTCTTTCCAAATTAGCTGGCTAGAGCGCTAGAAGTAGTATCTCACACCAACCCAAGCTTCGGTTTGCCAACCATTCGGCATTGGCACACCTTTCACATCAACATCCGCTTTGGTAATGTCATAGCGCGTATTCAACCACCAAGTTCTTGCAGTGTTCATCGGCACATTTAACGATGTTTTAAATGAGAAGTTTTGCATGTCGATATCATCACCAGAAAGATCTTGCCACTCAGGAACCAAAGACACATAAGCGCCAGAGTCACCGAGATGCTTCGCGGTAATCAAACCAAGCGAGTATCCCGTTAAATCATCTTTAGATGAAGTGACGCCAGGGATCTCCATACTACCAGTCATCAGTCCTGCTCTTGGAAATACCAGGAATCCACCGGTATAAGCTGGATTAATCGCAACAACACCGCCAACCGACAATAAGTCATTTTTAATACTGTTGCGCGTATTAATATAATCTAATGAAAGACCCACTTTAGGCGTAGCTTTCGTCCCCGTTTCAAAGACGTGGAAGTACTGAATTCTAGAGTTGCTGTACTCTGTACCGAATTTGTCTGGATCGCGAAGCGCTGTGTTGCTTTCATCGACAAACGTCCCTTCGGCCAGTAGGGCAAACTGCTGACCGTTTTCTAAACCGCCAGAAACTTGCCCTTGAAATTGGATATCTGAACTACCATTCAGCATCAATGCAGCTTGAGTATAAACTTTAGTGACATCAGCAGGATCGATAACACGTTCGGAATCTGAATCAGCATGTGCAGGAAGGGCTAGACCTAAACTCAACGGGATTAATAGAGCAAAATTTTTCATTATATCTCTCGAAAGTCGTTTGCTTCCTCCTTGAAGCCTGGAACATCCTGTTAGGTAATAAATAGATTACTTGTCAGCAAGTAGTTTTGCTGCCGAACGCATTAGTGCAGGGCCTTTATTCTCACCAAAACCTGAGTGGTATGGGTTGGTTGAGAACATCACACCCACAAAGTCACGTGCAGGATCGATGTAAATAAATTGGCCTAGGTTGCCACTTTTCGACATTGCACCGTCATTGAAAATGAAATCAAATTGGTATGCGTTGTAGTCTGCTTTTTCGTTGTATGCGTGCAGTGAACTGCTCTCTTTGCTAGTACCTACGAATGCTTTTGGATCACCGCCGTTGCGGATACGATCAATCACAGCTTGTGACACCACTGGCTCATCAGCCACCGCTTTCCAGCTAGGTGTAAATAGTGTTCCCCAGCGAGCCATGTCTTCTACCGTTGATGAAACCAAGCCAACCGCGATCGCCATGCCATCTGGCGTCAAGTTGAATTGCATTGGTTGACGTGCGTGCACTTTTGACCAAACACGATCTTCGAATACTTGAGTCCAAGTTTTGTTCTCAACGTTTTCAACTAACTTAGTCAGCACCATGGTGTTGATAGATGCGTAACGGAAATGGTCACCGGCTTTTTCACCTTCCAGTTTCTGTGCACCTTGAGCCACTTCCATCCAAGTTTCCATTTCACCCGTTTTTGCACGAGGTGAGTTAAACGATGCCGCAAAGAAACGCACCACATCAGAGTCTGGGTTCAAGATAGACTCTAATGTCTCTTCATTGTCTAGCGCGGTCGACATGTTCAGAACTTGGTGTACTGTGATGCCATCCCAGTTCGTTCCTTTCAATTCAGAAACATACTCAGCGATCTCTTTTTCAGGGTCGACTTTGCCCTCTTCCACTAACATTGCGATCACTGTGCCAACCGTCGTTTTTGCTGTAGATGCCCAAACGTGCGTATCTGTCGGCTTCATACCTGGGTAAGCTTCGTAAACGATCTCCCCTTTGTGAATCAACATAAAGCCTTGGGTACGGAACTGTTCATCCGCCAAGTACTCATCCATTGTCAACTGACCTTTGCTTTCAGTATCAACTTTCAGTGCAGCGAGTCGTGGGTCGATATTTTTGACTAAAGGCTTGTACTCTTCGTTTGGAGCCGCCAGTGCCGTTGGTAGAAACTCACTCATGTGCATGTTGTAGTAAACGCTGTGGTCGCCGCCCATCTGCCAATGAAAGTTATTGAATAACTCACGAGCTGAGTCAGTAAAACTTGGGGTAAATGCTGTGCTCGCCTCTTTCACGGTCAAGGTAACTTGAGCACCTTCAACTTTCAGAGCTTCTTCAACTGGATTTGCTGCAAGAGCAAATGATGATGGGGTCGCTAACGATACTAGAACGGCAATGTGTTTAAGTTTCATAATTGTTCTCCTGTTTGGGTTAGGAAAAGTATAGGGAGATGCGCTACACTTAATTAGGTCACTTGATGACATTTAATGGTAGGCACAAAACAATGAAAGCATCATCGAACACCACCAGCATACTGCTCACTTCGACCAGTAACATTGCTCCATATATTCAGTATTGTGACAAACATAGACTGGATTGGCGCACCGTCGCCGTTGCGTGCGGTCTACCCATTGAACTGACACAATCCAATCAATGGCTTCCTACACAAGACGTGATTCGCTTCATTCATGGCCTTGAGCGTAAGTTTGGCTATTCGATAGGGATTGAGGTTGGACGTAAGGCCTCTCTAGAGCAATTGTCACCTGAGCTAGACCGAAAAATTGAACAATGCACTTCTCTCGAGCAAGCGGTACGCTGCTTGATTACTGAAATATCGACCTTAAGTAATCACGTCACCATATGGACGGAAAAAAGCGATGGATTGTGGTGGCTGTGTCATCGAAGTTGCTATCACCCATCGACCTCAGGTTTTGAACAAGCAGAATGGTTTCGCGCCCTGACCGTGATTAGCCTATGCCGTAAGTTCATTGACAGTCGCTGGCAACCATCACACGCCAAGTTGGTCTCTAAGCACAACAGCGCACGTAAATTACCTAAGCATTTCTTTGATTCTGATATTCAGTTTGAAGAGCAATACGGTGCGTTCTCGATTCCGCTGCCCGATGATTATCGTGCCATTTCAGAACGAAATAGTACCCAAGATTGGCATCACGCTGTCGAGATATTAATAGACACCTATGCGACTCTACCTTGGTTCAATATTGAGTGGTTTGCGACCATGCTCGGCATGACAAAACGAACGCTGCAGAGAAACCTGAAGAGCAAAAACATTCTCTTTAAACAAGCCAAAGAACAAGTTCGGGAAGCTAAAGCAAAACAGCTACTTGAAGAGACCAACCTTTCTGTTCAAGACATCAGTTGGCAAGTGGGTTACAGCGACTTGAGTAATTTCAATCGTGCATTCAAAGGTTGGGTTGGAGTCACGCCACCAAGTTATCGGGATAAAGCGAAACATTAGAAATAGTCGAATGGAAAACCTTTAGACCCAATCCGCTAATATAAAACTCAGAAACAAGATACGACACCTTAAATTTCAATAAGCGAACGCATAAAGTTGCATTGCACAATGCTCACATACCGATGAAACTGTGCAAAGGTAATATCGATAGATTTAATGACATTTATTGGTATCGAGCTAACGTTACGTTATCCTTTACGCAATTCTTCATTGAATGGATTGTCACTACGACAAACCTACCTTCAAGACTGATAAGAGTGTTATGAATTCTACGACCGCAACTCCCTCGCCTTCTCTTGGCCGACAACTCTATACAATGACATGGCCAATGCTGTTTGGGGTGCTCTCCCTGATGAGCTTCCAACTTGTAGACAGTGCTTTTATTGGCCAGTTAGGCGTACTGCCGCTCGCGGTTCAAGGCTTCACGCTACCAATTCAGATGATCATTATCGGGATTCAAGTCGGACTAGGCATCGCGACAACGGCTGTGATCGCGAGAGCTATTGGGGCTAACGAGATACGCTATGCCAAACAGCTCGGCGGATTAGTCGTTGCGATGGGCAGTGTGAGTGTCGCGCTGTTCTCGGTCATCATCTATCTGTTGCGTGGTCCTATTTTACAACTCCTCGATGCACCACCGACGGTACTGCCGATCATTGATTATTACTGGATCTATTGGCTGGTAAGCTCTTGGACAGGCGCACTGCTCTACTTTTTCTACAGTGTGTGTCGTGCCAATGGTAATACCATGCTGCCCGGTTCGATGATGATCGCGACCAGCATCATCAACTTGATATTGGACCCGATTTTCATATTCACGCTCGACATGGGCATCAACGGAGCCGCGATTGCGACCATCTTGGCGTTCGGTGCGGGTATCTTTATCGTTGCTCCTAAGGTAACTAAGAAGCATTGGATGACATTCGACTGGCACGATCTTGATATCGGCAAGAGTATTCGTTCTATAGGAAACATCATGGGGCCTGCGATGATCAGTCAGCTACTGCCACCAGTCTCTTCGATGCTCGCCACCAAACTGCTTGCAGGCTACGGCACAGCAGCCGTTGCAGCTTGGGCGCTAGGTTCACGTTTTGAGTTCTTTTCGATTGTTGCAGTGCTTGCTCTGACTATGTCGATGCCACCTATGATTGGCCGAATGTTGGGAGAAAAGAACCTAGGGAACATACGTAGTCTTGTGAAGATTGCCGTGATGTTTGTATTAGGATTCCAATTGGTGATCGCACTGGTAACTTGGATGTTCTCTGGCGGGTTGGCAAATCTCATGACCAGCGAAGACGAAGTCTCGACCATTTTGAACTACCACTTACTTATCGTTCCTATCAGTTTAGGGCCGTTGGGTATCTGTATGCTGATGGTTTCTATCTCGAATGCGCTTGGTAAGTCTTATACTGCCTTAACGATATCAGCACTGCGCCTGTTCGCCTTCTTCTTGCCTTGCTTGTGGATTGGTTCGCAGCTTGCTGGTATTGAAGGCCTGTTCTGGGGTGCCATGGTGGGTAATGTGCTTGCCGGTACATGTGCTTGGTTTATGTACCAACGCGCACTTGGGCAAGTCGAGGCTAAGCTTTCTAATTAATCAGTTAGCGAACTAATACCAATTAAAGTAAAAATGTGATCTAATTAAGATTGATGAATTATTGTG
>NZ_MAKD01000111.1:0-16181 GCF_001691235.1 Vibrio sp. ZF57 | reverse complement strand
ATGTTCTAGCGGAAAGTACTCATGCTTTCCGCTAGAACATAAAAGCTCTGATAAAGAGCTTTTTTAATATCCTCAGATCCAAAGACACCTTCAGCCTTCGAATGTTTAAACACCGCCAAAACATATCGAATACTCGAACTCTCCTACGTTCCCTCTATGTCCCCCCTATGCCCCTACAGCCCATCACTCTGAATTCTCCTTCACCCGTCCCTAAAACAACTACTGCATATACTTTTCTCAGCCTACAAAGCACCGACTTATTCCCAAATAATGACAAAACCCGAACAATTGTAAATTTATTGTAAAAAATTCTTTGTTGGCATTATTTTTATGTATAGGATTATCAGTAGGACTTGGTAGCCCGAATACCATAGTCTTATTGGTGCACATACCAAAAGGATATCCATACAAAGCAAGATCAGTACTTATATTTATTTCGTTTTTCGACCTAGCTACAGCCGTTTATGTTGCCGTCGAATGAAGTAGATAAACCACTGAGATATACAAATCAAATAGAAAACAAACACAACAGCAACAAACATAATTTATTAAAAAGACAGGGAAAACCATGAAAAACATACGTGAATTATTTTTTGGGTTTATATTATTGTTTAGTTCCAGTGCATTTGCAGAAGAAGGATCATTTAACCAAGCTATCAGCAACTTAAGTCAAAGTGTTGATGGGTTTTTCAACGACTACACAGGATGGTTCGTTGGACTCATATTTAAAAGTGTACCGGTTGGCGAAGCCAACTTCCCTATTATTGTTGGCTGGTTATTACTCGCTGCGTTGATCTTTACTGTTTACTTTGGCTTCGTTCAATTTAAGCGAGTCGGTATGGCTGTAGATATCATTAGAGGCAAGTACACAGACCCTAACTCAATAGAAGACGGCGAAGTTTCCCATTTTCAAGCTTTAGCTACTGCCCTTTCTGGAACCGTCGGGCTTGGTAACATTGCCGGTGTGGGTGCTGCACTTGCGATTGGTGGCCCTGGCGCGACATTCTGGATGATCTTGTGTGGCCTTCTGGGTATGGCTTCTAAGTTCTGTGAGTGTACCTTAGGTGTGAAATACCGAACTATCCTACCTTCAGGTGTTGTTTCGGGTGGTCCAATGTACTACCTAAGCCAAGGTCTGGGTGAAAGAGGTTTAGGCGGACTAGGTAAAGTGCTCGCTATTGGTTTCGCATTAATGTGTATTTTGGGCGCATTGGGCGGCGGTAACATGTTCCAAGCTAACCAAGCACACGCCATGTTAACTTACGCATTTGATGTACCAAGTGAATACGGTGTGATCACTGGCCTTGTACTTGCTTCTTTAGTTTTCTCTGTGATTGTTGGTGGTATGCCTTCTATCGCATCGGTAACGGAAAAAGTTGTTCCTTGGATGGCTGCTCTGTATATCGGTATGGCTCTGATTGTTATCGGTTCTAACCTTGATCAAGTCGGCCCTGCGTTCAGCGCAATCTTTACAGGTGCATTTACTGGTGAAGGTGTTGTTGGTGGATTTATTGGTGCGTTAATTCAAGGCTTGAAACGTGCAACGTTCTCGAACGAAGCAGGTGTAGGTTCAGCAGCTATCGCTCACTCAGCGGTTAAAACAAAAGAACCAATCACCGAAGGTCTAGTATCACTATTAGAACCGTTCGTTGATACGGTAATCATTTGTACAATGACCGCATTGGTTATCACTATTGCTGGCTTAAACGTAGGTCCATTCGATGGTTCTGGTTTAACGGGCGTAACACTGACTGCTGCATCGTTTACTGAAACGGCAGAAGTATTCAAATACACACTCGCTCTCGCGGTAATTATGTTTGCGTTTTCTACCATGATCTCTTGGTCGTACTACGGTCTTAAGGCTTGGACTTACCTATTTGGTGAAGGTAAAACAACGGAACTGATTTTCAAAGTGATGTTCTGTGTGTTTGTTGTTATTGGTGCCACGATTCAATTTGGTGCGGTAATCGACTTCTCTGATGCGGCTATCTTTGCGATGTCTATCTTCAACATTCTTGGTCTGTACTTCTTGATGCCAGTTGTGAAGAAAGAACTGCAATCGTTTGTTGCTCGTGTGAAATCAGGCGAAATCAAAACGTATGAGAAATAACGTTTAGTGGAATGAGGTTTTGCTCTAGTAGCTAACTGCATTCTAAGAAACGACACAGCTCTAAAAACGAAACTGTTCTAAAAATTTTTGTAAGACCCTTTGCTTGAGAAAGCGAGAACAGGACTGCAACTTATCCAAAATCCCTACCAGCTTGGCTTGTGGGGATTTTTTATGTCTGAACGATTAGGCGAATAACTACCTTCAATGCCCTGCTCACTCTTTTCACCCTTTTCACTCTGTTCATCATCGTGTTCAACATCGACACGACGAACCAACTCTTCTACTTTGATCATCTCTTTTTGCGCTAATGGCGAGCGACAATCATCGAAACAATAAGCTATGGTGCAGTTCTCACAAAGATACTCTGGCATCACTCCATCCCTTGTCGTCAAAGCAGCCAAATGCGAGCTAGCAATCGACTGCGTGTTCATCCTGAACAACACTATTATGCAGCGACTCTGAGCTGAAAATATGTATGCAAAGTCATTTAATAGACAACAAGTAACATATCATTGTGGATATACGTAACTATTCACAAATATCTAAGCAAACAATGAAAACACGCAAATAATCAATAATGAGAAAGCACCGGATCTATGCTCTCGACAAACGCAAAACGCCCACATCACGTGTGTGATGTGGGCGTTTCAATATTTAGTGAAAAACTAACGTTAGGTTGGTAAAGCCTTCGGCTTATAGACCCATCTCTTCAGTGAGAGTTTTGATCTGTTTGAGGTCCATGGTGTGGACTTCAATCATTTGTCTTATATCACTCAGTCGAGAGTTAGCGTTATCTTGCTTCTCACACGCGTCAGATTTCGCATCCCATGATGTGCCATCTAAGTAAACATCACACGCTTTCTTAAGAGAACCAAGATTCTGCTCGAGTTGATCTCTTTCTTTCTCAAGTTTTTCAAGTTCTTGAGAAATCTGTAATTCTTTTCGGAAAACTTCACGCGCACGCTCAAACAAAGTCGATTGCATGTCAGCCTGACGATTAAGTTTCTGGTTGTCTTGCTGAGTTTGCTCTAACGTTTGCTTCTGTTCATTTAGCTGTTGCTCTAACGAGTAGTTGGCCTTCTCTAAAACCGAAGACTGCTTCGCTAATTCCTGGAGCTCTTTTTGATGCTCTTCCGTTTGTTTCACTAGAGCGGCTTCTACTTTCGCATCGATTTCGGTATCAACTTTTGCCACTTTAGTTTCAACGGATGTCATCAACTGTGCTCTGCTGTCATGCAGTTCTTGATAACGAGTTTCGAGTACCTGGTAAGTGGACTCCCACTTAGAAGCCGTAACTGTAGAACCAATTAAGCCACCCAGTGCTAAACCTATAACCGCAGCAATGCCGATATAGAGCTGACTGCGCTTATCGCGTTCTTCTATAACAACCACTTCATCTTGTTCGCTTTGTCCAGATTGCTGGTTCACTAGCGGGTACTCCCAAAAATTTATTTAACGTTACGCGGTCACTGACACGAATGCCAATACTGATTGTGAAGGCTCAGTTAAACCTATCGCTCAAGCCAGAAGCACTTAAGCTTTACTAACACATTCATCCCACCTGTTTACAGGCAGGCTTAACGAGTTAACTCCGAAATCATCAAGCTGGCAGTATACAAAAGGAAACTGCTAACGATAACTATCACTACCCATTTTTGCAGTTTTTCGTTTGTCCGGTAACGAAATAGTACAAATGCCAAAGCCAATAAAAAAACAATCGCTATTAGTCGAGTCATAACTCCTCCTTGTTTCTCTATTTTATACCATTTAAATAAGCAAGTTACGTCAGAGACTCGTTGTTTGATCATTTAGTTGAACAACATTTGTGCAAACAGATATTTTGTAGCTGACATCACATTTTATATGATCTAGGATACGCCTACAGATTACCTAATTATTTAGGTAATTGTTCCGATGAAGACTGCAGGAGAGTGGTTTTTAACTAAACATTAACATTTAGTTAGATTGACCCGCCGAAGAAGTAAATCTTTCAGGTGCTTTATGCTGGAGAAATCCAGAAAAGTGAGGACTGTCGTTGGAGGAACCTCTGGAGAGAACCGTTAGATCGGTCGCCGAAGGAGCAAGCTTAGTGCCCGTTACTTATCTATAAGTGATTCGCTAAGTGAAACTCTCAGGCAAAAGGACAGAGGAGTGGAAAGCAACAGCCTTAATTAACACAAGAATTCTATCTAGAAATCCGTATGTATTAAGTAGTGCCCCCGATCCCTGAGATCTGCACTGCCTTCCCTCTTCTCCTTAAATTTTTAATTTATTAAGGGGAATCTATGAACCACCTACAAGCTACACTACAAACCATCAACCAATTCGTTTGGGGACCACCACTGCTTATTCTGCTAGTGGGTACAGGTATCTACTTTACTTTTCGCTTAGGCTTACTCCAGTTTAGACACCTCCCAACTGCACTGAAAATGGTGTTCAGCAAAGACAAATCTGGTACGGGTGACGTATCGAGTTTCGCGGCTTTGTGTACTGCACTTTCAGCAACCATTGGTACAGGTAACATCGTTGGTGTAGCGACCGCAATCAAGATTGGTGGCCCTGGTGCCCTATTCTGGATGTGGCTTGCCGCTGTATTTGGTATGGCGACCAAGTACGCAGAATGTCTACTCGCCGTTAAATACCGCAGAACCGATAGCAATGGCGAAATGGTTGGCGGCCCAATGTACTACCTGCAATACGGTGTCGGCTCACGAATCTTAGCGGTAATGTTCGCTGTCTTCGCGCTCGGCGTTGCTTGCTTCGGTATCGGTACCTTCCCACAAGTCAACGCTATCTTGGACGCAACTCAAATCTCATTTGGCGCTTCGCGTGAGATGTCTGCTGTCGTTCTTACGATATTAGTGGCAGTGGTTACCCTTGGTGGTATCCAATCTATCGCTAAAGTGGCAGGGAAAGTTGTTCCTACTATGGCGGTTATGTACGTCGTCGCGTGTTTAAGCGTTCTGATTTCAAATGCCGACCAACTACTGAATGCCATTACCCTTGTTGTGACTTCTGCGTTTACCAACACAGCAGCAACCGGTGGTTTCTTTGGCGCGAGCATCATGCTTGCTATCCAATCAGGTATCGCTCGTGGTGTGTTCTCGAACGAATCTGGCCTAGGTAGCGCACCAATGGCTGCAGCAGCGGCTAAAACAGACTCATGTGTGAAACAAGGACTTGTCTCTATGACAGGTACCTTCTTCGACACCATCATCATCTGTACGATGACAGGTTTGGCGCTTATCTTAACGGGTGCTTGGCAGACTGATCTTTCAGGCGCTGCGATGACCACTCACGCATTCGCTGTTGGTCTGAATGCAGATACCCTTGGCCCTATGTTGGTTTCTGTTGGCTTAATCTTCTTTGCGTTTACAACAATTTTAGGTTGGAACTACTACGGTGAGCGCTGTGTTGTGTTCTTGCTAGGTACCAAAGCTGTATTGCCTTACAAGATCATCTTCATTGCGTTGGTGGCTTCTGGTGCATTCTTAAAGCTCGACATGATCTGGATAATGGCTGATATCGTGAACGGCCTAATGGCAATTCCGAACCTAATCGGGCTTATCTTGCTGCGCCACGTTGTTATCGAAGAAACCAAGCTATTCTTCAAACCGTTGACGTCTTCACATGATTGTGAAGCAGTTAAAGCGTAAACTGAAGTGATTGAATACCAAGCCCGCACTCAACTGCGGGCTTTTTTATTTTCATCACATAGCGAAACGTCTTAAATTATTATGCAGAACATATGCCCTTATAAATAACAAGAATATTAAATCGACTACTATGCGATTTAATAAAGCGAATAGTAGACTACTAAAAAGGACACTAATAAAACCAACACTTAATTAGATATTACTTATATTTAACAGATTGTGCGTTGGTGTCAGGCGTTTTGTAACAAACATATTAAATTTATTTTCGTTTCAACGACACAAAAAACCAGAAGAATAAAACATGTGACTTTAATTCATATATTAGTCAGTTTATAGTCATCTACATTGTAGAGAGAATTATAATAAAAATAAAACGTTGGCTATATGATCAGATTCGACCCGATTAAAAACCGTATTTATAACGATGAACGTTCTATTAAAGTAGGATACCGTGAAACTCGGGTCCTGGAGTTATTACATAAAAACTCACCCGATATTGTTAACAAACAAGATATTATTAGCTTCGCTTGGGGAAACGAGTTCATAGGGGATACGTCACTAGCGAAAAGTATAAGTTTACTGCGCCAAGGGTTCGTTAGATTAGGCATCAAAGAAACCCCAATCGTCACCGTTCCTAAGGTGGGCTATCGCCTTATCGATGAGTGCGTGGTAATCGACTCCCCCATCAATAATGCAGCCACAACTCCCCTTGCTGATGCGAGCAACCTGATACCCGTCGGCAATAACGGTATTGCTATCGGTGCAGCTGTTGCAGTCGAACCTAAGCCTAACCCTAAACAAAGTTCGTCGGCTTACTTTCCCACTGCTGAAAACCGAAACAAGTTGTGCTACTTCACCACTGGCTGCTTACTGTTGGCATCAGCGTTATTGGCTTTTGCTAAGGTTAATGAGAGAAACCTCAGCGATATCAACCCCGTTAACCGGCTCAGCGAGCAATGGATAGGTCAAATACAAGTTTTCCAAGCCCCTGAAATGGCGATGACGCCAGAGCTAGAAAGCATTCTCTATCAGTATCAATGTGATTGCGTGGCGTACATTAGCGAAGAAGCGGAATATTCTGAGCTCTCTATTCTGAACAAAGCCACACGCCAGTCCGTCAACATCTTTTACACGCCAACCCAACTAGATCAAGCCAGTACCGAACTGGCCCTATTCCTAGAAAGAGGTCAATTATGATGCCAATCGTTGCGCTCATTTCTGCATTCGTTTTATTGGTTGGCATATGGAGTATCCCTTCGCCCCAACCAAAAGAAGAGCATCGCTACCAACATAGCGTGGTGGACCTGATAGTGAATGACAATGTATTACGTACCAACGGATTAACGAAAATAAGTAACAACAAGGTGCTGCACCTGATGTCCGTTCAAGACGACAACATGCCCGACCCACTTGTTCTGCGATTCAGAGGAACAGCCCGTCCTTCTCAATCACTTTTCTTTTCTATTTCTGGCACCATTGACTTAGTCTCTGTGCAAAAAATAAATAAAACAATGAATGACAGCCGATTGGCGCCTTACCTGTTAATCAACAATGACCCATTAACGGTAAAGATTGATATCTTAAGTTCGAATGATTTATTTGCCATCATTAAAACGTGTAATACAGGCCGAACGCAACTTCTGGCCAAACGATAATTAGAGATAGTTTAACCACTAGCAAAAAGTGCCCTATTATCAAGTAGCAAGCTTTTCCGATATTACACATAAAAAACGGATGGTTATTTTCATTATTTTATTAGTAATACAATTATTACAGTCTTCCTTACTTTAAGTGTTTGCATTTTAAAACCGATAGCAAAGCAAAATATTCAAGTTAGATTTTTACTCTTTGTCACTCACTACCTGCCCACCTTAAAACTACGAGTATTGTGAATGGTTATACCTTTTCTTCTAATTAACCATTCATACAAACGCCAAAAATAACGTCAAATAATTTTGACGTCTAAGCCCGAATAATGGACCTTCATTTTTCTAAAAACGGTTTGAGCCCCATCAAACAATTTACGTTCAGTTGCATACTCTTTCACCGTAAAAACACTAATGACAATACAAGCCATTGAATTAACCGGGTAATTTAATTCAACCCTTTTCAGTATCTATCTATTTATCAACATGAAAAAGTGAACTTGTCTTGTTAACTGCACGGCACACAAAACATTATCAAAATAGAAAAATTACAAATGAGGGAATTGTTAATGATCACAGTAAACAGAAGTCTCTTAGCAACCGCAGTGTTGTCTGTTCTATCAACCGGTGTAAATGCGAAGATTTACCCAGACCAAATAGTGTTTGACCAACTTGGTGAAGATGTCTGTCGCTCTGGTTATCGTCCTATAGACCGTTATGAAGCAGAAGAGCAGAAGAGTACTTTGGTCGCTCGCATGGGCACTTGGCAGATCACCGGGTTAAAAGGAAACTGGGTAATCATGGGGCCGGGTTATCATGGCGAAATTAAGCAATCAAGCAGTGGGTCAACGTTCTGTTACCCAAACAACGACCAATCTGAAATCCCCAACTATTCCGCCAAATCGGTTCAGGAAGGCAGCGAAATCGATGTTCAGTATGAATTAGTGAACAACCGTAACGACTTTGTACGCCCATTAAGCTACTTCGCCCACAACCTAGGTTACGCTTGGGTTGGCGGTAATAACAGTCAGTACGTGGGCGAAGACATGACGATAAAGCGCTCTGGCAACAGTTGGGTAATACAAGGAAATAACAATGGCTCTTGTAGCGGCTATCGCTGTGATGAAAAAACCAAAATCACCGTCGACAATTTTGCCTACACCGTTAACGACGACAACTTTTGGCATGGTGATGTTGTCGAGTCGGATCGTGAACTAGTGAAAACGGTTTACGCGACGGCAAGAAACAACAGCAACATCGCGCAACAAGTGGTGGTAGACCTAAAAGTAGACGAATCAACAAATTGGTCGAAAACGAACAGCTACGGATTCTCACAGAGCGTTCAAACAGAGAACACCTTCAAGTGGCCTTTGGTTGGCGAAACTAAGCTCACCGTTAAGTTCGAGGCTAACCAAAGCTTCGCTGAAACAAATGGCAACTCCACTAGCGAACAAGTAACACTTCAAGCTCGTCCTATGGTTCCTGCGAATTCGGAGCTACCGATTCGAGTTGAGCTGTATCGTTCAAGCATCTCTTACCCGTACCGATTCAACGCCGATATTAGCTACGATGTTGAATTCAACGGCTTCCTTCGTTGGGGTGGCAACGCGTGGCACTCTCATCCAGATAACCGCCCGTACAAGGCTCATACCTTCACCATGGGCCGTGGCAGCAGTGAATCTGCCGACATTCGCTACCAATGGGATCACCGTTACATCCCAGGTGAAACTAAATGGTGGGATTGGGGCTGGGCGATTAAAGAAGCTGGCTTATCAAGCATGCAATACGCGACTGGCGGAAGCTTACGCCCCTTCCACTCTTACGTGTCTGGAGATTTCTACGCTGAATCTCAATTTGCAGGTACTATCGAAATTGGACAAGCAACACCAATTACTAACAATCTACGCAGCAAAAGAAGTACTGATTCCGTCAACGAATCTACTGAGCGCATTGGCGACATCGAAGTTACCACCAACTTTAACGCCGATGAGTTGAGTGACTTAGGTTTCGAAGGTGCTGAGATGAACATTAGCGTCGTTGAATAACTGCGCTGTAGAATAAGATCGGTACAAAGATCTACCAGTAATAAAGCACAAAGCCCACGACACATCGTGGGCTTTCATATATTCATGTTCAACTGAAAACGGTGAACTACACAGGCTCTTCCATCAGAAGCTTAACACCCAGCCCAACCAGCACCATGCCCGTCACGCCTTCCATCCACTTCATAAAACTCGCGTTTTTGAGCAAATTTTTAGCCGAGTTAAGCGCGCCAGCCAAACCACATTGCCATACCATCGCAATCATAAAGTGTACCGAAGCCATCAACATAGATTGCAATAAAGGCGAACCTTCAGGGTTTACAAATTGAGGTAAAAAGGCCAGATAGAAAACTGCTGTTTTTGGGTTAAGAACGTTAGACAGAAAGCCTTCACGCAAAGAACGCTTTGCACTGTAAGCCTGCTGAGCTTGTTCTCCGACCTTCAAACCGCCACCGTTTTTCATCAACGCTCGCAAACTGCTTAAGCCAAGCCAGATGAGGTAAACCGCACCTACCATCTTAACGGCTTGAAAGAGTTCAGCGGATTGGGCGAGGATTGCAGATATACCCACAGCAGAGAAAAACGCGTGTACATACAAGCCGCTACAAATACCAAAGCTCGTCATACAACCGTCAGCTAAGCCAGAGCGGCTAGTATTGCGAATCACCAAAGCCGTATCTAAGCCCGGCGTTAGCGTTAAAATAGTGATGGCAATTAGAAATGCCTCAAAGTTCAAAATATCCATATCATTGTCATTTTTGTTCAGCGATCTATCATCAATACCGTGTATCTGAACAATTCGCAAGCAACAATTGCCACCAGCTATACAACTCACTGATTTTGTGCACAATAGAACAGTTTGATTTGTTAAGAAATAGTAAATTCAAGGCATCGTACCGCCTCATGCTTTTCTCGCTATATCTTCGACTGCGAAGGTCGGCGTCATTAAAAAGCAAAGCCATAATCAAAGTACACGAGATGAACCTTAACGCTGACGCAGCCCTAAGGATCATTTAAAGAAACCAAATTAAGAGTAGTCAAATGAGCGCATTCAAAAAACTAGTCGAACACTCTCAAAAATGTTCACGCTTTCAACACCTAGCTTCTATTTGTGGTTGGGACCAAGCTTCAATGATGCCAGCAGGTGGTAACCAAGCTCGTAGTGAAGCGATGGCCGAGCTTTCTGTTCATATTCACGGCTTAATGACTCAACCACAGCTTGGCGATTGGATTGCAGACGCTGAAAATGAAGCGCTGAACACTGAGCAACAATCGTCACTTCGTGAAATAAAACGCCAGTGGCAACAAGCAAACCTACTTCCAGAAAAACTGGTTGAAGCGAAATCTCTATCGGGTTCAAAATGTGAACATGCGTGGCGTAGCCAACGCGGTAACAACGACTGGGTTGGATTCGAAAAGAACTGGCGTGAAGTGGTTGAGCTTTCTCGTGAAGAAGCGCAGATTCGCGCAGACGCAGCCAATCTAACGCCTTATGATGCGATGCTGGATATTTATGAACCGGGCACCAGCTCTACTTCACTTGATACCCTATTTGCAGACGTTAAAACTTGGCTTCCAGGTTTAATTGATGAAGTGATCGAAAAACAATCGAGCGAGCAATTTAACGCACCATCAGGTATCTATTCGACCGAGAAACAGAAAGCACTGGGTTTAGAAGTCATGAAGCTGCTTCAGTTCGATTTTGAACACGGCCGATTGGATGAAAGTGTTCACCCATTCTGTGGCGGCGTGCCTTCAGACGTGCGTATCACAACACGCTATGACGAAGCGGAATTCGTTCAAAGCTTAATGGGTATTGTGCATGAAACAGGCCACGCACGTTACGAACAAGGCTTACCAAAACACCTAGCAGGACAACCAGCGGGGGAAGCTCGT
Source organism: Vibrio sp. ZF57 (assembly GCF_001691235.1). Classification (NCBI taxonomy): domain Bacteria; kingdom Pseudomonadati; phylum Pseudomonadota; class Gammaproteobacteria; order Vibrionales; family Vibrionaceae; genus Vibrio; species Vibrio sp. ZF57. The sequence goes on along the minus strand of NZ_MAKD01000111.1, from coordinate 4,831 downwards.
TCTATGGGCATTCATGAATCTCAATCTTTATTCTTCGAGATGCAAGTCGGCCGCAGCGACCCGTTCATTGGACACTTAGCGAACTTGGCTGGTCAGCAATTCTCAGGCTCAGAATTTGAGAAAGAAAACTTCCAGAAGATCTACACGCGCGTGAAGAAAGACTTCATCCGTGTTGATGCCGATGAACTGACCTACCCTGCACACGTTATCCTGCGTTACGAGATTGAGCGTGACTTGATCAACGGCAAGATCAAACACACTGACGTGCCAGAGTTATGGAATACCAAGATGCAGTCTTACCTTGGTTTAAGCACTCAAGGCAACTTCACTAACGGCTGTATGCAAGACATCCACTGGACAGACGGCGCATTTGGTTACTTCCCATCGTACACATTAGGTGCGATGTACGCGGCTCAGTTCATGGCTTCAATGAAGAAAACAGTGGATGTGAACTCAGTGATTGAAAGCGGTGACCTATCCCCTATCTTCAATTGGTTAGAATCGAACATTTGGAGCAAAGGCAGCCTGCTTACTACTGATGATTTGGTGAAAGGCGCAACCGGTGAAACCTTGAATGCGCAATACTTCAAAGACCACCTAAGAAGCCGTTACCTATAATGGAAAAAATTGATAGAGGCTGATCAGTTTATTGCTTCAGCCTTTTTAATCTCATTTTCAAAACATACTTAGATTGATTTGAAGGTTTTATCCCTTCATCGAACTTAACAATCACGGAAGATTCTGGTACCTACTAGCACGAAATTGGACAAAAACGCGTTAAACTCAAAACTCTAATTCACTTAACTAATATTAGAAAAAGTATCTTGAAACCTTAAAGCTGAGAGGTTGATACGGCGACGTTGAACAATGAGTCTTAGATCTCTAATCAATTACGCTAGTATGGGCGAAGTCTGAAAGTAATAGACTCAGAAAGCGTATTAATAATAACCAACAAAAGTCTGGTGAGTGTGTTACCTTGGTTGTTATCCCTACCGCTTAGTAGGGACTTCTTTTCTTTTCCGAACTCGCAACTCGGCACTCCTTAGTCGCCCTCCTAAGCCATACTGCAGGCTTTAATTATGTCCATCTCAACCGAAAAGTTAAGAAATATATTCAGACTCTCTAGAATTGAAAATGTAGATACCAACAACGTCCCCCATATAGCTCCTTGGTTACCACTTGCTCAGAAAGTAAAACCAGTCATCCCTTCTGCGATTATATATTGCGAAGGTAATTTTGGTAAAATTGATGGTAAAACCGCTAATGGATTAGTGAGACATTCGTTAAGCTATCGTATTCTATCAGTTATTGATAGTGAGTCTGCTGGCTTAGATGCTGGTGAAGTTCTTGATAACAAAGCCAATGGAATACCTATCCTTGCTAATGCTGAAGAAGCTATCATTCACGCAGAAAGCATTCCTGATTACTTCATTTTTGGCATTGCGCCATCAAGTGGCTTTTTATCTGACTTAGATAAAAGCATCATTTTAAATGCCATGTCACTAGGAATGAACATCGTAAATGGCTTACATGAATTCCTAACCGATGATCCTCTATTTTTAGAAGCCAGCTTAAAGAATAACGTTCGAATATTCGATACTCGCAAACCCAAAAATAAAGGCGATCTGAAAACGTTTATCGGGAAAATACACAACGTTAAATGTCCGAGAATTGCTGTCATGGGGACGGATTGCGCGCTAGGAAAACGAACAACAGCAACAATATTAACGAATGAACTGACTAAAAAAGGCCTTAACGTCGTTCTGATTGCCACCGGTCAAACAGGCATTATGCAAGGCGCACAATACTGCGTTGCACTCGATGCTGTTCCTTCACAATTTTGTGCCGGTGAGTTGGAATCTGTCATTGTACAGGCCTATGAAAAAGAAAACCCGGATCTGATTATTATTGAAGGGCAAGGAGCCTTGAGTCACCCTGCGTTTTCAACCAGCGCTTTTATCTTACGTGGCAGCTGTCCAACGGGTGTGATACTGCAACATGCCCCTAAACGTTTATATCGTAGTGATTTTCCTGATTGCCCAATGCCTTCGATTGCCTCAGAAATCAATCTTATCGAAACGTTTTCTAATACCAATGTTATTGGACTAACACTGAATCATGAAGATATGTCGTTGGATGAAACACGCAGTGTGATAGACAGTTACACTACCGAATTTGGTCTACCTGTTACTGATGTCTTGTCACAACCTGTCGAACATCTGTTGCACATCGTAACGTCAGCTTTCCCTAAAATAGAAAGTAAACTGGCCGAAAAAGGGTGAACTACCCTAGGTTAGACATCGATTGTGGGAAAGTTCACCATAACGCTCAATTCCTGATTACTCAGCTCTCACTGAAAAATATATCCGTTACGCCTGTAACAAAAGCCTTCCTCGGTCACCCTATCATCGCACAAGTTCTTATTGATGCTGGCGCACCAATGTTAGCCGATTCAAGAATCGAAAATCTTCAAAAGATGACTGAATCTGGCATTTCTATCCCCAAAATGCTGATACGTACACCCATGCTCAGTCAAGTGGCGAGCATAATAAAATACAGTGATATGAGTTTAAACTCTGAAGTTGAAGTGATTCAGAGGCTTTCACATGCAGCGGAACAACAAAATTGTCGTCACGATATTATTATTATGGTTGAGCTTGGCGATCTCAGAGAAGGTGTGATGCCTAATCGCGTTATTGATTTTATCCGTGAGATTATTTCTTTACCAAACATCACGATAAAAGGAATTGGTACGAATTTAGCTTGTCGGTATGGTGTCGCTCCAGATGACAAAAATATGAATATTCTTTCTGATCTTGCCGATGGAATTGAAGCTACATTTGGGATCAATCTAGAAATTATTTCAGGGGGTAATTCTGCTTCAGTTAACTGGGCTCTTCAGAGAACAGGCTTAACTCGAGTCAATCACCTTCGTATAGGAGAAGCAATTTTTTTAGGCTGTGAGCCTTTAGAGCACGAAAATATCAAAGGCTTACATACGGATGCGATTTCTTTGACCGCTGAAGTGATTGAATCCAAAATTAAACCGACTTTGCCTTGGGGAAGTCGGGGGTTAAATGCTTTTGGTGAAAAAGAAAACCTTCAAGATAGAGGGGAGGTATCGCAAGCTATTCTGGCATTAGGCCGCCAAGATGTTTGTGTCGGCGGGCTTAAGGCTCCGAATGGGATTAAGATCATGTCTTCAACTAGCGATCACCTTGTCCTTGAATCCTCACAGAAACCACTACTTGTAGGGGAAAAAGTCACATTCAGTTTAGATTACAGTGCGCTCTTATCTTCTATGTCTTCACGTTATATCCATAAATATTTTAAGGCACCTAAAGGGAGAAGAAAGGAAGAAGGAGCGCATAATGCTACGAACAACTGTAATTCTCTTCGTCAGTGTCATGCTTAACGGTTGTCAGATAAGCCCAATAAAATCTAATGGACTTGCCGATTATAGAGCGACAGTTATTTCAAGCCAACTTCCACAAGAGTTAGGCTCAATCACACTCGTAAATGCACAGTCAGAGGGCGATAGTGTCACTCTTGTTTTCGTAAAAAAGAAAACTTTGAATATGGACCGATTAGTAGAAAAAGTCGCCGTTAGTTTTTGTGACAACATCGAAATAAGACCACTATTAGAGAGTGGGATCTCTTATCGAATCATTACCTTAGGAAAAAATGAGAAAGTAGAAAGCCTTAACGTCATTTCTCTAGCTAAGTGCTCTAATTGAATGCTTAGCAGTCGAATGGATAAAAGCCAATACGAGTTGTTCAATGTACTCAATGACACTATTTTATTGAGGTTTGACCGCCTTACGCCTTGGGAAAAAAACTTTATCACAGAGTTACACCATAAGGTCGTAACTAGACAACTCATTTCAATTAAACAAAAACAGCTTGCTTTAAGAATTTCAATGAAAGCCTATAAATCAAAGAAGAAAAACGCGCGTTCCAACGTTTAATTTAAGCTTGTGTATACCTAATCTGTTTAAGGCCATCTAAACCTTGGACAGATTAGTAGTATTTGCACTTAATGTATTGAAAATAATCAAGTGTAGCGGTGAATGGGTAACAACTTTCAGCGTAATAGCAATTGAAACACCTAAGTATTTAGGTTCCTTTTCGATTAACACTCAGTACCTTCTGAAAGCAACAATGCATCTTCTAATTCAACCCCAAGATAGCGGATTGTATTATCTACCTTGGTATGACCAAGTAGTAGCTGCACCGCTCGGATATTTTTCGTTTTTGCGTAGACTAACGTCGCTTTTGTTCGCCTCATCGAGTGAGTGCCATACAAGTTAGGATCCAACCCCAGATTAGAAGCCCATCTCCTCACTAAGTATCGATAGTACGAATAGCTAATCGGTTGTTGCTTTCGCCTTTGGCTTGGGAAAATAAAATTGCTGTCATGTAGCGAAGCCATCAAAATCCATTTCATTAGACTCTGTTGAGTTCTTGTCGTTATCTCAAATTGAACTTCAATATCTGTTTTGCGCTGGATATGCTTAACGCGGTTAAATATCCTATCTTGCGAAGATACATCGCAAACTCTGAGAACGAGCAAATCACTTGCTCTAAGTTTGCTATCAATAGCTAAGTTGAGCAACGCAAGCTGCATCAAATTATTTTCAATTTCTAATCTGGTTCTGATCCGCCAAATTTCCTCAAGCCGAAAAGGCTTTTTGACGCCACTTCGTTTCGTTTTGTTGAAAACTACCATGATGACCTCCTTTTTAATTTGGTCATCACGATTGTAGTTGGAAGGAAATGTCGAGTAGACGACACTTGTTACCAAGTGCCGCCCCTCTAAGAACTGTACGTG
>NZ_MAKD01000110.1:0-6257 GCF_001691235.1 Vibrio sp. ZF57 | reverse complement strand
GATGTTTCCACTAATTTGTACACTGAAGTCACAACAAATTCAATACATTCAAGAGGCTTTGTTGCGTAATTCGGACAGAAAACCAAATTGCCCGAAAATTGAGTAATTATTAAACAACATACTGAGTTTCAGGCATACCAAGCCCTGTAAGCTTGTTCAGCGCTTTAATCATGGCGTAAGTCTCACCAACTTGAGCGTTGTAGTTCCTCAGGCTTAATTTCCCACCTAACAACTGTTTCACTCGATACATTGCTGTCTCTGATAGCGAGCGCTTATGATAGCCATAACGCTTTTTCCACTTCTTGTTGGAGCCGTATAGCTTCTGACAACCTACTGCTAAATTGCGAGGATGTCCTTCCTCCCAGAAGGCTGCGCCTTCTCGTGGCGGGATAAGCGCAACCGCTCGCTTTATCCGTATGGCATCATGGCAATTCCTTGTGTCATAAGCGCCATCACCTGATATCTCAATGATTTTACGTAAACGCCCCATGAACCCACGGGGCGTTTACAAAAGACTTACTATAGAGCAAGCCTTATCGAGTAGAGATCTTGAGTGTTGGTTGGTATGGAAACTTCCTTCTCCGCCTAACTCTAACCCCCTGGTTGTTGGCATATTTTTAGGTTTGACGTTTAAACGCATCCAAGAGTGGAGTCGTGTCAGGGAGTAGAGGAGAAACCACTTTGGACGCAAGGAGGCTTTCTGCCGTGACTCTAATCCTCACGTAGCGGTAAGATTTACCAAATACTTTTACCCCTCCGTCTTTAAGACGTTCTCCTCGACTCAGTATTTCCACTTCTGCAGACGCGTCATACAGACTGTATACGGAATGCCTATGACAGTTCGTGATTAGATATTTCACTTCCGGGTGTTTTTTTATGATATCGAGTGTGTTCATAAACATAGCTACACGTGGGCTTGGTAGTGATGCATACCCTGATATATTGTAGAGACTTAATGGTAGCCCCTGACTTTTCTCTATTGTAGTGAAGGGACAAGTGTGACTGTTAGCGGGTTCTAACTGTTCATTTGGTGTGTCGGCAGGCACAAAGCTGTATAGGGAGTGCGCCACTAGGTGTCCGGTTTTATCTATTATGGTCGATAGGATTACATTGGGGTTGTTGAGTAATTCCTGACTGACTTCTAACCCCAAATAATGTTCAGTAAAAGACAGAACACGTGACATGATGGGGGATGATGCCTCTGAAGGAGAACGAACCTCTGGGAGCAACTTTTCTTCAATAACGTATGGGTAGTGAATGTCGTTAATGGCGCGCTCAAATTCTAATGTAAGCTTTGTGTCTTCCTTCGTTGTTTGCATCAAGGCAGTGATGTCTCCTCCAAAGGCTCGTATGATCATCAACTGTTTCGCCAGTTTCGGGGCGGTGACACCTCTTTCCCACCGACTGTAAGTAGTGATGTCTAATTTATCAAACGCAATGTCAACCTCAAGCAAGTGGTCAATTGCTTGCTGCTGAGTGAACTTGTGCTTCTTACGCATTTCTTGTAAGTATTGTGCAAATAGTAATGACAAAGGATACCCTCCGAATCAATCGGTTTTCGTGTCTTCGCTGATTCTGCTTTTGTTGAGCAACCGTACGATTTCAGGGCGAGATAAAATCACGGCGCTTTCAATTTTTAATAAACCATGCCTGAATGCTTGGCTGCCAATTTTTACGGCACCGTAAGGGTCAGGCGTATCGTAACCTACTTTTTCGGCCCCAATCTCCACTAAATAATCCAAAAATAAAGGACCGCTTAAATAGTGATAGTAGAGGCGCCATAAAACGAACAAAGTTGGCATGCACGATATCAAAGGCAGATTCACTGGTGGCGAAACGGCTGAGGCTGCATATCGCGAGTGGAGCATTTTTAGAATAGGGTTTGAGTTTGTCAAAAGGCAGCGTGCTATATGGGGTGATGAAGGTGGCGTCTAACTCTGTGCTATCAAAGAAAACCGCGAGATTGTGGCCAACAATTTCCAAGCTCTGTTTATCAATATATACGTTTAAAAGCAGCTTTCTTGTTTTGTATAGATAATGGAGGTCTAGTGCTTCTAAACCAGGGTAACCGGACTGAGAAGTGTGTAAAAAATGTTGGATACTCTCAAAGAACGTTTTATCTGCATCTGGGTCTATCGTTTTTTCAATGATGATGGGCGCTGATATGTTGCCTACGCGTGAGTAAGAGGCGGAATAGATGGCGGCCTTGGTGGAATAAAATCGCTCATACACCATTCTGCTCATGATGTCCTCTTCGTCCTCCCACTCAAGTGATGTCAAGTAAGGCATCAAATCATTGGTTAAGGTGCGGAGTATTTTGATTGCTCTCACTGGGTGTGGCGTTGTGGTGCCCCGTTCCCAACGGCTTACTGAAACCGAGTCGATGCTTACGAACTCGGGGCTGGCTAAGTTCAGGTATGCGCTGAGTCCTTTCTGGGTGAGACCTTTTTCGAGCCTTAACTTTTTCAAGTATTCTCCAAACAAATTACGCCCCCTTTATTTATTGTATTAACAATAATAATAGACGCTATTGTTCGAGTTGTAGTTTCTGTTGAGGAGTCAGTGTAATTTTCATGGTTCGTAGCATGATCCTGATTCTATTGAAAATCAAGCATCTTCAATGATCACTGGTATATTCATTCCCTTATGATCACGGCTAGAGCATTTTAATTCCAGTCTTTAAAAGGGCTGAGCGATATTCGTCATCAATAGCCGCTATCTTCTTCTTTCTTACCATGCTGATGTTTTTACTTTTATCTTGTTTGAAAAGACTTAGTGCGATTTTTCTCAATACATTGAAAGCTAAGGCTCCGGTGCCCCTACGGATACGCGATTCATCTTCTCTAAACGTTACATCTAACATCCAATGCATACTTTCTACTTGCCAGTGGCTTCTTATTGCATCCAATGCTTGCTGCGCGTTGAGGGGTAATGAACTGATATACCATCGAGTTTCCTCCGATTTTTTACCACTCAATTTTTCTTCAACCATAGCGGTCACTTTGATTACACTCTGTAAACCATCCCAGCGATAACCTTTTCCTAACCAGTTTCTATCAACGATTAACTGCTCACACTGACGAGTTTCAATGCGTCCATGACCTACACTAACTTCACTGTACTCATCATACGTCTCAGAAGTGGTGCCTTCTCGCATTGATTTATGCCACCAAGCTTCAAGCTCAGCTTTCATTCCTGAGTGATTGCCCTTTAAGGCTAATACGTAATCCGCTTTACCTTTCACTATCTGTTTAGCGATGTCTTTTTGACATCCCATTGCGTCCAGCGTGATGATACAGTTCTCAATATCAAGTAATGTGAGTAATCTTGGGATAGCGGTTACCTCGTTGCTCTTCTCGTCAACCACAACTTGCCCAAGAACGAGCTGATGTTGACGACTCCATGCGCTGACCGCATGGAGTGGATTTCGCCTCTCACGCGTATCAAAAGAACGTCTAGCAGTTTTACCATCGATGGCAATGACATCACTCCCTGTAGACTCAATAAGACAACTCATCCAGCTTTGAAACGCTCTCTCAATTTCTTCTGGCTTAAGACGGCATATAACGCGAGCGATGGTGTCATGCCGTGGAATACCGTATTCGAAAGGGCGATAACGTCGGAGCCAATCTAAGCGATGAGAACCAAAATCCTCAATTTGCTCCCAGCCTTCCGCTCCTGATAGGACGGCACTAACGGCTAAAAAGATAATATCGAGAAGTTCATGTCGCTTACATCGATCAATACGTGGGTCTTCAATTGCTTCAAAATGTTGGAGAAAAGAGTCAGGCATACTTAAAACATTACAATAGAGAATTACTAGCTGCTCTGATCTCCCGTTTATTCAAAAGTTCCCATTTATAAGGCGTTGTTAATGATATGGACACTTCCACCCACCGTCTAAACTTATAGTCGGTAACATAAATGAGGAAGAGACCATGACCATTGCAACTTTAGGTATCGACTTAGCTAAATCTTCTTTTGCTCTTCACGGAGTAGATTCATCAGGCAAAGTTCTTTTGAAGAAAAATATCAGCAGAAAGAAGTTGTCCGAAACGTTGACCAATATGCCTCCTTGTCTTGTTGGTATGGAAGCTTGCTCCAGTGCTCATTATTGGGCAAGAGTATTCAAGCAATTTGGTCATGACGTTAAACTTATGCCTCCGCAGTTTGTTAAGCCCTATGTGAAATCAAATAAGAACGATACCGCTGATGCTGAAGCAATCTGTGAAGCGGTAACTCGCCCTAACATGCGTTTCGTACCTATAAAATCGATTGAACAGCAATCAATCCTTTCTGTTCACAAAGCTAGAGAAAGGTTAGTTTCAATGAAAACTGGCCAAACTAATCAATTACGTGGGTTGCTGGCTGAGTTTGGTCTTGTCTTTCCTAAAGGAAGTGCATCACTTAACAAGCAGCTCCCTCTGGTTTTAGAGGATGCTGAAAATAATTTGACGCCACCGATTCGCTGCGTGGTTACTCATTTAAAAGAACTAATTGATGAGCTTTCTTCACGAATTAGTGCGTTAACAAAAGAAATTGAACAATGGCACAGTACGAATGTTGATTCTAAAAGAATCGCAGAGATCCCTGGAATTGGCCCTATAACTGCCACCGCACTTGTTGCAAGTATAGGTGACCCCGCATCTTTTAATAATGGACGGCAGGTATCTGCATGGATTGGACTTGTACCTAAGCAGTTTTCAACGGGTGGCAAACAAGTATTGCTTGGTATAAGCAAGCGGGGGGATGGCTATTTACGAAGACTACTAGTGCATGGTGCAAGAGCTGTTCTTGGGCACTTAAAGCAACAGCCAACCACTTATACTCACCGCTGGTTGAATGACTTACTGAAACGAAAACACAAGAATGTTGCAATAGTCGCACTAGCTAATCGGAATGCTCGAATTGCATGGGCTTTATTGGCTAATCAGCAACACTCTAATCCTGAATTACTATCTATCTAAAATTGCGCATGAAGTGGAAATGAGAAAACAGGTAAGACCGTGAGTATGGAACTCTGATTTGATCTTAGGACTTTCAAGTTCGTGTTGTTGATAAGAGCATGCTCAGCGGAAATCATTAAGAGTCCTTGAACTCGGATATATGTCTGCAATCTTTTACCTAAAACTTTCAGATTTACTACTTGCCAATAGGAAGTGTCCATATATGATCAAATCAGCTTGAGGTTCAACGACGCCATATTTGACTAATCGTTAGCTTCTAACAGGCATACCTAGTCCTATGACTTTGTTTATAGCTTTGACATTCGCCATGATTTCTCCCACTTGAGCGTTGTAACATCTCAAGCTCAATTTACCGCTGGTTAGTCCTTTATATCGAGACATTGCGGTCTCAGATATTGAGCGATAGTGGTAACCAGACTCAGATTTCCACTCCGTTATTGTTCCGTTTTTAAGAGCCTCTACAGCTTCATTTCTGGGATGCCCATCTTCCCAAAGAGCCGCATTCTTTCGAGGTGGTATCAACGGAGTACAGCCCTTATTTTTCAGAGTCTCATGGCAACTTTTTGTGTCATATGCTCCATCAGCAGATACTGTATGGATCTTTCTACGTAAAGGGTTGAGTAATGTTGGCAGCACTTCGTTATCGCCAACACTTACAAGACTGACTTCTGCACTAATGGCCTCATGAGTTTCTACATCAACAGCTAAGTGCAGTTTACGCCAAGTTCTGCGTTTTTCGGCGCCGTGCTTTTTCACTTTCCATTCACCCTCGCCAAAAACTTTGAGACCAGTCGAGTCAATGGCTATATGGCGAATAGCTCCTTTGGATTTATTGCGATATTTGACCTGAACTGTCTTCGAGCGTTTACTGATACAGGTGTAGTCAGGGGACGTTAGTGGAACATCTAATAGCTCAAAGATAGAGTCGATAAAGCCTTGAAGAGCACGTAAAGGAAGAGAGAAGATGCCCTTAATCATCAAGGCGGTTTCAATCGCTGTATCAGAGTACTGAAAGCCTCTCCCACGCTTACCATGATGAGTTTTGCATCGCCATGCATCTACGGCTGTATCATCTATCCAGAACGTAACCGAGCCCCGTTTGCACAAAGCCTTATTGTACTCCGCCCAGTTAGTTATCTTCTTTTTCGCCTTACCCATGTTGTCACCGCTCTAACCATCATAAAGGATCAGATCGCAGGACTTGGAAAAGGTTCAATTGATTTAGGCAACAACGCCCATTCAAGATCGATTTGATGATCAGATTTAGGTGTGATCATATACTGTTTTTTA
>NZ_MAKD01000109.1:0-23023 GCF_001691235.1 Vibrio sp. ZF57 | reverse complement strand
ATTCGGCATGAAAACGGTAGTTTGTGTATGATTTTTGTTTGGCGACTAAACCATGTCACTTACTACCGTTTTTGTTTTTAGTTCCCGCTAATACGCGATGAACCTTATTTGTTTCGACCTAGTGAGTCAGAAACAGATAAACGGCTCTTTTATTGAGTGGGTGCTGGATTCGAAATCTAGCTCACGAAACCTTAGAGATTGAGTCTACTCAGTGATCTCTTGCAGCACTTCTCCGATTGACCCGCTTGGTTGGGTGATACCCAGTTTGTTCGAAAGCGTTGGCGCAATGTCATATGGCGTCACTGGTCGCGATACCTTCTTAGCTTCAACGTCGTAGCCTGCAAAGATCACAGGCACATGAGTGTCGTATTTCCACGGAGAACCATGTGTAGAGGCAATTTGGAGGCCTTCCATGTCGTTAATGTAGCTGCGCGGTGCAAATACTACGTAAACGTCGCCAGAACGAGCAGGGTGGTAGTTGTTTTTAATTAGCTGCATCACATGCGTATCCGGTACTCGGTTAGCCGCAATGTCACTACTTGATACAGCAAACGCAACACCTTTCACTTTTGCAATTTCATCCGCAATAGCTTCTTGGACCTTAGCCAGATCAAGCTTCTTCTCAGCGATCAGATCATGATTCAGATAGATGTAAGGTTGTGCGTACAAGCGAATCGCGTCTTTGGTTAAACCAAATTCATCCTTCAATCGTTTCTCAACACCACTCGAGAGTAGTGTGTCTTTATTGAAGTATTGAGCTTGATTGAAACCAAGCGCATTTGCCGCAGGTGAAGATTCAGGTACACCGTGGTCGGCAGACAGCACAATCAATGTGTTTTCTAGCCCGACTTGGTTATCCACGGTTTTGAAAAGCTTAGCGAGAGTCTTATCAAGTCGGATAAGGTTGTCTTCTGTTTCTAGGCTTTCAGGGCCGTAAAGGTGCACCACGTAGTCATTTGATGAGAAACTCACTGACAGATAATCGGTCACGTCGCCTTGGCCAAGCTTCTCTTGCATCAACAAGGTGCTAGCGAAGTTTTCCGTGATTTCGTCACCAGCAGGGCTGACGGTTAGCGTTGTGCTGTAGTACTTGTAACTTGCCGGGCCATAAGGATGAGGGAAGGTGCGTTGGAAGTCACCGAGTTTCACTTTGTGTTCGGTATCGTGTTCTTGCAACGTGTATTTATCACGCGGTAATGAGAGCTCCCATTTCTGTTTGGAATACTGAGCAGCAATCGCTTTCTCGTTCCAGCGTGATACCCAATCTGGATACTCGTCATAGTAATAGTTACTGGTGACAAACTCCGATTGTGCTTTGGAGAACCAGAAGGCTTTACCACTGTGTCCTGCCAATGAGATTGCGCCGCGGTCTTTCACTGATACACCGAATACTTTTGATTTGCCACTATTGGAAATCGTCAGTTCGTCACCAAACGTGGTGGAGAGTATTGGCTCTGGAGAGCGGCCATCGCCTTGTGCTGTCTTCTGCGTTGGGTCGATCTCTGTTGCTTTATCGACACCTGCACCAGAGGTCAGCATTTGGTAGTTACCGTCTTCTACGTTATACACCAAACGTTCTTCGCTACGGTCATACCAAACGTTACCTACCATGCCGTGTACGCTCGGTGGAGCACCTGTTGCAAGCGACACATGGCCCACGATCGTTTCCGTGTTGCCATGTTGGTAGTTTGCGTTGGTGTAGTAGGTACCATCATCCATTAAGTACCGGAAACCGCCTTCACCGAAGTTGTGCTTATATCGTTCGATTAGATCTGCGCGCAGGCCATCTACCGTGATTTGAAGGACTAGATTTGGCTTTTCCTCAGCTGAAGCTGGGAGAGCGCAGAGTAACGCGAGGGTTAGTCCTGAAAGCTTGGTGTATTGCATAGAGTTTCCTTATTCACTGTTGCCGCTGAGTTCTAATGTTTGGTCAGGTTTCCAACGTTTGGCCAGATTTGTAACGTGTGTGCAGTGCGAATCGTATTTTTAGTATTGTTGGTGACGATTAGTGAACCATAACCTTCGGCATCTTTAGTTAGTTCGCTTCGTTAGCTAGTTCACATCCTTAACTAAACGCAGCCCCATATCTGACATAGTGATCGATTGGCTTGCGAAGTCACGACGGTAACTTTCAGATTCATTTTCGTCATAAGCAAAGCTGCCACCGCGAACCGATTTGTGTGATAAACCGACGTCGCTGTGTTTTGCGTTGTTAGGGTTGTCTGTTGGACCGAATCGGTAGAAGGTGTCATCGAAGGCATCGATAACAAACTCGCCCACGTTTCCTGTCATGTCATATAAGCCTAGTTCATTTGGTTTCTTTAGCCCGACTGGATGTGCGCTATTTTTAGAATTTGCTGAGTACCACGCAACATCATCTAAGTTATTGGAACCACTGTAAGTATAGCCTTTACTTTTATTGCCACCTTTGGCTGCAAATTCCCATTCAGCTTCAGTAGGCAGACGGTATTCTTCACCCGTTAATTCATTCAACTGCTCAACAAAATAGTTTGCTTGCTGCCAACTAAGGTTATTGACCGGAACTTGTAGGTTTTGGAAATAACTGAGAGATGAACCCATCACCGATTCGAACAATTCTTGAGTCACCTCGAACTTCGCAATATAGAAACTATCTACAGTTACATTACGTGCAGGACGCTCTGCTTTGGTCGCTTCTGGACCGTTCGACCCCATGGTGAATGTGCCGCCTTCAACCAACACCATCTCTTGGTCAATTTGTTGGGCGATGGGGTGTGTAGGCACGCTTGCACAGCCACTCAGAAGGATAGTCATGGTGACGCTGCTAATTGTTGCTAACTGTTTGTAATTAAGAAATTTCATCACGTGCCTCAGATGTTCGAAATAGGGTCTAATTCTAACGTTTAAGGTCATTCCTATTGGTTATAAAGGGTATAACATGTCACCTGTTCGAATAGGAATTATGATGGGTCCAGAATACTAAAATAGGTAGGTAAATCATGCATATTACTCAAGGTCCACAATATAACGGTAAAGCGTCTAAGCGCTTGCATGTCATGGCTAAGCCGATTGGCGCAGCATGCAACATTGACTGTAAATATTGTTACTACCTAAGTAAGCAAGATTTGTTGGAGTACAAGAAAGGCAGTTCTCCAAGAATGGATGATGAGACGTTAGAAACCTACATCCGACAATACATCGAAGGTCAAAACACGGCAGAAATCATCTTCTCATGGCAGGGCGGTGAACCGACCATGCTAGGCTTGGCGTATTTTGAACGCGTGGTTGAGCTACAGAAAAAGTACCAACCTGAAGGTGTATTGATTTCAAACGACTTACAAACCAATGGTACATTGTTGAATGATGATTGGGCTGAGTTTCTTGCGAAGAACAACTTCCTGATCGGTTTGAGTATTGATGGTCCTGAAATGCTGCACAATGCTTATCGTGTTAACAGAGCTGGCCGTGGCACATTCAAACAAGTGATGGCGGCTGTGGAGCTGCTGCACAAACACCAAGTGAAGTTCGCAACGCTTACCTGTGTGAATAACCTCACCAGTCAAAATGCACTTGAGGTCTATCGCTTCCTACGTGATGTGGTGAAGTCACCGCAAATGCAGTTTATTCCTATCGTTGAACAGAAAACGTTCCGAACGGTTGCACCACAAACATCCCAAGTAAGCGAGCAGCTTAAACAAGGCGACAAACGCCTGATCCCCGGCCATAAAGATTCAATCATGGAATCGTGGTGTGTGTCGGACTTGGCTTGGGGTAACTTTTTGATTTCTGTGTTTGACGAGTGGGCCAAGAACGACATCGGCAAGGTGTTTGTTCAGTATTTTGAAGCGAGCGTAGAAACATGGATTGGGCGTCCGAACCCACTGTGTACCTTGAATGAGATATGCGGAAAGGGCTTGGCAATGGAGCCAAATGGCGACGTATTTTCATGCGACCATTATGTTTACCCTGAATACAAGATTGGCAATATTCATCACGAGAAACTTGATGATTTGGCGTACAGCGCACCACAGCAAAAGTTTGGTTTTGCTAAATCCCGTACACTGACCAGTCAATGTCAGCAGTGTGATTACAAGTTCGCTTGTCATGGTGAGTGCCCTAAGAACCGCTTTATCAAAACTCGTGTAGGTGAACCGGGTTTGAACTACTTATGTGCTGGTTGGCATAAGTTCTTTTCTCATGTCGATAAGTCGATGGCGTACATCGCTCGCGCGATGGGGCATCCGGTTGCTCATGGTAAATTCAGCGACTCAGTATTGATGGCGCATCGAGCAAAACAGGCGCAACAAGCTACGTTCGAGACCAAGTTTTAACTCGTTCTTTGGATCAACAGGTCCAAGAAAAATTTAATCAGATACGAGTCTAAGGACAGGCTAAGTTCTCCAGTTTAAGGTAATACTATGAAGAAGAGTTTAGCGACGGCTGTTGCTTTATTGATTTCAACGTCCGCATTAATTTCAACGTCTGCGATGGCTGCGAATAGCGTTCAACAAACGGTTGACGCGCCAGCACAAAATATCAATCAAATGCTTGAAATGACGGACACTCAAACCCGCATTCAACAGTTGTCTTACATGGCACAAGATCAGAATCAATCTGTTGAAAATCGTACTGGTGCACTGCAAGAGCTTGCTTCATATCCAAGCCAAAATGCGCTGGTGGCGGTGGCAAGAGGCTTAAAAGATCAAAACCCTGAAGTTCGTGAAGCGGCGGTTATCGGTTCTGAACCTTACCAACTTGAACATCGCTGGGCGTTAGTTTCACCCTTGCTAAAAGACAGCGATACCATGGTTCGCCATACGGCAACGTCAAACCTAGTCCGTGACTTCAATGCATTGGATGACGAGCAGAAAGCACAAATTGAACCACCAGTCATAGAGCTTATTAGCTTCTTGGAAACGCAAGAATCTGAAAAGTACCAATTACTGTTTGCTGATGTGCTTCGTTGGCACAATGATTGGGATAAGGCGGAAACGGTTTATCTAGAGCTGATCAATACGCATCCAAAAGAAGCGCAAGTTTGGTTGAGCTACGCAGATAATTTTCGAGCTCAGAACAAAGATAAGCAAGCAGTCGAAGTATTAGATCGTGGTTTGGAGAGCGTGCCAAACAACGCCGCTCTGCATTATTCGAAATCGTTGACTCTGGTTCGCCTTGAAGACAAAACTGCGGCAGCCAAAGAGATTGAAGTGGCTGCGAAGCTAGCGAAAGATAACAGCTACTACTGGTACCTAAATGGGGTATTACAAGAAGAGTTGGATATCGACAAGTCGACTAAATCGTTCGAGAAAGCATATTTGATCTCTGGTTCTCCAGAGCAGCTATACGCGGTATGCGATATCTATGTGCGCTACGGAAATGAAAAGACCGATGATTGCTTAGGTGAGCTAGGTAAAGTAGCTCCTGACTATGTTATTGATCAGTTGAAAGATAAACGAGTAGCGCCAAGCTCATAATATCCTAATGAGTAATTAGCGAAGCCTATAATGAAAAGCCAGTCGACACGTTCGACTGGCTTTTTCGCATCCATGAACTGCTTAGACGAGGTTCAAGCAACTAAAGACAAAATAAGGGCAAGCCTGTTACTTGCCCATTTCGTTTTATTATTCACCCATAGAGCTTGATGCACGGCGTCTGTCGGTCGCGCCATAGATCTTGCCATCTTTGACTTCAATGGCATTCAAGCCACTGACGACTGGAATGACATGCACCGGATAACCGAGCTGCATGAACTCTGGTACTAACATTTCGGCGTAGGTTTTCTTTTCGACGAGCAAACCCGTTGGGTCGTAAGGTTTGGTGCGATCAATCTTGGTCTTTGTCTTTTTGGTAAAACAGCGCAAAAGTACCGCCGCCAATCCCAGTCATATCCGGTTCAACCACCGACATTGTCATCTGCATCGCCACCATTGCATCGACTGCATTACCTCCTTGCTTGAGTACCGAATACCCAGTGCTGCTTACATATGGATTCGTTGCACTTACCATAAACTCTTCGCCAGTTTCGTCTGGCGTAATTGGAAAAGGATTTGGGTTAGAAGACGAAACTCAACATGATCGTATAAAGGACGGCATCTTTGTCATCAAAACCAGTAAGTGCATTGAAATTCTCAACAAAGGCACCGTTTGCTTTACGAGCCTCAAAATATTGCACTTCGCCATTGATGGAGACGTTAGGTAACACATCGTAATCCACACCAATTAGGTAGCTGTTTCCTTTTAGGTGTTCGTGAGAATCAAACTCTGCTCCGTAAACGACGTATGGAGTGAATAAATCTAGTCTGTAGCCCAAACTAGCGTACATCGAGGACGAGATGTCACTGATCTGTCCTTCACTTGCAAGCACCGCTTGACCTAATTCATACTCAACACCTAACGACCAAAGTTGAATGTGTTGGTTGTCTTGTTTGCTACTGAATGGAGCTGTTATCGAAGTCCCAGGGATTGTAATCGTGCCAGAAACGGTTTGATCAAAATTGGAGTTGAGGAATGACAAGTTCCAACGATAGTTTTCACCGCTCAATTGAAGATTGGCACCGAACATTCGGTTGGTTTCAAATTCCAGCTCTGTACTCGAATTAAAGTCAACTTTGTTTTTGTCTTTTACACCGAAGAAAGGTGAGAGCAATAGCGTTGCTTTATCACTGACATCATGAGTCCAGCTCACTTTTATACCGTTGAAAGCTGTGTCTCCGAGAACGCTGTTATACACCTCTGTCGGTGGCCTTGCTGTCATATAGGCTTGGCCCACATAGTAGTACTCAGAGGCAAGGAATAATGGTAGTCGTAATCGACCAATGCTGACATCAAAGTCATTAAATTCATAACCTAAGTAAGCCCACTCTAGCTGCGGCTCACTCCAATCATATTGGGGTGGCTTGACAACTTGCACGGAAGCTTTGAATGAGTTGTAGAAGTAATCGAGTTGAACACCAAATGTGGTATCACAGTCGTAACAGCTCTCATCAGTAAAACCGCGGTTGATGATTAATGGATTATCGTTATCCGATGTTGCCCAAGACGTTGAGCCAAAGCCACTCAAGGATAAATTATCGGTAAGTTCGATATTCGCAAAAGCCGGAGAGGCCATTGAGGCACATAACACTGACGTAATTATTCTTTTCATATTATTTCTCCGAACTTATAACGTAGAGAACGTTGGCATTTTGAGGAACCGAAGAGAGTGGGGAGTAACCAATACGGTTTGGTTTGTCATCAAGCCAGTCGACTAAGCTGTCGGTTGACGCCGTTTTGATTTCTTTTGGATAACGCGCTTTTCCTGAAAAAGATAAACCAGCCCAGTGTGCATTCATTTGAGCGGCATTTTTTCCAAGCAAAAGCTGATAAAAGTCCTCTCTTTCGGCACTGTTCTCAGGCCAATCAGACAGTTCAACACGTTTGCCATTGAGGTGCTTAGTTTTCCCTCTATAGAGCTTTCGCGCTTTGTTTATTGATATCTCTTCAAATCCGGAGTCTAAAGAAAATATGGCATAATCTTCAGCGGCGTGAGCAGGGCTTAGAAAAAGCAAGCTTCCTAATAGCCCTACCGCGACTGGCAACATGACTCTGCGGGGAAGTGTTTTTATTGTTCTAATCCAATCCATGAGGTATCTCCTAACAAGTCGCACTCTCTATTTGATGGAATAGCTTTTCTTTTCTTACGGGCTTCGCTACGTATCCATCCATTCCGGAATCAAAGCACTTTTGAATATCATCATCCATAACACTGGCGGTTAACGCGATAATAGGAGTTTTGCTTAAGCCTTGGTTTTTCTCGTGTTCTCGAATCTCCTTAGTTGCCGTGAAACCGTCCATAACAGGCATCATGCAATCCATCAAAATAATGTCGAAGCTACTGTCGTTCTGGTACATATCAACGGCAATTTGTCCGTTGTCTGCAATTTCAAAGGCATATCCGGCCTTCTTCAGCATGATAGAAGCTACTTTTTGATTGACGCGGTTGTCTTCGACTAGCAAGATTCTCTCTGATTTGCTCGGAATTGCGTTTTGTTCCGCTTCTTCAGGCAAAGTACGTTTGGTCGCAGCCCCGTTGATAATTGGAGTGACAGTTGCAGGTTGTTTCTTAGGTTGAGCTTTATAGGAAGCTGGTAGTGGCATAGCTTCTACCGCGGTGAGTACTTTCTCTTTAAGCATTTCGAACTTGAATGGTTTTGATACATAGTCATCCATACCAACGTCGAAACACCTCTGAATATCGTCATCGATGACACTGGCGGTCAATGCAATGATAGGGATGCGTCGCGTCGCTTCTGTTTCTTTTTCAATTCTTCGGATGTTGCTTGTTGCATCAAAGCCATCCATAACCGGCATCATGCAGTCCATGAGTATCACCGCGTAATGAGGATTAGCGGTGAACATGTCCACAGCTTCTTGACCATTATTAGCGAACTCGAATTCAAAACCACTTTTACCGACATGAAGACCAGCAATTTTTTGGTTGATCTTGTTGTCTTCAACGATGAGGATTTTGTGTTGGATCTCGACTGATGTCTGGCTTGCTTCCGATAGTTCCGCCAAACCTCGAGTATCACAAAGCTCAATAGCTTTAATTAAACGCAAGCCGAGTAGGGGCTGTGCGACTTGTGCAGTAACGCTGTCACCAAGATCCGCTGGCTCACTTAAGAAGGAGCGTATCAAACAGATAGTGATGCCGTTTTGGTGCAGCTTTTCTAAGTTATCTGCGTGGGTATTAGCTAGGAATGCGTCATCTTCGGCGAAAACAACAGTAATAGGTTTAGTGTGTTTTTGAGTGGAGAGCTGCTCTGTAATTGCCGTTATATCATTCGTTTTATCGGTAACCTTCAAACCATAAAGGTTAAGGTCGGACTCGATTCGCTCGGAGAGCATGTTTTCGTTACCCAGCACATAAATATCAGCCGTTGCTGTACTTGGTTTTGGCAGTATCAAGTCAACAGGCAATACCAAGTCGAAGTAGAAACAGCTTCCTTCACCTTTGACGGAGTCGAGTTGAATTTGACCACCCATCAGCTCTACCAACTGTGTACTGATGGCTAGACCAAGACCAGTACCACCAAATTGACGTGTGGTTGAATCGTCTTCTTGAGCGAACGGTTCAAATATCTGTTTTTGTTGCAGTGAATCGATACCAATACCCGTGTCTCGTACAGCAAATCGAATAGTGGCATTGTTATCTGCTTTGTTGAGCGTTTGAATTGATAATGTGACGCCACCTTCAGCCGTAAACTTCACCGCATTCGACATAAAGTTCATCAAGATCTGTCTTAAACGGTGATCGTCTATCATCACGCGTGCTGGTGTATCTGGGCTGATATCAACGTTAATCGATATTCTTTGTTCTTTCGCTTTTGGTGCCATAATAGAGGCGATGTCGTATATCGACTCTCTAATCGATGCAGAATGCGGGCTGATTAATAGCATGCCAGACTCAATTTTAGAGAAGTCTAAGATATCGTTGATTAAGCTAAGGAGCAGTTGGGATGAAGTTTCGATCGTATCAACATAGTCACGTTGTGTCGGTGTAAGCGGCGTATCTGCGAGGATTTCCGAAATACCAATAACACCATTGAGCGGGGTGCGAATTTCATGAGACATGTTGGCCAAGAAGCTACTTTTTGCTTTGCTGGCTTGTATTGCGTGGTCTTTCGCGTGTTCGGCATCCTCTTTGGCTCTCTCTGCGTCTTCTTTTGCTACCGTCAATCTCTCTTTCGCGAGCTCTCGTTCGATGGTCAATCGTTCAACTTGCTGAGCAAACAGACTGAGTTCATCTTTACCTTGGATTAATTTATCTAAAGAAGGGCGCGTGTCATCATTTTCGCTTTTTAAGAAAGCTAACACCAAATTAAGGTTGTTAGTGACTTGTCTCGCCAAGCTAAGAGTTAAACCCATAACAATCGCAGCCAGCAAAGCGACGATTGAAATAAACAGGGTTCGTTGTATTTGCGCGCCATAGATGGCTTGCTCAACTTCTTGTTGAAACTCTTGCTTGATTACGCCGCCAAGGCTTTGTAATAAGTTGAGCCGTGCGCTCATCGCTTCTAAGCCGACAGACACTTCTTGTGGCGTCAGTTGGCTGATTGTATTTAGGTCGAGTAGCGCGCTTCTTATCTCTTGGCTTTGAGCAAACACATCATTTCGAAACACTTCAACCATCAAAGAAACTTGATGTTCGTTGGCGTTCAATGAAACAAAGCGCTCTAAGAACAATTGCTGTCTTTCACTCAAGGTTTTGATCTGTTCGGCGAGTTCTGGGTCGTACTCTTGGCTGATTTGGAAGATCTCAATCAGTGAACTACCAAGCTTGAACTCTTCGTTCGACCAAAACATCAACCACTCAAGTTGTTGAAGGGCAGTGAGGTGCTGTTGAATTTCACGTTTAGTGTTTTCAAAAGGGACTTTCTCTACTTCAAGTAACAGTTGCTTGTATAAATCGCTCTGCCATTCGAGGGCATCCAATTTATCGTAAGTGTCAGTCACTTGCATCGTCGATAAGGTCGCTTCGCTGAAATCGGCAACAAGTTGATTCATTTCACCAGATGCGTCTAAAAAAATGATGGGAGACAGGTTTTTAAGTTCTGCCTTTACTTGGTTGCTTTGAGTAGCAAACTCTTCAGGGCTAGAGGCTAAGGTACTTCTATACAAAATAGAAATATCTTGAAGATAGACAGATAACTGATTGGTTCGTTCAAAATCGGTTAACTGAGTCGTTAATATATAAGCCTGTCTACCTGCTAGGAAGAGTAATAATGAAATGGGAAGTAGAACTAAGCCAAAGAGTTTATGTTTGACTGAAAGGTTATTCCAAACCGTAATCGCCATATAAGGATCCATCCAACTGTCGTTATATAAAAACAGTAGAATAAAAATGCCGATATGGAAACTTTGAAACGGTAAATTTTACGTAAGTGTGGGAGAGGTATAAGTTCTTGTGATTCCAGAGCTTATTTTGAAATGCGTTCTTTTATTAGTAATTTATAGCGTTTGGCAGTTTGTTTAATTTTATGCTTATTGATGAATCACTTAAAAAGCTTACTAATGAGGACGATTGTTATCGAGGCTTAATTCGAAAAGAAGTTGCTCTAATACGGTTTTTGCAGAGGGTTCTAATGTCCAAATACCGAGCATTCTGTTAAGTGCGGCGCGATACACTCTGTTTTTTAGTAGGAAGGCGAGTGTGCTCGTATCATTGCTGAATACGTGCATTTGTACGATGGTGAGCTCTGCTTTGTTCTCAATGTCTATTTTCTGAAGATTGAAAGCGGGTAGGAAGGCAGACTCATACCAAACCTCAACGATCTCTCGAAGCTCCATCTCTTCTTCAGGTACATCGCACTCCTGAAGTTGGTGGTTTTCAGGAATTGCGGATAAGTAAGCTACATCAAGCTTGTCTGCAACGAATGTGTACATATTCTTCCTTGTTACCTGAGGTATTGGGGCGAATCATCCCTCTCGCTTATGAATTTGTCAATTATATCCATTTCCCTAAATAGCGAATTGTGATTAAGCGTTGAGGTTTTAGCTTAAGCTGTTTAAGTATTTGTCTGTTAAGCCAAAATATTTCAAATTTCCATCCGGCTCTAACACTAAACTCATGTTTGATGTTGCGATCAAACCAGGGTCGTTGGTCGAAAAAATCACGGTCTTATTCAGCAACTTATCGCTGAACAAACGGTTAAAGTACTGCGCATTTTCATTTTCTGCACCATTGAATGGCTCATCAATAATAATCAGAGATTGCTCACAGTTACCTAAGCCGAGTGCCAGACGCAATTTTTGTTGAATTCCATTCGGGAGACTTTTGCATTTATCCACGCTTAACTGAGTAGCTAAGCCTTCCGGAAGCCATTCATCTAACTCGAAGAAGCTCACCATCTCTTGCATCTTGTCTGTTGGAATCAGTCCGTTGTGTAAAATGAAGTTGGTCTCAAGTGAGCCTTCAAAAATATGCAAATTGAAAGGGATGTAGTTAATCGACGTGCGATAACGGTAGCTATTGAACTGTTTAATGTTGTAACCATCGACAGATACAGCGCCTTGATAGCGGTCTTCTAACCCAGCAATGATTGAAATTAAGGTGGTTTTACCGCAGCCCGTAGGGCCACAAATGACCACTTTGGCACTGGGTGGCACTTTGAAACCAAGGTTGGTTAAGCCGGTCGCCGCTCCTGCATATCGGTGACTGACACCGCTGCCCACAATGCTTCCTTGGAACAGGCGAATAGGTGGGCTTTTTTCTAAGGTCAATTTGTCGTCATTCATCGACATCAGGTTGTTTATCTGTGCTGATGAAGCCTTGATCGATTGGAACTTGGAAATTGAGTTATAGATACCCATGATTGGGCCTAACGCTTTCCAAACCAAAATAACGGTTGCGAGCATGGCACCCGCATCAGAAGTACCTTCCATCACGCCGATTACCGCGGTCACGATACTTGCTGTACCAATCACTTGGATCAAACTACCGCCAGCGGCCTGAATCTTACTGTTAGTCACGGCAACGTTCTCTGCATCGCTGGTGCTTTGCATATGCGATGCACTGAATCGAGATTGAACGACACGAAGTAAAGGCAGGCCTTGGATTGTTTTGATACCACGAAGGATTTCGTTCCATTGATACGAGACCATCGCATTGGCGCGCGAACTTTTGGATGTGGCTTGCGAGTAGATATAGCGCGAGTAAATACAGAACACTAACATCAGTATTAAACCACCCATCACCACTAATGCCGCTGTACCAGACATCAGAGCAATGGCGATGATAAATACGATCACAAACGGCATATCAAAATAGCTGAGCGTCGATTCGGCAGTCACCAAGCGTCGGAAGGTATCGATATCTTTCAAACGTGCTAGCTGAGAAGAGACCCCAGCAGTAGATGTCATCGCATAGGGTAGCCAAAGCAACTTAGATATAACGGCTTGCGAGATGTGCACGGCGAGGTCTTTACCGGAAGTGGCAATGATGTTGACCCGCATTTTCTTAAAGAAGTATTCAGAGAAGCCGACAATAATGGCGAATAAGGTTAGCCAATAGAGTGTGGCTTCGGAGCTCGAAGTCAGTGCGAAGTTATATACACTCATAATAAAGAATGGCTGCAATGCACCGAGAATACTGATGACGAAGCTGAGAATGATCAGGCTTTTAAGTTCATTGTTATAACGATAGAAAGCGTATTTAATCCAATTGCTTCTGTCTTGCGATTCCGGAGGTGGCTCGCGGAACAGACGAGAATATTCGCTAATCGCAATCAGCAAACAGGGCTTTTTGCACATTGGGTATTCAATGGTGTTGTTGTTCGTGTAATCAAACAGCAGCAACTTTCCATCTTTGGTGCCTAAGAAAATCGCACTTAGATTCTCTATTTCAATAAAGCATGGCTGAGGGTGTTTATCTATATTCTCGAGTGTCTTTAATTTGGTCACATCACAGCGATACCCAAGACGCTCTATGGTTGCTGTAAAGCTGTCGCTGTCTTTGTGTTTCGGAATAAAAGCATCGCTGAGTATCGTGGGTGTGCCTTCCCATTCGAGTGCTATCAAGGTGTAGGCCAAACCGCGGATAAGTGGCGATTGACTGTAACGTTCGTCGTATCCGCTGGATTCAAAATCCAAGACACGTTGCGGTACATTATTGAAGTCGACTAAGATACTCATTGGTCACCTCCGGTAAGTTTTACGCGTTTGAGGCGATGGTTAAGCTTGTCCATTTTATTACTGGCGATGATCAAGATTTTGTCGTTGGCTCGATAAGCCGTACTGGTGAGAACCATTCGTGCAAATTCCTCATCAAACACACAGTCGATGTCATCAAATATCAATACGCGCTTACTGGCGAGCAGGGCGCGAACTAATAATAGGGCGTAGCCAACTTGGCGTGAGAATGGGTTACGCATATGGCCTTTGAGTTCTGTATAAAAACCGGCAGGAAGCCCATCAATTTGAGCTTTGATGTTCATGGTTTCACACAGTGCAAACGCCGTGTTATTCAAGCTTGGGCGGAAACAGGTGAGGTTATCGATAATCGTCCCTTCTACGAACGAACTGGTCTTATCAACCATCAGAACACTGTTACGCCAAACGTTGTAATTGACGTCATCCAAAGGCGTGTCGTTAATCATGATATCTAGTTTGCTATCACTGTTCTGACGCGTAATACAGTTAGCGAGGTGGGTCTTACCTGAACCACTTTTCCCTGTCAGCAAATAGGCTTGTCCGAGTTCGAACTCGATACGCTGCTTTTCAGAATACTTAACCGAGATACGTTCTACTTCTGTTGTTTCATGTTGGTGTTCAACAGAGGCGGCCAATTCAAGGAGGTCAACGATACGCTGAATATGGAGTTTGTTTAACTCCCAACGGCTCGCGGTGCGCATCACTTGTTGGTAAGGCGCAAAATAACGGTTGGTTAGCATGATGATCGCGGCCATGATGCCTTGGCTAGATTCCATATTGATAACGGCCGTTGCCAGTACCACAACAACACAAGCTATAGAAAGCTGTTGGATGAGCGCCAATATTAGGCTGAAGTTAGATTCAATCTGCTCATATTTGATGTTCTCAACTTCGCGCTCTTCGACCATTTGTGTCATCAGGCTTTCAACGCGGTATTCCATATTTCGAGCTTTGATATCAAGCGGGCTAGAGATGATCTCAATGATTTTGGAGGTAGTTAACCCTTCGATGTCTGACTTATTCTGCAAACTACCAATCTTTTGTTTGGAAAGGCTCCACGCAAAAATAGCCAAGATGACAGAGGCAATCAGAAGGGTAATGCCAGCCCATATGTTGATGAGTCCTATGATGAGGATAGTGATCACGCTGACGGCAAGGTTGATAAGCGCTCGAACCGATTCGCCACCAAAGAAGGTTTTCAATTCAGGAATGGTTGAGATTCGTTCTAGGTATTCGCCTGGCTCCAAACGTCGGAACTTAGAGATTTCCGCCAAACAGATGGATTGAAATACCTTATTGGTTAAGTTGGTCTCAAACTGCCTCATGATGACAGAGGAAATCTTCTCTTCCTGATTTTTTAAGTGATAGTCGAGGAAGATAGAAATCAAGATAATCGCGAACAATAAGAACAGAGTATCTTGTGCTTGGTTGGGTAACACTCGGTCAAAAATGATCAGAATGGAGAAGGGCAGTACCAAACCAAACAGGGTCGATATTATCGTTGAGAAAGTCAGATAACACTTATCTGCCATGTTGATCTTTTGCGAAAACTGCTCAGTTTGCATTGCGACCTCCTTTCCTCAACGACTCCGTTGAGAGAAGATGTTTAGGCACCAAATCTTGATTGTCTCGTCCCTCAATATCGCTCATTAATTGCATCACGCTTTCGATAGATTGAATTGAGAGTATTCCCTTAATTTGCTCAAGCTTGATGGTCTCGATGATGTAGTCGTATCGTGCGCTTTCGTAGTCTCTTAAGGCGCTGAATAGTTTACTTTCCGCCGCCAGCAAGTCGGTGATAGTACGCGTGCCCAATTGGTAGGCTCTTTGGATCCCTTTATAAGACGCGTAGTTGGCGCGAATGATGTTTTCGTAACTGCTTATAGACTGCGAGAAATCGTTAATGTTGAGCACGGAGGTATTCACACTGTTACGTGTGGTGTAAAGCGAATCTTGGTAAAGCAGCTCAGTACGTTCGATGGCCGTCGATGATTTTTGATAGCCGTAGTAATCAGAGCCACCAGACAAGATAGGAACTGCTAGGTTTAACCCAACACTGGTTGAGTTACTTTCGCCTGTCGCTGTAATGTCGGTTTTGTCGAAGTTATTGGCGTCATCGTGTCGATAGCTGGCTGAAAGCGATACGGTCGGTAAGAAGTTCGAACCGCTCTCTTTTAAGCTTCTGCGGCTTCTCTCGACGTTTTTCTTAGCCACTAACAAGTCGTTGTTGAGCTTTAACGCTTGATCCATGATTGATCGTTGTTCGGTTTCGTTTATCTCTTTTAAAGGCACACTTTCGTAGATATCTTGAGACGGAGTGATAGGGTATTGAATCTGAATCGATAGCCCGTTGAGAATGACGCGACGGTCTTTCTGCAAGGTTCTCAATCGATTCGACACACCTTCTTTCTGAGCAATCACTTCGTAAAGCTCACTGGCGGCTGTATTGCCGAGTTCCACATTGCGTCGCATTTGATGTTCACGCGTCTCAGACGACTTAAGCTCTACCTTGGTCGCTTTAATTTGTGCGTTGTTTTTCAAATACTCAAAGTATTGAGAGCCGATTTCTGAAATAGTGCTTTGGATTTTGTTCTCGTGTTTAATCTCTTCAATGTTGAAGTCGAGCTTTGCCGTCCCATATTTGAAAATATCGCCCAGATTGAAGATCGATTGAGAAAGGGAAAGGCTGTAGCTGTTCGAGTTATAGCTTGAAGTTTCATCAGGCACACTTGATAGCAAGGTTTCATTTTCATTCCATGTGGTATCGGCAGCACCATTGAGGGAAGGAAGAAATTTTGAGCGGCTGATACCAATGTTGTACTCGTTCTCTTCGACCCCTTTATCACTCGCCCGAAGAGAAAGGCTGTTCTGCAGACCGAGTTCTACCGCCTCAAGCAGGGTAGTCGCCGATGCTGAAGGTGTCGTGCTTAATGTAAGCGCAGCTATGATGCTGCTAGTTAAGTTTTTGTACCGCCACATACTTGTTGATCACCTTGATGATTTGGTCGCTTTTATAAGGTTTGCTGATCACGTAATCCATTCCGGCCTCAATACAAGCCTGGTGTTCGTTACTGCTGGTCAATGCGGTTGCACCTATGATGGTACAAGGGTTTTTCTCGTTTTGTTGTTCGAATTGGCGAATACGTTTTGTTGCTTCGATGCCGCCCATCCCCGGCATGATGCAATCCATGAAGATGATGTCAGAGCGCTTATTCATGAAGTGCTTCACAGCATCGGCGCCATCGCCAACCATGTCGGGTTCGTATTCTTGCTTGGTCAAGATTCGTTTCAGTAAAATTTGTTGAACTCGGTCATCCTCTACGATCAGGAATGAGCTGTTCTCCATCTGTTCTTCCGATGCTTCCGCTTCCATAATGGTGAGTAGGTTTGGAATGAACTCATAAGGGATAGCAGGGGCGTTGATGATTTTGTCGACGAAGCTATGACACTCTTGTGCTTGCTGAGTGTTGGTCACTGACAACAGTAACTTGGTATTTGGGTGGTTCTTAAGCTGAGATTTCACAGTCTTACTTAGTGAGGGCAGTTTGTTGGGTTCAAAGGTATCGGTGAGCATAATCGCATCGTAATCACCGAACGTTTTCGCCGCTGAGAAAAGCTCATTTGCAGTGCGAATCTCGGTGATATCAAGCCCCAAGTTACTGAGCATTTTCTTCATCACATCGATGCGAACTTGAGTATTAGCACACAAGAGTAAACGCTTGCCATCAAAGCGAGTTTTCTCTGTGTGGAAGTTCTTAGCCTTAAGATCAAGCTCGATCTGAAAACGTTCCTGAGCCCCTGACTGGAACCAGTGGCTCTCGTAATATCCGTAATCCTTCAGAACGCTTTTCGCTAAGTCATCTGTGCTGGCTGTATGGTCTTTGTGTGCGCTCCAATGGAGTTTGTTGAGCTTGGCAACAGAAACATCCAGTGTTGATAAGAAGTTGAGGTTGATGGTGACACGGGTATTTTCCATGTCTGAAGCCGCACCCGATTCAATCGTTACAAACAGTTTCTTATTTGATTTGAGTTGAATGGCATTGGAAAGCTGCAGGAACAATATCCAGAACAAGCTGGTGGATTGACCTTCTACACGATTGGGTAAGTTGTCAGAGATAAAACAGTCAAGTTGGCTTTCATTACGTTGTACTTTGGCACTGATATGAATCATTAATTCAGATAACACACTCAGTAAAGAGAACTCTTTCGACTTGCTTTCCGTACCCTGTGATATCAAGCGATTATAGTTTTCTGCTAACTCAGATAGTGTGCTACACGCAGAGGTAATATCGTTCGCCATCAACACGCCGTTTTCATCGGTTTCTTGAACCAGATATTGGACGCCACCGTTGATGGTGTTTGTAATTCCGCGAATCTCATAACCGATCAGCGCATACAACTGTTTGTAGAGATCGTTATTGCGCTTTTGGTCTTCTAATTTACTGAAAATAAGTTTGAGATGAGAGTAAATCTGACGCTGCTTGGGGTTGATGCTAACTTCATTAAGAAGCTCTTCAAGACGTTGTAAATCTAGCTGCTTCAGCTCTTGATACAGGGCATCGAATTCATAGTCGATTTCGCGTTCGTTAGAACTGGATTTCTTTAGCTTCAACATAGCAACTGAGTTGGATAGAATCGTAATCACAGCCAATATCACGACCACCATAAACAGCCAGATAAAGAACTCGTTTTTTTCTGACATTAAGTCATTTGCATGGTTGTTAAACATGGTGCGATAGTTGTCGTCCATCTGCAGATAGTTATTGGTCAATGAAAGGTACAAGCCTAATACGTCGTTACGTGTTTTTGCGCTATCGGAGAAACGATTAATCGCCAATTCCAGTTGTGTGTATTCAGTTGCCCCAACCAAGCTGAACTCGGTTTTGTTCAACGAGGCTAAAGAGCGAAATTCATCAATTTCAAGCTTCAAGTTAACCAGGTTGAATTGGTTAGTGCCGCAAGTGTTGGTACTTAAACACTGTTGCAGAGTTTGAATATCTTGTTCTATGGTCTGATTAAGCTTCTGGGCTTGTATGAGCAGTGGGGCGCTTTGCACTTGTGCGACTGAATCTATTTTTGACCAAGAACAGTATAAATAGAAAGCGAGCGCAGCCAATACCACGCTAAATAGTATGCTTAGACGTAGGGCGGGTATGGAAATATTGTACGAAGGTTTACCGCTCATTGATTATCTCTCATCGAAAGCATCCTCGATGGCTGACATCACCGGTTTCGCAGCGTATTCGATCACGCGACGCGAGCCTGTTTTCACATCAGCGGTAAACTCCATGTAAGGTGATAACTTGTATTGAGTGCCTCCTCGTTCAAGAAAGTTTCGGTCAATTTCAATCTCAGCTAAATAGAATTCAGCGTCTTCTTCTTCGTATGATGAACGGCTGATTGAGGCGATGGTTCCCTCAACAAACCCGTATTTTGCAAAGTTATAGGTATCCATTTTTACTTTCACTGCCTGACCAATTTCGACAAATCCCATGTCTTTACGTGGGATCTTCGCTTCACCGTGTAACGAATTATTTATTGGGGCAATATCGGCGATACTTTCTCCTGGCGGAATCACAGCAGAACGGAAATTGAAGTGAAGTTTATCGACCACACCATCGACTGGCGAGTAGACGACTAGGCGATCAACCTTGTCGGAATGCTGCGGTTGTAAGATTCGCTTTAGCTTGAGGTCTTTGTTCGCTTGAATGATTTGTGCTTGGTACTCAGAGTTTCGATTCTCAACCAAGTCACGGTGTTGCTTTTCCAGTTTGTCGAGTTGGAAACGCTCATTCATCACAGATTCGTCAAGGTTCTCAATCTCACGCACCATATTCGACTCTTGTACTTTCATGTTAAGAACGTCGACATAAGACGCCATCTCTTCTTTATAGAGGGTGTTTTTGATGTTGAGCTGCTTACGTATCAGAGAGAGTTGATTCTCTGAACTTTTGCGACGCTTTAACATTGAACTGATCAACGAGTTCTTGTGCTTAATATCGTGTGTAATGAGTTCTTCATTTGAACGGTTTTTAGAGAATTCTTGTCTCCAGGTATTCATGTTGACCTGAACTTGCTCAGGGTATTTCTCAATGAAAGCGTCGAAGTTAGGCTCTATCATGTCGCGTAAGCTTTCATAACGAATCTTATCGAGCTCTATCTGAATAATTTCAGTATTGACGGTATCAAGTTGAGTGTTACGGTCAAGTGAGCGTATTCGAGCGATAGGTTGGCCCTCATAAACGACTTCCCCTTTTCTGACTAACAATTCTTCTAATATCCCGCCTTCTAAATGTTGAACTTTCTCAACATCCGATTCCAATAGCAGTTCTCCACGTACAGAAACAACAATGTCAATACGTGCTTGTGACGCCACGGCGATAGCGACCAAAGCGAGCAAGAATATAATGAGCAACGTTTTGTGAACGCTGGTCATGGCACTAGCAAGCACAATAGTGTCATCAGCTGTGACCTTAGAAGCCTCGTTATTGGAAACAAGTGCTTTTCTGAGGTGATGTTCTATTTGGTTATTGCTCATGACTGACCTCGGTTACTTGCCATCTATTACTTCCTTAATATCCAACAAGTGGTTGATTTGTCGATTGACGTTGTGCAATTCAGTTTTTACATCCTCTATTAGATCTTCCGGCGCAGGAAACTCGTGTCTACTCAAGTGTTCCAATTTGGCCATTTTTGGCGGAAGGTCTTGGTCGCAAAGCAACGTTAAGATGGTCTTCAATCGTTTTGAGTAACTGTTGAGTTCATCAAAACGATTACCTTTATGAAGCGCTTCTATATTTAGGGCTGCGTCAGAAAAGTCATTGTAAAAGTCGCCTAATAGCAATTGCAGCCCTTTGTGGTTGTTGTCGACCGAGCGCAACAAATTCGTCATGTCTATCATCGCTCCACTCCCTTAATTGCTTTAATCACAATAACTAAGGATGTTTAAAGGTAGTTTTCAAATTTTTTTTGATTCTTTATGTATAAAAAGAAAAATATGAAAAATGTTGTATAAAAACTTGGTTTTTCAAAATGGTGTCCTTTAATGCCTCTAAATACGATCAGTTAGCTAGTAGCAACGGAGGCTGTAATGGCAGGCGAAAATAACCAAAACAACCAAAATGAAGATCTCAATGACGCGGTAGAACAAACGGACACGAACGACGCGGGTACGCCCTCCCAACAGCAGAATCAACAAAATCAACAAAATACGATTGCGTCGACAATAGCGACGGGTGCTGAAAATGCGGATGCGGCAGACGAAGTTAACCAGGCTTTAGACGAAAATCCGAGTGGTGCAGGTAATGCTGAAGATGCCTCTGTTTCTGGTGCGGCTGTGCAAGAAGAGACGCCAGAAAGTGATGGAGATTCAGACGCTGCACAATCCAATGTAGTTGGTGGAGCCGCTTCTGAAGCTGGCTCGGATAACGCTGCTGGCAGTGGTGGCGGTGCTGGAGCGGGCGCACAAGCTGTAGGTGGTGATATCGCAGAGGCTGCGACAGGTGGTGTAGACGCTGAAGGTAATGAAGAACAAGGCCAAGCTGCGCGTACTTCAGCAGCGCCGAGTGCGACATCTTCAGAGTCGGGTGACCAACAAGTTGGTGATGAGCTAGATTCACAAACAGTAGAAGAGACGTTTGCAGTTGATGTTCAAGCTTCTGACGAAGAGACCATTAGCGAAGTAGAGGATGACTTTGATTCTGAAACGGTAAGCGAAACGTTTAAAATCAAAGTGGAAAGTGAAAATGATGCGCCAGAAGCTGAACAAGATCTGGCTTACATCATGGATGAAGATGGCTCCATAACATTCACTCAAGAACAATTACTCGAATACGCAAGTGATGTAGATGGGGACGAGCTTGTTGCTTCTAACGTTCAAGTTGGTGATGATGCAACAGTTCAAGACAATGGTGATGGTACTTTCACCGTTGTTCCTTCAGCTGATTTTAATGGTGAACTTGACCTTACTTTCGACATCAGTGACGGCCAAGAAACGATTAGCAGCGCAATTGATTTAACGGTACGCCCGATTAATGACGCGCCTGTTCCTGAAGATAAAACGTTTGAAATCGAGGAAGACGGAACTCTTGTATTCACCGACGCTGACCTCCTTTCTGGTGCGACAGACATTGAAGGTGACAACCTAACGGTTGAAGGTGTGACCTACGATGGTGGCGACGGTATCCTGACCGACAACGGCAACGGGACTTACACCTTTGCGCCAAACGAAAACTTCAATGGCGACGTAAACTTCGGCTTCGATGTATCAGACGGCACCGATACGGTCTCTGCCAACATCGATGTGAGTGTAACTGCCGTTGATGATGCACCTGTGTCAGGCGATTTAGCGTACTCAATCGACGAAGATGGTTCTATCCGTCTAAGCCAAGAGCAACTGTTATCACAAGCATCTGATGTTGAAGGCGATGACCTTACTGCTAGTGGCCTAACGGTTGACGGTGATGCAACGGTTGTAGCTAATGATGACGGCAGTTTCACCATTACGCCAGATGAGAACTTCAATGGCGACATCGATATCAGCTTCGATATCTCAGATGGTACCAATACGGTTCAAGCATCAGCTGACCTAACCGTTAACCCAGTTAATGACCTGCCAGTACCTCAAGATCAACAGTTCAGTGTTGAAGAAGATGGAACGCTTATCTTCACCGATGCAGACCTATTAACAGGCGCTACTGACATTGAAGGCGACAACCTAACGGTTGAAGGTGTGACCTACGATGGTGGCGACGGTATCCTTACTGACAATGGCAACGGTACATACACCTTTGCGCCGAATGAAAACTTCAATGGTGACGTAAACTTCGGTTTTGATGTGTCTGACGGCACCACCTTTGCGCCAAATGAAAACTTCAATGGTGACGTAAACTTCGGCTTCGATGTCTCTGACGGAACCGATACGGTATCAGCAAACATCGACGTGAGCGTAACTGCCGTTGATGATGCGCCAGTGTCTGGCGACCTAGCGTACTCAATCGATGAAGATGGTTCTATCCGTCTAAGCCAAGAGCAACTGTTATCACAAGCATCTGATGTGGAAGGCGATGACCTGACTGCTAGCGGCCTAACGGTTGGTGGTGATGCAACCGTTACTCAAAACGATGACGGCAGCTTCACGATTACGCCAGATGAGAACTTCAATGGTGACATCGATATCAACTTCGATATCTCAGATGGTACTAACACCGTTCAAGCTTCAGCTGACCTAACCGTTAACCCAGTAAATGATTTGCCAGTACCTCAAGATCAACAATTCAGTGTTGAAGAAGACGGCACGTTAATCTTCACCGATGCAGACCTATTAACAGGCGCTACTGACATTGAAGGCGACAAC
>NZ_MAKD01000108.1:0-77599 GCF_001691235.1 Vibrio sp. ZF57 | reverse complement strand
AACGCCTGATGAAATAAAAAAGAAGCGAGCACTATGCTCGCTTCTTTTTTATCACTCTCCCCATAATCGATATGCTTCACCAATTATTCTTAACAATCTCATTGATGAAACTTTACATGATAATAATTATTATTTAAATTAACCGCCTATTGATTAATGAGGTAATACAATGATTAGCGAATGGGAAAAACACACGTTACTTGCCGATACTGCATTGCAGCTCGACGATCCTGTACGAAGTATTCTTCATTATCAGCAGGCTTTGAACTTAAGTGAAGAAATTACAGAACGCACCGATATTCAAGCCGATGAGCGGTTACTGATTTCGGTGATTTCTTGCCACAATCTTGCTCAATTCTGGCGTTGGGCTGGCGACACTGAATACGAGCTCAAGTATCTTCAACTGGCTTCTGAAAAGGTACTCACACTGATCCCTCAGTGCCCTAATACTCAATGTTCAAGCTTTATCGATTCTATTGGTTGCTGTAAGAAAGCGCTGATCGATTTCATGAAACGCCACCCAAACCCTAAAATTGCCTCTATGGTGGAAAAGATCGATACCGCGACCAACTGTGAAATGATCGCCCGCTTCCGCTTGAATTAAACAAGTTCCGTTAAAACAACGACTCCAAATTTAAAACATAAAAAAGCCCGTCATCAAGACGGGCTTTGTCATTTCAAAACAAGCTGTTGTTTAGCTTAAACCTGTGTGCGACCTAAAGAGATCACAACACGTCGGTTCTTATCTTTACCAATTGGCGAGTTATTGTCCGCAATCGGACGACGCTTGCCATAGCCTTGCACTTGGATACGATCTTCTGGCAGGCCTAGAGATTTGAAGTACTCTCTTAACGATTCTGCTCTGCGCTCTGAAAGGTTTTGGCTAATCCCTTTGCTGTCGACAGAGTCGGTGTACGTTGCC
Source organism: Vibrio sp. ZF57 (assembly GCF_001691235.1). NCBI lineage: Bacteria > Pseudomonadati > Pseudomonadota > Gammaproteobacteria > Vibrionales > Vibrionaceae > Vibrio > Vibrio sp. ZF57. The sequence continues at coordinate 76,677 of NZ_MAKD01000108.1, read as the reverse complement.
ACCAGCACAAGGTCGATGTCTTGGTTATAGCGAACGTAATCGGCAATCTGGCTCAGCCTTTTGCGCGACGACTTGTTCAACTGGTCGCTGTTGCGGTCGTAATGCAAAATAGTGAAAGAGATATCTTCAAAGCTGTAAGGCAGCAGGTTAGCAACACAGTCACTGAACACATTGTATTTTTCTTGGAACAACACCGACGACAACGACACTTCGATACGTTGATCTCGGCTCTGCCACTCTTGGTAGCTGAATGTCGGATAACGCCCTTTCTCCAACTCACTCAAGATGCCCCAAGCTGTTTGACCGCCGACATAGCCGTCAAATTGCTGGAAGAACTTAATGGTTGTCATACGATCAGCACTTTCACCCGGACGCCAAGGTGGCGGCATAGAGATCAAGCTTACATTGCGCGTCGCACCCATTGGACGGCGCATTTTAAGCTCAAAGTCCAAAATGATTTTTTTACTCGCGCGAGATGAGAACTCAGCATCACCAAAGTTTGGAATTGGGTGGACCAAGCGACATTCAAGTGGCGTGTTGGCTACCATCTCCCATGTCGACTGTTGAGGAGATGCTCCGTAACGCTTTTCTTGTGCCATGACCGATGACGACACAAGTAGCGAAAATAGCATTGAACCTGTTATGAGTTGTTTCTTCATAAAGTGGAGTATCTCTTAAGCAATTCGTTTAACAATGCAGCCAATTGCCGCATTTTTCTCTCACGTTTAAATATGCAATTATCAAGCCGCAATGGGTTAGGTAATTTAAGATTTATTGCCCTTCCCTAGTTTTTATCACTGCTATTATCTGCAATAATGCAGCCTTAATCACACTTATTTGGGCTAACATGACTGTAGAAAACGAAGCTCTGACCCTAAAAAAACGCTTTCGCGGCTATTTTCCAGTGGTCATCGACGTGGAAACCGCAGGGTTTAACGCTGAAACCGATGCATTATTAGAAATCTGTGCCATTACATTAAAAATGGATGAGAACGGAGATCTGCACCCTGCATCAACGCTTCATTTTCACATTGAGCCTTTTGAAGGCGCAAATATAGAGCAGGCAGCATTAGACTTTAACGGAATTAAAGACCCATTTAGCCCATTACGTGGTGCTGTGTCGGAACAAGAAGCCCTTAAAGAAATCTACAAGCTAGTGAGAAAAGAACAAAAAGCTTCAGATTGCAGTCGCGCAATCATGGTTGCTCACAACGCTACATTCGATTTGAACTTCGTTAATGCGGCAAGTGAGCGCTGTAAGCTTAAACGCGTCCCTTTCCATCCATTTGCTACTTTTGACACTGCAGCTCTTAGTGGTCTTGCCTACGGCCAAACCGTTTTGGCTAAAGCTTGCCGCACTGCAGGGATGGAATTTGACAACAAAGAAGCACACTCTGCTTTGTATGATACGCAAAAAACCACAGAGTTGTTTTGCGGCATTGTAAACAAATGGAAAGCCCTTGGTGGTTGGCCTCTTGTTGACGAAGAATAAAAAATAGAGTCGGTAAACGTTTTTTCGTATTGCCTTCATAAAAAACACAACATCCCGAGAATAATATGAATCCTGTTGTAATTTCAGTTTGCATCATGCTTGTTTTAGCTTTGATGCGTGTAAACGTAGTCGTTGCTCTGACGTTCAGTGCAATTATCGGTGGCGTAGCCTCTGGTATGAGCTTGAACGACGCAGTCGCGGCTTTCGAAAGTGGATTAGGCGGCGGTGCAACGATTGCACTTAGCTACGCTATGCTTGGTACATTCGCTGTAGCTATCTCACGTTCTGGTATCACAGATCTACTTGCTCAAAGCGTTATCAAACGCATTCACGGCAAAGAGAACAGTGCGGCATCGACTGGTCTTAAATACGGCATCCTTGCGTCGTTGATCTTAGTGACCATGTCTTCACAAAACGTGATTCCAGTACATATCGCCTTCATCCCAATCTTAATCCCACCTCTACTAGGCGTATTCGCAAAAATGAACCTAGACCGTCGTCTAGTTGCGTGTGTACTTACTTTTGGTCTGATTACACCTTACATGGTGCTACCGATTGGTTTTGGTGGCATCTTCCTAAACAACATTCTGCTTAAAAACCTTCACGACAATGGTCTTGAAAACGTAGTAGCAAGCCAAGTGCCAATGGCGATGTTGTTACCCGCTGCGGGCATGATCTTCGGTCTTCTTACTGCAGTATTCTTTACTTACCGTAAGCCTCGCCAATACAAAGAAACCTCTCACACTGTTGTTTCAACAGAAGTGAAAGAGATCAACAAGAAGCACATCCTAGTAGCAGCAGCTGGTATCGTAGCAGCGCTAACAGTTCAACTATCGACTGGCTCTATGATCATCGGTGCTCTAGCGGGTTTCATGGTATTTACCTTCGGTGGCGTTATTGCTTGGAAAGAGACACAAGATGTCTTCACCAAGGGCGTTCACATGATGGCAATGATCGGTTTCATCATGATTGCAGCAGCAGGTTTCGCGGCAGTTATGAAGCAAACAGGTGGCGTTGAATCTTTGGTTGAAGCACTTTCAACAAGCATCGGCGACAACAAGCCTCTAGCAGCACTACTTATGCTAATTGTTGGTCTATTGGTTACTATGGGCATTGGTTCTTCGTTCTCTACGATTCCAATCCTTGCAACTATCTACGTTCCACTAGCAGCAGCATTTGGCTTCTCGCCAATGGCAACAATCGCTCTAGTAGGTACAGCTGCTGCACTTGGTGATGCGGGCTCTCCGGCTTCTGACTCAACATTAGGTCCAACGTCTGGTCTAAATGCTGATGGTCAACACGAGCACGTATGGGAAACCGTAGTACCGACGTTCCTGCACTACAACATCCCACTGATCGTATTCGGTTGGATTGCAGCCATGGTTCTGTAATTAGGTTCTGTAGTTAAACAGTCCTACGCTCACTTTTATAAAGACCGCCTCGTGCGGTCTTTTTTGTCTCTGAGATTCATTCTACTCTTCCTTCCGCTCACTCTCATTGAACTAGCGACACCAAACAAAAAAGGCTTACTCTGATGAGTAAGCCTTAGAAATCATTGCGAATACAGATGACTCTCGCTGAATTACGCAGCGGGAGCATTACTCACTAAAATTTCGCGAATAGACTTAAGCGTCGCTTCCGTTGAATGATAATCCAATTCAACTTCACTAAAGATGCCGTTCACTTCAAGCATTAAGGTCGGGTAAGAAAATACACCCATCGCTTCTTTAAAGCCTAGCTGGTCATCTAACTCACTTTCCAATAACTTGCTAGAAAGGTCATTTTCAAACTGTTGAACATTCATACCTAGCTCTTCAGCCAACTGCAAATGTGTGTCTTGGCTATGTGGCAACATCGCACGAAGGTAGTAAGCATGTTGAATCGCTTCAAGCATCGCTTCGTAGTGGTCTTGAAAACCTGCAGCAATCACGGCACGGCACGCAGGGTAAGTACTGCGAACAGGTTGGCACTCTGTCCAAAAATCATGGTTAAACTCAGTACCCAACTTAGCTTCGATCTGCTTCCAAATCGCTTGCAGCTTGCCTTTCATCTCTTCTGACATTGGCTCATCAGAATCCGGGGCCAAACCACCCACTACATAGTTAAACTCAATGCTCGCAGGCAATTGTTGTTTCAATAACTCAAGTGTTGGCTTGTAACCCCAACACCAGCTGCACATTGGATCATGCACATAATGAAGTTTTACGTTCATTGTTCATTCCTTATCGAGTCAATGATTCGATCAATTCAAACAAAAAAGGAGCCTGATTAAGGCCCCTCATTTTAACTATTCAGCGCAAAGGCTAGAACTTATTCAGCGTCATCGCCAGCAACTTTAGCCGCTGCTTCTTTGATGATTGGCTGAAGTTCGCCTTTTTGGAACATCTCAAGAATGATGTCACAACCACCGATTAGCTCACCTTCAACCCAAAGTTGTGGGAAAGTTGGCCACTGTGCGTAAGCAGGAAGCTCTGCACGGATATCAGGGTTTTGTAGGATATCTACGTAAGCAAATTTTTCGCCACATGCCATTAGAGCTTGAGACGCTTGAGAAGAGAAACCACAGCTAGGTAGCTTAGGAGAACCTTTCATGTACAGTAGAATAGTGTTTTCTTCAATTTGCTGTTTGATTTTATCGATAGTTTCCATTGCTTCCTCGTTAATGGATTACGGCTTTTATTGCCTTTATTCTACCCCAAACTAAAAGAATAAAAACCATATAAAAAAAGCGGTTAACAAGCTAAGCTAACAATTCACACAAAAGTAATGAAATAAGCTTTTAATAAAGTAAAAACTTGCTAAACTATATCGCAAGTCAGCAAATTGACCATGGTTGGCAGTATAGCGAGCCATGAATAATAATATCACTGGAAGCAATCGAAAGAGTTAACTCTTTCATATCAATGGAGAATTGAGCAATGGCATTTGAACTACCGGCTCTTCCTTACGCGAAAGACGCGCTAGAACCACACATCTCAGCAGAAACGCTAGATTTCCACCACGGTAAGCACCACAACACTTACGTTGTTAAGCTAAACGGCCTTATCCCAGGTACTGAGTTTGAAGGCAAAACACTAGAAGAGATCGTTAAGACTTCTACTGGTGGTGTTTTCAATAACGCTGCTCAAATCTGGAACCACACGTTCTACTGGCACTGTCTTGCTCCTAAAGCGGGCGGCGAACCAACTGGCGCTGTTGCAGAAGCTATCAACGCTGCATTCGGTTCTTTCGAAGAATTCAAAGCGAAATTCACTGATTCAGCAATCAACAACTTCGGTTCTTCTTGGACTTGGTTAGTTAAGAAAGCTGACGGTTCTCTAGACATCGTTAACACTTCTAACGCTGCTACTCCTCTAACAGAAGAAGGTGTTACTCCACTTCTAACTGTTGACCTATGGGAACACGCTTACTACATCGATTTCCGCAATGTTCGCCCTGACTACATGGCTGCATTCTGGAACCTAGTAAACTGGTCTTTCGTAGAAGAGAACCTAGCTAAGTAATTATTGCTTACGCTGCGCTATTTATAGCGAGTTATCTATTGAAAGCTCATGCCTCGGCGTGAGCTTTTTTGTATCTGTCGTGTTCCACAAAATCTAAACATTTCGTAATAAACCCGCCAATAGCGCTTACTTCTCGAACTATTGATAGCCTTCTTCCCAACCCTACATAAATTCTCTATTTGCCTGTAATTAAACACTAAAGTTTGCCGACTCCATGCCGTTAAAGGTGTATCCAATGAGAGGCGACATGCAAATACATACTTTAGACAAAGCAGGAATCATCAACGAACTGAAGTTCGGCATCGGGATCAGCCAAGCGGTTGAGCAAGGTCGCCGTGCAGATTTCGCGTTGCTGTTATCTATGTTTTCTAATGATGTCCGTGATTGCACGCCAATTGACACCATTGAAATCACAGAGACAAATGAAGATCGCCTGCGCAAACAATTTGGCGTAGCAGAACCTCAACAACTGCGTTCAAACCAGTCTTCATATGAGATTTCAGCTCAGCAATCTAATCATTTTCATCAAGCTAGCCTTGCCAGCGCCAAACTCAGCCATTACTTGAAACCTGAAGCGCTTGCCTTCATGCCTGAAGATACAGCCGACTTACCCGAAGAGGTTTACCAAAACCTTTCTGGTCATGACCGACGCAAACTCGCAAACAAGCATTTACCTGATTTGCCACATGCCACGCTCTACAATGAGCTAACCACCGCGCAACGTCGGTATCAAATTCAAGCTCAAGTATAGCGATCACCTACCTTTCCCTTTTTCGCTGTCTATCCATAGCTCTTCTTCGACTAACTCGCACACTTCAAAGTATTCACACGAATGATATGAACCACTAGCCTTAGGCAACCTAAAAACACCTGATGTCGGTTACCGCTTGAAGTTACTACAAAATGTGACGTGCCACTAAGTTCATAAAAACTTATTAATTGGCACACCTTAGTTTGAACCAATTCACACCCGTTGTATAAATTTTAACCCATCCTTATCCGACATGGACGATTTGTTTAGGTACTGGGATGGAAATAAAAAGCTCAATCATATTGGTGACATCTGCCGGCTCGCGACTGGGGGGGGCGATTGCGAACCACTTTGTTAACCTTGGAGCCACCGTCATCCTTTGTGATAAAGACACGGAAGCACTTAAAGCGACGTATCTACAGTGTGCCCGGTTTTCTGACTCTGTTTACCACTACACGCTCAAAGGCAATGACAGCCAAGCGATTCTCAGCGTATATGATTTTATTCAAACCACCTTCAACACGACACCCGATGTGCTGGTCAATAACTGGATAAGCTCCCCAATGCCTAGCCTAATTGGCGATCAGCCTGTGAGCAGCTTTATTAATGATCTCTCATCGATGGCATCGACCCTGTTCGCATTTGGGCAAATCAGTGCTGAGAGATTGCGAGAGGAAGATAAGGAAGGCGTGATTGTGAATGTGATATCTCATGATGACTTTCACGATGTGTCTGGCTTAGAGAGCGCAAACTCAATGATCACTGGCTTTACCCATAGTTGGGCGAAAGAGCTGACTCCCTTTGGCATTCGAGTCGGTGGCGTTGTTCCCGCCGTTCATAACTCCGATGGCAAGCTCAACCGATGTCACTGGGCGCAGCTGCAAGACGAGCTGACCAGAACAACCGAATACATTGTCTCGAATGACTACTTCAGTGGGCGAGTTGTCGCGGCAGAGGTTTAACTCCCTATTCCAATTGAACATGACTGGCTCAGCTCATATTAAGTAGCAGAGCTATTGCCTCTCAATCCGTTTTACAAACGAACCAAACATAAAAAAAGCCCCAGTCTCTCGACTGGGGCTTTCATCTTTTCCCGATAGATAAGTATCGTGCTAGCGAAAACTTATCTCAAAACTAATGCTTACTTATTATGCGTTAGCTTTTTCTTTTTTAGCTTTTGGCGCTTTCGCTTCAGCTGGCTTTTGGTCTGCTTTCTTAAGGATAACTGTAGTACCTTCGAAAGTTTCGCCTTCAACGTATGGTTGGCCGAAGTAAGAAGTTGTTAGAACTTCTTTTAGCTCAGTGATTAGAGGGTAACGTGGGTTAGCACCTGTACACTGGTCATCGAACGCTTCAACAGCTAGCTCGTCTAGTTTAGCGATGAAGTCAGACTCGTTAACACCCGCAGCTTGGATAGATAGTGGGATGTCTAGGTCAACTTTAAGCTCTTCTAACCAAGTCAGTAGACGTTCAATCTTCTGAGCTGTACGGTCACCAGCTTGGCTTAGGCCTAGGTGGTCAGCAACTTCAGCGTAACGACGACGTGCTTGTGGACGGTCGTACTGAGAGAATGCAGTCTGCTTAGTTGGGTTATCGTTCGCGTTGTAACGTACAACGTTTGAGATAAGTAGTGCGTTAGCAAGACCGTGTGGTAGGTGGAACTCAGCACCAATTTTGTGAGCCATTGAGTGACACACACCTAGGAATGCGTTCGCAAATGCTACACCAGCGATAGTTGCTGCGTTGTGTACTTTCTCACGAGCTATTGGGTCAGCCGCACCATTTTTGTAGCTTGATGGTAGGTATTCTTTAAGCATCTTAAGAGCTTGAAGAGCTTGACCGTCTGAGTACTCGTTCGCTAGAACAGATACGTAAGCTTCAAGAGCGTGAGTTACTGCATCGTAACCACCGAACGCTGTTAGAGACTTAGGCATGTTCATTACTAGGTTCGCATCAACGATAGCCATGTTTGGCGTGATTTCGTAATCAGCTAGTGGGTATTTAGCACCAGTCTTGTCGTCAGTAACAACAGCGAATGGAGTAACCTCTGAACCTGTACCTGAAGTTGTAGTGATACATACAAGCTCAGCTTTTTGACCCATTTTAGGGAACTTGTAGATACGTTTACGGATGTCCATAAAGCGCATTGCTAGTTCTTCGAAGTGAGTTTCTGGGTGCTCGTACATAACCCACATGATCTTAGCAGCATCCATTGGAGAACCGCCACCTAGAGCAAGGATTACGTCAGGTTGGAAGCTCTTCATTGCTTCAGCGCCTTTCTCAACAACAGATAGCGTTGGATCCGCTTCTACGTCGAAGAAAGTTTGAACTTCGATGCCTTGTGCTTTAAGCAAGCTAACTACGTCATCTGCGTAACCGTTGTTGAATAGGAAACGGTCAGTTACTAGGAATGCGCGTTTCTTACCTTCTAGGTCGCTCATTGCGATTGGAAGGCTACCACGACGGAAGTAGATAGACTTAGGTAGTTTGTGCCACAACATGTTTTCAGCTCGCTTCGCTACAGTTTTCTTGTTGATAAGGTGCTTAGGACCTACGTTCTCAGAGATAGAGTTACCACCCCATGAACCACAACCTAGAGTTAGAGAAGGTGCAACGTTGAAGTTGTACAGGTCACCGATACCACCGTGAGTAGTCGGGATGTTGATTAGGATACGAGCAGTCTTCATCTTGTCACCGAAGTAACGGATGCGGTCTGCGTTAGTATCTTGGTTAGTGTAAAGACCAGATGTGTGACCGATACCACCGATTTCAACCATAGTTACCGCTTGAGCAACTGCGTCTTCGAAGTCATCTGCGCGGAATAGACCTAGAGTTGGAGATAGTTTCTCGTGAGCGAATTCGTCATCGTAAGAAACTTTACCAAGACCTTCACCTACAAGTACTTTTGTATCAGCAGGAACTTTAACACCAGCCATTTCAGCGATTGCTGGAGCAGGTTGACCTACGATTTTAGCGTTTAGGTTGCCGTCGATAAGCAGAACTTTACGTACTTTATCAGCGTCAGCTTTAGATAGAACGTGAGCTTTGTGAGAAGCGAAACGCTCTTTAACTTCGTCATATACTTCGCTAACTACGATTGCAGCTTGCTCAGAAGCACATACTACGCCGTTATCGAAAGTCTTAGACATAAGGATAGATGCTACAGCACGTTTGATGTCAGCTGTTTCATCGATAACGACAGGAACGTTACCAGCACCAACACCGATAGCAGGCTTACCTGAAGAGTATGCTGCTTTAACCATGCCTGGACCACCAGTAGCAAGGATAAGTGCGATACCGTCGTGCTTCATAAGCGCGTTAGAAAGCTCTACAGATGGTTGGTCGATCCAACCGATGATGTCTCTTGGAGCACCAGCTGCAACAGCTGCGTCTAGAACTAGTTTCGCTGCGTCGTTAGTTGAGTTCTTTGCACGTGGGTGTGGCGAGAAGATGATGCCGTTACGTGTCTTAAGAGAAATTAGAGATTTGAAGATTGCTGTAGAAGTTGGGTTCGTTGTTGGAACGATACCACAGATGATACCTACAGGCTCAGCGATAGTCATTGTGCCTAGGTTGTCATCTTCTTCTAAGATGCCACATGTTTTTTCGTCTTTGTATTTGTTGTAGATAAATTCAGATGCAAAGTGGTTTTTGATAACCTTATCTTCAACAATACCCATTCCAGATTCAGCAACTGCTTGTTGAGCAAGTGGAATACGAGCGTGGTTAGCAGCAAGAGAAGCTGCGCGGAAGATTGCGTCTACTTTCTCTTGAGAGAATGTTGCAAACTCTTCTTGTGCTGCTTTAACGCGAGCTACTAGAGCATCAAGTTCCGCTAAGTTAGTTACAGGCATGGTGGATCTCCTAAAATAATAAATATTAAAAACTTTTTATTAAATTCGCTGCTTGCCGTTAACCTTAAACACCAGCGTTCTTAGTAAATTGCTTTCAGGGCTGAGTATATTATTTCACTGTGTGAAAAAAATTGACCCAGATCAGTTACCCAAAAAGAATTAACCAGAAAGTAGTAAGGCAATCGCAAAAATGAACTTAAGAGCATGATTTATATAGATTAAACTCACACTTTTCGTTCGCGAAAAAAACAAGCAAACAGACAACTTTTTTCTACATAGCGTAATAAACTGTAAAAAAGTTTCATTTTTAGTCCGTTAAATTACATGTATACAGCTATATTCGTGCTACTGAGAGTATATCCATACCGTTGTACGGGCTAGATTCTGACATAATTTTTATTAATTTCGTGCGTCGGTTAACAGTTACTCAATAATAAATTACAAAATTAAACACTACCAACTAGCTTGCAACAGGCTTAAAACAAAAGTGAGATTCAATTAGTTTTTCTAAAAAGAATCACCCATTTCAAGTTAGTTTTTTTCATTCGCGTAAATCGAGTTTGTCCCTTACATTACGCGCCTAAACTATTCACAGATCAACCCTTCAACCTTAAGTACGCTAACTGGAGATCGCTCTCATGCAAGGCTTAGAACTCGCAATTTTTATGCAATTCTTCCTTGGGCTTGTTGCTGCCGTAAACCCAATCGGCATCATGCCTGTTTTTGTTTCTCTTACTGCTCATATGCCGCCAGAAGAGAGGAACAGGACAGCCTTACAAGCAAACATTGCTGTTGCCGTGATCCTCATTGTCTCTCTTGTTGCGGGGCAAATGCTGCTTGATATGTTTAGTATCTCGCTGGACTCATTCCGTGTTGCAGGTGGTTTACTATTACTGAGCATCGCATTTTCGATGATGAGCGGTAAGCTCGGTGAAGATAAGCAGAACAAACAAGAAAAATCTGAATACATCAGCAAAGAGCAAATCGGTGTTGTTCCACTGGCTATGCCGCTAATGGCAGGCCCAGGTGCTATCAGCTCGACCATTGTTTACGGGTCTCGCTACCCTGCTGCTATTGATACGGTCGGCATCGGCATTAGTATCATCGCATTCGCAACATGCTCTTGGCTTTTGTTCCGTTCAGCGCCGGTTATCGTTCGCTTTTTAGGTCAAACGGGTATCAACGTGATCACTCGTATCATGGGCCTGATTCTTGGCGCATTGGGCATCGAGTTCATCGCCAATGGTCTACGCAATCTGTTCCCAGGTTTGGCATAACGTTTAACGGCATTTCGGTTGCTCTATAAAGGGCAACAATATTGAAATATAGATAAGACGAGTAAAGCAATTGGGCTTTCACTCGCCTCGTTATTATGAAGCTTGTATAATGACTGTTAATGCATTTAACAGAATACGAACCTCTCCTTATGTCACGCAAGCCACTCAAGCATCATTTGTACGTCATTATCTTTGGTACTCACACGCCAGCCGGACGTGCATTTGATATAACTCTGATCGTTGCAATCTTGGCTTCGCTGTTGGTTCTGATCTTAGAATCCATCCCTAATGTGATGACCGAATGGTCACAACAGCTGCGTTATATCGAATACACCTTCACTGCACTCTTCACTCTTGAGTATTTGTTAAGGCTCTATTGCTCCCCAAAGCCAAAATCTTACGCCACCAGCTTTTATGGTGTCGTTGACCTATTGGCGATTCTTCCGACCTACCTAGCAATCATCTTCCCAGGCGCTTCATTTATGGGTGTGGTGAGACTGCTGCGTGTGATGCGTATCTTCCGAATCCTAAAGCTGGTTCGCTACCTGCAAGATTCCAATATTCTGTTGCGCTCACTATTAATGGCACGACGAAAGATACTGATCTTCTTTAGCACCGTCGGCATCTTGGTGGTTATCTTTGGCGCCTTGATCTTTGTTATTGAAGGTCCTGACAATGGCTTCACCAGTATTCCTCACAGTATCTATTGGGCCATCGTGACTATCACTACGGTAGGTTATGGTGACATGGTGCCGCAGACCGCGCTTGGTAAAGCCATAGCATCACTGACCATGCTATTGGGTTACTCTATCTTAGCAGTGCCAACCGGGATCATTACTGCAGAACTCAGTAATGAGATGAACTCGCACAAAGAATTGGTTAAGTGCCCGAACTGTAACCGAGCGGGTCATGATTCAGACGCCATGTATTGCAAGCACTGTGCTAGCGAATTAGCGGATCCAGACAAGCGTGTCGTCACCGACGAGAAATAAAAGCAGACACGAGATTCGAGTAGCGAGATGCGAAGAGATTTAAGGGCAGTTTCGAGGGCCGAATAACGAGGTAGCAATAAACTAAAAAGGGTTGACGTTTGTCGTCAACCCTTTCGGTTTATCAGCTAATAGAATTTAAGCAATCTTGCCTATTACGATTTCTCAGCAAGGATAATGCGTAGAGTACGACGTAGTGGTTCTGCAGCACCCCAAAGTAGTTGGTCACCAACCGTGAATGCGTTTAGGAAGTCGTTACCCATCGACATCTTACGCAGACGACCGACAGGTACAGACATTGTGCCTGTTACTTTCGCTGGTGTTAGCTCCTGTGCCGTGATGTCGCGGTCATTAGGAATCACTTTAACCCAATCATTGTGCGTTGCGATGATCTCTTCGATCTCGTCCATTGGCACGTCTTGCTTAAGCTTGATCGTTAGTGCTTGAGCGTGACAACGCATTGCACCGATTCGTACACAAGTACCATCAATTGGGATTGGCTGACCATCTAGACCAAGAATCTTGTTCGCTTCAACACCGGCTTTCCACTCTTCTTTACTCTGACCGTTTTCACGCTTCACATCGATCCAAGGAATCAGTGAGCCTGCAAGCGGAGCACCAAATTGGTCTGTTGGGAATGAAGATGAACGAATCGTATCAGCCACTTTCTTATCGATATCAAGAATTGAGCTTGAAGGGTTTGCTAACTCAGAACTTACGCTGTCGTTGATCACACCCATTTGTGAGATCAGCTCACGCATGTTCTTAGCACCCGCACCAGAAGCTGCTTGGTAAGTCATGGCACTCATCCACTCAACCATGCCTTTCTCGTACAGACCACCTAGAGCCATAAGCATTAAGCTCACAGTACAGTTACCGCCAACGAACGTGTTGGTGCCGCTGTGAATGCCTTGCTGGATTTGAGCCAAGTTAACAGGATCAAGAGTGATGATTGAATCAGCATCCATACGCAGAGTAGATGCTGCATCAATCCAGTAACCTTTCCAACCTGCTTGACGCAGTGCTGGGTATACTTTTGATGTGTAATCGCCGCCTTGACAGGTAATCACAGCATCAAGCTGTTTTAGGCTATCAATATCAAAAGCGTCTTGAAGTAGACCCGCATCTTTACCACCTAAAACAGGGGCAGGAATACCAATCTGAGATGTGCTGTAATAAACAGGCTCAATCAAGTCGAAGTCTTTCTCTTCAACCATACGTTGCATCAGTACAGAACCAACCATACCGCGCCAACCAACTAGACCTACTCTCATCGCTCACTCTCCATGTATAAATTAAAAATTGCTCTCCCCCATCTATAAGTTTTTCAGAAACAGAACTCAAGTGCTTTTTGTCAAAAAGTGTAACTTTTTCGTTTCTTTTAAGTGAACGTAATGAATCGTGCAGTTATCTCTGTATCGACATTCCATCTCCACCTCATTGATTAAGCGTCCATTATCGTCAAATTCAAACATTTACATCGCCAAAGTCGATTCAATCGACGCTCATCACAAACAGTAAATCCCTCTTTTAAACCAAGGTTAATCAGAGTTTTATTTTACAAAACGAAAACAACGCGCGACAGATTTCAACATGTAACAATCATGAATGTAACAAAAATTTAGATTATGAAACCACAATTGATTGAGTTAACAGTCAAATATCACAACTTGGGCGTATTTTTTCGATATAATAAACTAATTACTGTAGTGTCCGTTTTGCACCACACACTATAACGAAGCACTATAAATGCTCGAAATCACAAGAGGCTTTTATGAAGCAGAGTAAAACTCGCCTACCGAACCTATTGCAGGTATTCATCGCGTTAGGACTATTTCTATCCCTTGCTTTTTCCTTTACTGCAAAGCTTGACCTTCCAATTCAACTTGCCTTGTATATTGGCTGGTTCATTATCATGGTTCTTGGTATTCGTCTTGGACACCAATACAAAGACTTAGAAAAAGCAGCACTCAAAGGAATATCCAATGGCTTAGGCGCGGTTTTAATACTTTTAGCCGTTGGCGCTCTTGTTGGTACTTGGATCTCAGGCGGGATCGTACCTACTATCATTTACTATGGTCTGAAAGCTATCCACCCTTCTATCTTCCTTTTAGCGACCATGATCATCTGTTCTCTAACTGCATTGGCGACCGGTACTTCTTGGGGTGCTGCGGGTACAGCAGGTATCGCGATGATGGGTATCGGCCAAGGCCTAGGTGTTCCAGCACCGATTACTGCAGGTGCCGTGCTGTCAGGCTGTTACTTCGGTGACAAGATGTCTCCTCTTTCTGATTCAGTGATTCTGGCTTCTTCAATGTCTGGTGTTGAAGTGGTTGAACACATCAAGGGCATGCTTCCAGTTGCGTTAATCAGCTACGTGATTACAGGCATCATGTTTACTGCGTTTGGTTTCCACTACGCGGGCAACGTTGACATGAGCCAAGTAGACTCTGTAATCAAAGCAATGGAAGTTCAGTTCTACATCACGCCTTACTCATTCGTTCCGGTACTTATCGTGCTTGGTCTGTTGGCTTTCCGTATGCCTTCATTCCCGGTCATCAGTTTTGGTTCTCTGCTGGGTATTATCTGGGCAGTCATGATCCAAGATATCGACTTCCTAACGGCATTCAACACGGCTTGGGCACCGTTCTCAATCTCATCTGGCGTAGAGTTTATTGATTCGATTCTTAACCGTGGCGGCATGTCTTCAATGCTGGGTTCAGTTGCGGTTATCGTATTTGGTCTAGGTTTTGGTGGCTTACTGGATAAAGTGGGCGTACTAGAGACAATCGCTAAGGTGTTTGAGCGCCGCGTAAACAGCGCAGGTTCACTAGCTACTAGCACAATTGGTACGGCTTTCATGGGTAACGTATTCGGTTCTGCAATGTACGTATCGTTAATCCTTACACCAAAAATCTGTGCGAAAAACTACGACCGTTTAGGCTACAAACGTAAGAACCTATCGCGTAATGCTGAGTTTGGTGGCACGTTAACGTCGGGTATGGTTCCGTGGAGTGATAACGGTATCTACATGGCGAGTATTCTTGGTGTTGCGACGCTGTCTTACGCACCGTTCATGTGGTTAAGCTTCATCTGTATCATCGTGACTATCGTGACATCTTACATGGGTTGGTTCGTTGATAAGTGTGAACCAACAGCACCAGCGTTTGAAGCTGAAGAAGCAACAGAGTTAAGCAAGCAACAAGCTTAAGTTCAGGAGCTAACGCTTTCGAACATAACTCAAAACGTTAATGGTTAAATGCAAAAAGAGCGCCCTAGGGCGCTCTTTTTTGATCTGCTGATTTACTTATTTACTTATTTGTTGGCGGTTCGTTTACCCAACCAGTAACCGATACCTAACGGAGCAAAGAACACCACTAAGATAAACAGGATGAAGTAGATAATCACACCTTTGATTAACTCCATCAGTTTATCAATCGCAAGTACCACCACCTCTTGAGAGACGCGATCAAGGTCTTGTGTGAACAGTTCTCTCTCTGAAGTCACAATACCCGCAATCTCGATGCGCTCTTTCGCAATCATCTCTACAAGTGCTTCTCTCTCACGTGTCACCATTTTTTCTAAAGCCACACGTTCATCGCTCAACATCGCCAGTTTTTGGTCTGTTTTGTCACTAAGATCATTGAGCAATGGCTGCATTTCTGTCGACATAATAGAGGCTAGCGTTTGCATGTATTCTGGGTTGTTCTCAATAAAGTCTTGCATGCTTGCTGATGTTTGACGAAGGCTTTCTAGCGTCATCGATAGGTCTTCACCCGTTAGCGAGCTATTCAATGCAACCAACTCAGCTTTCCACGTCATCAGTTTCGGTGTCTGGTCAGCCATTAAGCTTAAGCGGTCTGATGCATCGCTCATTGCTTCTGGCATGGTGCCTAAACTCTGGACGATTTGCGACTCGTCTTTACCAAGGTAATTTAGCCATTCACGGTAAGCAGGTGTGCTTCTGAATGTGAGGTCTTTAAATGGGTGGCTAGCAGAAAACTGCGCAACGAACGCTTTGCTGTTTTTGAAATCACTCGAGCTCAATACACCCTTTGCCAGCTTCTCGGCTTCTTGATCAAGAAAACGAGCGGTCTCTACTGCATCATCCGTCGCGAACAGATCTGCGCCGTCGCCTTGGCTATAAAACTGATTCATTTGGGCAGTGAAAACCCACGAGTCAATTAACGCAGACATAGGGGAAGTTTGGTAAGCCGCTTGTTGTAAGCCCTGCTCTGCATGGATCTTCCAAAGCAACACATAAGATTGATGTAAGGTGTCATCAGCAGGGTAAGATTGCGCGATGAGATCGGCCGAATCTTCTACTCGTGTAAAGAACATCTTGGCGTATTCACGCGTCATGATCCGAGCATTTAACTCTTGTTGAGTGAGAGGCGTCGTTTGACTATCTAACTTAACTTCTAAGAGAGAACAACCACTTAGCACAATGCTAAGCACCAACACCATCCAACTTCGACTCGAAACTCGTAACATATAAACCTCTGACAAAGACTAAGGGCGCTGATTGTATGAGCGCTTCGTCATAGTATTGTCAAAAATCCTGTAAAAGTTAACGCTGACTGTCTAAATATTCATGAGCAGAATCCACAGAGGCTTTTATAGCCTGCTCTAGTTCAGCTAAATCATGTTCACTGATCGCACTGGAGTGCTTCATTGTCATTTCAATGGTTGCGGCAATGATGGCTAACCGAGACGCTTTAATACTGCCAGCCACGCCTTTTAAGCTATGTACAATGCGAGCCGCGGAGGTTTCATCTTTGGTCAACAAAGACTTAAACTTCTCGTAGTCACCTGCGTGGTCTTGTACAAACACACCAAGCAAGAGTTCGACAGACTCAGCATCACCATCGAACGTTTCTAACATGTCTTCGATATCAATCGCAGGCTTTGAATCTGTGACACTGGCAACGTGTTTCTCTACTACTGGCGCCTGTTCAGGGACTTGCTGAATAGAGTATTGCGGTACAACGGGTTGGCTTGTAACGTTAACGCTCTGCGGAGGTTGAGAGTCGGAAGACTGGCGCGTTGGCCTGTTCTCGGATACATAAGCGTCACTATCTGCTTGTTTCACTGCTGAGGAAACAACATCGCTATAAGAAGCGTCTTCCTTACTTGAATTAATTTCTAGTTCAGAGCTGAGTTCTTGGTCTGCTTCTTTCATCGTTTTTGTGGACCTAACGCCCCAAAACACTATCCCGCTCATCGCCACCAAGCTTAAGCCTAGCATCACCAACAATAGGTTGAATTGACGATCATGGAACTCAGCTTCGAGTTTTATGATCTGTTCATTTACTGAGTTTTTCTTAATCTTATCAACCAAATAGTTAAGCTGAGCGTAATCACTCAACAATGCTGACGCATCAGCCAGTAGTTGTTGGAGTGCATCTTGTTCTTCGTTTTCTAAGGAATAAGATTTTTCTAGAATGGAATCAAAGGCGCGATAAGTCGCTGACGAACTTTGATTTTCAGAATACATGGCTTCAAATACCACAACACCGAATTCGTTGAGGAGCGGTTTTAGCTGAGGGGAAAGCTCTTTATCAGCACGCAAGATCTTAATGTTATCAACGATGTCTTGAACTTGGCTTTCTATTGGAATGAACTCATCGAACTTTTCTAGGAACTGATCAGCTACGTACAACAGTTGGTTGACATCAGGACGAAACAAGGCGTGTTGGAAATCAGATTCAATCTGCAGTCGGATCGAATAAACCAACTGAGCATCGAGTGCGAGATCATTGATACGAGAGACTCGAAGCGGTTCTGAGAAATAAAGCGATTGCCTCAATTCGTTGACTCGAATACCGAGCTCTTCGATTTGAGCTAGAGAATTGGTGTAGGAACGGCTTAGATTAAGAAGAGCCAATGAAGGAAGTAACCACAGAGCCAAGAGCACAACCAAAAAGGTGGCTGGTTTTTTAAAGCGTTTGGGCTTTGCTACTGATTGTTCCATCTATATTCCTTGTGCGTGTTAACTTGAAGCCATGACCGTAGCTAAAAGATTAAGCACAAAATAAGCGACAACGTCCTGCTGCCGCTTTTATCCGTTAACTTCGGACTATGACTTATTGCGAGTCAGTTGGTCACGTAAGTTCGGTGGAGTGCCTTTAATCGTTAGCGTGTCTGTCTCCGGATCGTAAAAGATACGTTCGCCTAGAAGCAGACTATCAAAACTAACATTCAAACCGCCACCAGCACCAACAAATTTTGTTAGTTTACGCATAGTTGCGCGATCGGCTGGGAAGCTGTCTTCTAACTCGTAGCCTTGCTCACTAGTATAGTCAAAGAAGCTTGTGCCATCTGTGCTTGCTGGCAACTCACCGGAAAGTTCACGAACTTGTACTTCATCGCCCGCTTTAAGCTGCTCGTTACAGTAATCCGCAACCTGCTTTTTGTAGCTGATCGCTTCTTCTTTCTCTAATTTAGAGTCAGAAACGAAGTCTTCTACCGCTTGCATCAGTACTTGGTTCTGCTGTTTCGCATCCAAACCAACTTCAGCTTGTAAGAAATCTAAGAAGAAATCCGCGACTTTACGGCCAACACGTCCTTTAATGTAAGTTAAGTAACGGTTTGACTCTTTATCAGTCTCATAAGTTGAAAGGTCTAGACGAGCCGCGATATCCATTTTTGAGATATCAAGGTAGTCAGTCGCACTAATATCAAGCCCTTCAGTTACCTTTAGGCTTTGGTTTGAAGGCAATAAACCAATGAAAAGATAATCTGTTGCAAGTGACTGATATTCAGCCATTACCAAGATACCTTCGTCAGCGAATGGGTACTTTGATAGTTCGTCTTTTAGACGTTGCGCACTCTTTTGAGAAAAATCGTAAAAGTTTGTCTCACCAGCACGAAGTTGATGCAACCACTGCTGGAATTCGCTGTCAGATTTGAAAGAACCAAACCCTTTGCCTGCTTTTGAATTAAAAACACGGTGAAGTTCAGCAACTAGGCTTTCAGATGAAGCATCGTTTTCAAGAGATTCAGCACGATAGTTAATAATCAGCTCATCCTGATCGTTCTTGCTCAGCTGGTGTAAAATTACGTTGGAAAGGTGAAGGCTCATAGTGAAAATATTACCGTTCAGGTTTCAGTTGTCGTGCATAGTAGGTTATCATAAGCCGCTTTTACTATCATTATTAGAGTCCTTATGCCGATTATATCTAAATACACAGATGATCAAGTTGAAAAAATCCTAGCTGAAGTAGGTGCTGTACTAACTAAGCACAAAGCTTCGCCAGAACTTTCACTGATGATCGCTGGAAATATCGCAACCAATGTCTTAAATCAGAATGTTGCTGCTTCACAACGCAAAGGAATTGCTGAAAAATTTGCCGAGGCTTTAATTTCTTCTCTTGAAGATAAAAAGTCTCACTAAATTTGATTGACGGATAAAAGAATTATAAATGGTAGACAGCGCAAACTCATATAGCGATCGTGTATCTCGACTGGTTGGTTGGGGTCACTGGTTTGCATTTTTCAACATCATTGCTGCGATGTTGATTGGTACTCGTTATATTACTCAATCTGCTTGGCCAGAAACCTTGCTAGGCCAATTCTATTTGGCTGCATCGTGGGTTGGTCATTTTGGCTTTTTAGTGTTCGCGCTCTATCTATTAGTGCTGTTCCCGCTCACTTTTATTCTTCCGTCGAGGAAGTTATTACGTTTGGTTGCCGTTATCTTCGCGACCATAGGTTTAACTGTCCTACTGATTGATACCCAAACGTATCAAAATATAAACCTTCACCTGACGCCTGTCGTGTGGGAGGTTTTATTCAGTGGAGAGGAATCTGCATTCACGTCTGATTTGCAGCACCTCTTCATTGTTATGCCGCTTATCTTCTTGCTGCAACTCGGTCTATCTGAGTGGGTTTGGCGTAAGCAGCGTAAACTGTCTCATAAACACATTGGCCGTCCGATTACTGCCGTCTTCTTCTTGTGTTTCATCAGCAGCCACTTGACCTACATGTGGGCTGATGCGTACTTCTATAACCCAATTACTAGCCAGAAAGCGAACTTCCCACTGTCTTACCCAATGACAGCGAAAAGCTTTATGGAAAAACATGGCCTATTAGACCGTGAAGAGTACCTTGAGCGTTTAGAAGCGAACAAAGAGAATGTAAACCTAGTTAGCTACCCGCTAGAAAAAATTCAATACAACCGCCGCAGTGATGATCTTAATATCCTGATGGTGAGTGTGAACAACCTTCGCTCTGACGCTCTTAATGCGACAGCGATGCCAAACAGCTATGCCTACGCACAACAGTCGATCAACTTCACCAACCACTACAGTTCAAGTAACGATATGTTTGGTATTTTTGGCTTGTTCTACGGCCTACCGAGCAGCTACGCAAGCAGCATTGAAGCTCAGGGGTCAAGCGCAGTATTGCTCGATGTTTTAGAGAATCACGATTACAAGTTCTCTGCTTTCAGTGGCGACAACTTTAGTGATGCACTGTACTCGGATATCATCTTCCGAGGCCGTGATGTGATGCCAGAGCAAGCAACTTATGATGACCAGAGTGCCATAAAAGCTTGGTCTAACTGGATTCAATCACCGCAAGCTAAACGCCCTTGGTTTAACTTTATTGAATTAACCACACTGGATAACTTCGCCAGCTACGATTCAAGTTCAGAGTCGGACTCTACGCTAACGACAGCAGAGCGTTTTGCAGCAGACTATCAAAAGTCGGCGACAGCGGCCGATGCTCAGCTAGCAACTATCTACGCTGAACTGGAACGCTTAGAGCTTGCCGATAACACGGTGGTTATCATTACCTCTAACCACGGTACTGAGTTTAACGAAACCAAAACCAACAGCTGGGGTGCAAACTCCAACTACAGTCGTTATCAGTTACAAGTACCACTGTTTATCAGCTGGCCTGGCAAGTCTGCTTCTGAATACACCCACCGTTCTAGTCATCTAGACGTGTCAGTAACACTGATGCAAGAGCTATTGGGTGTATCTTCGAACCCAACAGATTTCAGTAGTGGTCGCAGCCTGTTTAATGAACGTAACAGAAAGTGGATTCTCGCGGGCGACTCTCGTGAACTTGCTCTTGTTACTGACCAGCAAACAACGGTGTTGGATAAATTTGGTAACTACAAATTGTACGACCAAAATTACAAGCGCCTGAAAAACGTAAGCCCTCGCTTACCTGTGTTGATGCAAGGCCTGACAGAGCTACAGCGTTTCTACACAAAAAATGACTAAATAATCAGCAAACAGCAAAGGGAAGCCAATGGCTTCCCTTTTTTATTGCCGTGAATGATTAGAAAACAAGCAACAAAACAAAATTATGAAAATTAAGGGTTTACAAGATCCTCCACCCCTTATATTATTCACGCCACTGGAGGGATGGCTGAGTGGTCGAAAGCACCGGTCTTGAAAACCGGCAACCGTTAATAGCGGTTCTAGGGTTCAAATCCCTATCCCTCCACCACTTTAAAGAAAGCCGCTGAGAAATCAGCGGCTTTTTTGCATCTGAAGCTTTTTAAAATATAAAGCTCATCTAACAAAACTCTCTACAGTCCCAGTTTCAAACCCATTCACTTTATACCTAGTTTTAAATTCCGATCTCACCGTTCTAAACTAAAAGTTCATGCGCCTAAGCCACTCCCCTCATAACTTTACCTGCAAGCCAATTAGATACTTTCTTTTTTAATAGCACAGAAACACTTCACGTATAACAAAAGTTGGGAATACTTGGCTTATTGAATATTAGATTTTGTCGGCTTCTTAATAAACCGAACAATAAATAATCATTCAGAACAAAAACACCAAAAAGCGTTCATAAAAAAGGCAGTCAGTTAATAAGGGTATTTACAAGCGAAAGCCACCCTTATATTATACGCGCCATTGGAGGGATGGCTGAGTGGTCGAAAGCACCGGTCTTGAAAACCGGCAACCGTTAATAGCGGTTCTAGGGTTCAAATCCCTATCCCTCCACCACATTAAAGAAAGCCGCTGAGAAATCAGCGGCTTTTTTGTATCTGGCGTTTGCGTAAAGAACTTACGTATTTTCCACTACGCCACCTTTCGGCTCACTTCAAAACGCCCAATCAATTGGTCTAAACGGCTCAATGCATTGCCCATCAAGGACACTCGACGTGCGAGTTGCTTAGTAGACAGTTGTAAGTCAGATATTGAACGTTGGGCTTTATCTGCCGTTTGTCCATTTTTCTGACTGTTTTCATCTAAGTTAGACATCGTGGTAAAGAGGTCACTCACCGCTGATTGAATTTGCTCACTGCGAGCATTTGAGTCGACTGTTAAGTTTCCTTTACTCACATTCTCGACACCTCGCTCCATGGACTCAACAGCACTGCGAGACTTACTATGCAGCTCTTTCATTAGGTCACTAATATGGTTAGCAGCTTGTGAAGTTCGGTCAGCCAGAGTTCTTACTTCAGAAGCGACGACAGAGAACCCTCTCCCGTGTTCACCTGCTCTTGCCGACTCAATGGCCGCATTCAAGGCCAAAAGGTTAGTCTGCGCGGTAATGTCAGTAATGATATCTATAATGTCAGACACCTTAGTCATTTCATTATTCACCTCATTCACGCTATGCGCCGAGCTTTCTACGATATTGCGAACAATCTCCATGCCTTCGACGGACTGATTGTACTCCTTCTCTGCGCTCAGGACGGCTTGTTTCATCACCGTGTCCATTTGCGTTGCTGAGACACTCGCATGAGTAATTTCGCTCTGTTGATACTGACTCAACTGAAGCATATTGCTTAACGCTTGTGATGCATCATCACTGGTTTGCTTCATCACGACACTGCGACGAAACATCGATTCCGAAACCTCTCTAACTTCGTGACTCGCATGGATCAACTCACTCACCGTGTTATCTAAATTGTCGATAAAACTGTTAGTCCAGCGCCCTAAGTTGCCAAGTTCATTATGACTGAATGTGGTGGGATCAAGTCTCCGACTTAAGTTGCCATCACCTTCAGCTAAGGTCTGCATTACCCCGGTCATTTCATGAATCTTCTTCGCTAGTGGTTTGGCGCTAACTAAACGGAATAAGCCCAATGAAAGCAACGCGCAAGCGAACATAATGCCACTCTGCATAAAAGGTGTGAGTGTATAAAGGTTGGCAAACAGTAATGGAACAAATAGAGGCAGTAGCATGCAGCTGATAAAGTGCTTAGATAAGGTATAACTTAGACTTCGGTCTCTGTAGACCTCTTCTAAATCGGACTCACACATCATGCCAAAGGTATCTGGTGAACCATCCAATTGAAAAGTGATACCTTTGCCAATAACGGGTATGTGGCGATAGTCAGAATACCCCGGATAACCAATAAACAAGTTATTGCCATTTTTAATGGTTTCTCTTACGCCTGGGTGAAGCTGATTAGTGGCTGGGTCTGTAAAGCGAATCTCAAATTCGGTGTGGTGCTGGATCTTAACCGTTCCCCAATCAGTATGAATCCCTTGCTTTAAGTTCTCGCCGTGTGAAAAGGTATTATCTTCAAAGCGAGAACGAGAGAGCGCAACACCCGGCTGAGTATGAGGATCATGAATGGAGTCGACCATAAAGATATAGTTATCACCCGACTCGCTATAAATATGCCCCGCTTCTCTTTGAATAATGTCACCAATAACATCATTTGGAACACGACCACATAGGAATTGCGGCGCCCCTTCATCCCGAGAAAAGGGGACATAAAACATCAGCGTTACTTGGTCATGAAACGATGAACTCGAAGCCCCTACGTTCAACGTGCGCTGATCCATATACGGCCCATGCAGATAACGCTTTGAAGCCCCTTCAACTAAAGCCTTCTTGTCTCCAAGGTTAACCCCTACATGCTCATGATAACTCGATGCTTGTGCTATCCCCTTAGCATCGACGATCGCCAACTCAGAAAAATCCGTACTGCGTTTAAGAAGGCTAGCTAACGTCCCCTGAGCTTGTTCTTCCGTTCGACTTGCTAAATAAACCGCAGAGTCTTCTAAAAAATCCCATTGATTCTTGACCCAGTTATGCAGAAGTTGAACTCGCGTGTGAGCAATACTTTCAAAAGCTTGTTCAAGCTCTTCCGTCCTACTTCGATTGAGGAAACAAGCTCTGCGCATAGCCAGTTTTCCTGTTGCGCCAAACCAATTAAGCCAACTACGTTCCTTGTCCGTCAGGTTCATTTTTATCCCTTGTGTTTTTATAGACACATGGGTCAAGCAATTTACAGACCACAATTAATCACACAAATACGTAACTAATTAATAAAAAAGCACTTTATATGAATCACAATGGTGCAACCGTGTCTTTTATGGTGCAAGATACGCTTATTTCACACCATCATTTCAATGAGCTATCAGGCGCTAATTTGAGAGGTTAACCGTAAACATGATAAGCCGCTTTTAACAGCTGCATGTGAATCGGCACCAAATCTTGATGTTGAGTTCGATATCCGCCACCGACTACGCAGGCCATCGGAATAGACTCTGATTTCGCTAACTCAATCATGAAACAGTCGCGTTCAAATATCCCTTTTGTCGAAACATTCAAGTAACCCAATTCATCGTCTTGATGGATATCGATCCCCGCATCATAAATAATCAGATCAGGTTGATGGTGAGCAATCGCTAACTTAGTGACTTGTTCAAAACAACGTAAGAACTCTTCATCCTCTGTTTCACGACTTAACGGCACATCTAAATCAGATAGCGGTTTTCGTGCAGGGAAGTTTTTGTCGCAGTGGAACGACAAAGTAATGATGTCGTCATTCTCTTGGCAAAGAGTTGCTGTGCCATCGCCATGATGAACATCGCTGTCGACGATCAGTACTTTATCGATATGTTCAAAGGTCAGCGCGTGTTTTGCCGCTAAAACCAAATCGTTCAACAAACAAAAGCCACTGCCAAAATCATGATGCGCGTGATGATAACCACCACTCAAATGAATCGCTAAACCACTCTCTATTGCCATTTCAGCGGCCAAGCAGGTTCCACCACTTGAGTAGAGTGTTCTCTCAATAAGTTGTTCACTCCAGGGGAAACCGATACGTCTCATCTTTGCTGCGGGCAAATTACCAGAAACAAGCAAATCCACATACTCACTATCGTGAACCTGTTTTACCTGTTCAACCGAAACTGGCGTTGGTTGGAACATTTCAAACTGACTCTTCCATAGAGGATCTCTATCCATTAATGCTTCAACGGCACTGTGTAACAACTGATATTTGTTAATCGGGTAACGGTGACCTTCTGGTAAAGGTAACTGCGAATAGATTGGGTGGTAAATTAAAGGAATCATAATCAGGCTAATTGCGTATCTTTCTCAAAATCATAACAGCCTCAAACTTGGCGACAACCTTAATTAATGATAATGGTTATCATTGTTATTAATTATAAAGTAGAGACCATAATGAAAAACGTAATACTCATCTTTGGGGTGATCTTCGGCTCAGCGGCAGCAGTAATGATTTTTGTAGGAATGCTAATAGCCAGTTGGTGGAGCGTTGATTTTCTCGTGTTAAGCCATCAAACTTAACTAATTGAACTGAAAAGGAATCACCATGAGCGTTATTTTTATTACTGGAGCGAACCGCGGCATTGGCTTAAGCCTGACTCGACAATACTTGGAAAGTAATCACAAGGTGTACGCGACTTATCGTGATGACAATTCAGCAAAAGAACTGCTCTCACTCGCAGACCACAACACCAACCTTACCTGTATTCAATTAGAGATAACCGATTACCAAGCAGTAAGCCAACTCCCTTCGCAAATAGAGTCGATTGATATCTTGATCAACAACGCTGGCTACTATGGCCCTAAAGGCTACGGGCTGGGTAATACCGATGTTGAAGAGTGGCGTCGTGTATTCGAAGTCAACACCATCGCTCCACTAAAGCTTGTCGAAACGCTATTGCCTTTACTCAAAGACAGCGATATCAAAAAGGTCGCTTGTTTATCCTCTAGAGTCGGCAGTATGTCAGAGAACACCTCAGGCGGCGGTTACATCTATCGCTCCTCTAAAGCCGCTCTAAACTCCGTGGTGAAGAGCCTAAGCAACGACTTAACCGATGATGGCTTTACGGTGTTAGCACTGCATCCAGGTTGGGTGCAGACTGAAATGGGTGGCCCTAATGCTCTGATCGACACCGACACTTCAGCTTCCGGCCTGATTGAAGTCATCGAGTCAGCGAATACCGAAGTGAGTGGTCACTTCTTCAATTTCGATGGCAGCGAAATTGACTGGTAATCCACAGATGAATGCAGGGCATCTCTCAAACCTAGTTAAGCACTCAACGCTGTTTTGTCTAACAGTGATGCTAGCTGGCTGTTTCAGTGATGGCCCCGGCGACTTGTTCGATGACTATCAAACAAAGATAGCCAGAGTACAAGATGCTGACGAGATAATAGAGGAATGGGAATTTGAAAGCCTACCGAGAAAACGAGAACTGCTGCTTGACGTGCCCTCACTCTCTATCGGCCTCATCGACAGCTACCAGCTTCGTCAGTGTGGATTGTTCAATCTGATTGCAGAAAGAAATTCGGTTCTGGGCAAGGTCGCGGATGAGTTTCGTAATTACGATTATCAAGTCGCGCTACTTGAAGGCGTGGGCAAATGTTTATCCAGTAATGAATTAGACCCAGAGATCGTAGAATTACTAAGAGAAATTGAGCAACAGAAACTCGCACAGTTTCCACTGCATCAATGGAATCTCATCTATGCCAGCGATGCTATGCAGTCACAAATGCGGGGTAGTCAGTGGTTACGCGCTGATATAGGCGATCAGGTACGACAAACCAGTGATGCGTTAGAACACATCAATCAAGCGTTAAACACATCGCTCGTTTCCGGCAAAACCACTGAGGTTCAAGAAGTATTAGAGAAGAGTTCGACCCTTGGGGATTTATACTACTCGCTCGCTCGGGCGTCAGTTGAGCTTGATACCATCACCAAACAGCTGACAACTTTTGATGACAAGATCATCTGTGGTAAACAACGAGACACCACTAAGTTCCGCTATCTCAACAATGTGTTCGAGCAACAATACATAGGTAAGGTTCAGCCTTACATGGCGCAACTGGATGGCTACTATCAGCACATAGCCCCGCAACTAGGAATGTTTGACGCGCAACCTGAACTGCACAGTTATTACTTTCCCATCCAAGATGCACATCAAGCCTTTCGATCATCCACTCGTCGCCATGTTGACTATTGGCAGCAACTGTTTAAACGTTGTGGCCGTAAAGTCGGTCGCTAATCCTAACCTCAATAAGTCTTAGCTTTTAGTGCTCTTTTTAGCGGAAGTACCTTTCTTAGCATACGTACCTGTCTTGGCGTAAGACTTCTTCGCCCCACCGCCTTTACGGCGTTTGAAGGCAGGTCTCTCGACTTTAGGAAGGTGGCGGAGTGATTCAGGAACTTCTCCCGTTTTTACTTTACCCATTAAACCATCAATCTTGCTTTCTAACGCTTGCATGAAAGGCTGATACGCTTGGTTTCGTTCAGCCATGCCTTGCAGCTGGTGCTCCCAATGTGCCGTCATGTCTGGGAAGGTAGAATCCTCAGGTAAGGCATGAATCAAGCCTCTGCCCGCAGGGCTACTGTGAATACTCTTACCTTGGCGCGTTAGCAGCTGCCTTTTGAATAGAGTATCTAGAATACCCGCACGGGTTGCTTCTGTGCCAAGGCCATCGGTTTCTTTCAAAATGGCTTTGAGATCTTTGTTCGCAACAAAACGCGCGATACCTGTCATCGCTTGAAGCAATGTCGCTTCCGTGAAGTGTTTTGGTGGCTCAGTTTTCTTATCACCAATCACGCCTTCACGGCACGTCAACACCGTACCTTTATCCAATGGAGGAACCGTATCCGTGCCATCCCCTTTTTCTTCGGTATCCGTTTTACCCATCAACACCTTCCAACCCGGGTTGATAAGCTGACGCCCTTTTGCGATGAACACGCCACCAGCGATATCAAAGACCAGCTTAGCATCAGCAAAAACCGCAGGTGGGTAAAACTGCATTAGATACTGACGAGCGATTTGCTGATAGATTTTCATCTCGTTGGCAGACAGGCCGTTCACCGATGACTTCTTCGGAGTAGGAATAATCGCGTGGTGAGCATCGACCTTACTGTCGTTCCATGCTTTTGATTTAAGAGAAAGGTCCGCACCTTGAGCGCCACTTTGCAGCTCTTTCGCATTGTTAGCGATAGCATCAACGATCGATTCTCGCTGCGAGTAGTGCTCTTTAGGTAGATAGCGGCTATCAGAACGTGGGTAAGTGATGAGTTTGTGTTTCTCGTACAATGACTGACACGTATCTAACACCTGTTGAGCACTCATACCAAAACGCTTAGACGCATCAATCTGCAAGGCTGACAGCGAGTAAGGCAGTGGCGCAGCTTGTTTACTTTGCTTTTGCTCTGATTCCGTCACCGTCGCGGGTTGATTCGCAATTCGGTTAGCCACATTCTCAACCAGCTTTCGATTGAGCACGCGCCCTTCTTCATCTTGCCATGGTTTACATGCTTCGCTTGGCTTCCAACGCGCACGAATATCAAAGCTCTGGCCGTGATTTTGATAAGGGATCAAAGCGTGCAAAGTGAAGTAATCTTTCGGAATAAAGTTTTCGATCTCTTCATCGCGCCTTACCACCAAACCAAGTACAGGCGTTTGTACTCGCCCGACCGACAACACACCTTGGTAGCCAGCCTTTTGACCGAGTAAGGTATAAGCACGAGTCATGTTCATGCCATACAGCCAATCGGCTCTAGAGCGCGCTAATGCGGAAATAGAAAGCGGAATAAAGTCTCGGTTACTGCGCATTTGAGAGAGCGCACGCTTCACGGCTGGTAAGTTCAAATCGCTGATCAGCAGCCTGTCCATCGACTCTTTCTTGGCCTTGGATACCTTGCAGTAGTCGATCACTTCATCAACTAGCAGTTGCCCTTCTCTATCCGGGTCACCCGCATGGACAATTTGGGTCGCGTCCTTCAATAGCTTTCGGATCACTGTGAGCTGTTTGCTTGACGTCTTACGAGGTCTTAGTTGCCATTGCTCTGGCACGATAGGAAGATCGGCTAAGTTCCACTTCTTATAACGGTCGTCATAAGCGTCCGGCTCAACCTGCTCCAATAAGTGTCCAATACACCAAGTCACCACATCCCCATTGCCACATTTGATAAACCCTTGGTCTTTCTTCTGTGGATTCGGTAGTGCGGCGGCAATCGCGCGGCCGAGGCTTGGTTTTTCAGCAATGATAAGACGAGACATGTTTTTCCAGATGCTACAAACAATTAGGGCCACATTATCTAATGTGGCTCTAATAAATCAAGAAAAACTGGTTGTTTATACAGTTAGCATTCCACTATTCAAGCTTCAGCTTTCTTTATAAAAACTCAACGAACTTAGAGAAGTCGCGCTCTGGCACTTTCATTGGTGTACAGCCTGGAGTGCCTAGGTATAGGAAGCCAACAATTTCATCGTCGCCTTCTAGGCCAAATGCTTGGTGTACTTCTGGGTGGAACATCCATTTACCTGAGCGCCAAAAGCCTTGGAAACCTTGTGCGACTGCGGCCATTTGCATCGCCTGTGCAGCACAACCCGCAGACAGATGTTGTTCGATAGCAGGCACTTTCTCGTGCTCAGTTACTTTGGCAATCACAGTAATCACCATCGGAGCTCGGAACGGCGCTTTTTTTACTTTCTCGATAACCGCTTCTTCGCTGTCATCCGCTTCAGCGGCGCGCACCAAGATGTCTGAAAGCTTTTGTAGGCCTGAACCTTGCGCGATAACAAAGCGCCATGGTGTTAGTGCACCGTGGTCTGGAGCACGCAGCCCTGCTTTGATGATGTTTTCTAACGCCACACCTTCAGGTGCCGGATCAGAGAGTTTTGCGATTGAGCGTCTGTTGAGCAATAGATCCAAAGCATCCATTTGAAGTCCTTACTATTTCTTTATTATTTGTATACTTGAACTTTAGCACAGAATACAAACGATAATAAATCTCAACGGCTGTCAATTTGGGCTAGATTAGAAACAATAAAGGCTCCTAAATCTATGACTTAGGAGCCTTGTTCAAAATCTAGCTCAGCAAATTAAGTAACAATATCTACCGATAAGATTACAGTTTGATAGATGATTCTATAACTTAATAGCTAACTCAACACCTTGACGGATAGCACGTACTGCATCCAGCTCACCGGCATAATCAGCACCGCCTATCACGTGCAGTTTGCCACCAAACTCTTGCCACATATCTTCAAATGGACGAACTGACACCTGACCTGCACACACGATAACGGAATCGGCATCGAGGACCTGTTCTTTCTTGCCAATACTGATATGCAGACCTTGGTCATCAATCTTGTTGTAGCTTACACCGCCCAGTAGATTCACACCTCGTTTCTCTAGCGTGCGTTTGTGAATCCAGCCCGTTGTTTTGCCCGGACCTTTACCAACGCGCCCCGCTTTACGCTGCATCACCCAAACCGTTTTGTCGCTGAATGAATCCGGGTAAGGATACAAACCACCTGGGTGTTCCATGTTCTTATCGATGCCCCACTCATGCAGCCAATCATCTAGGCTGTGTGACGCCGGCTCGGTGAGCATGGTTGCCACATCGACACCGATACCACCAGCACCAACAATCGCGACCTTTTCGCCTACTGGTGTCTTTTCGCGAATCAAGGTTTGGTAATCGACCACGTTTTCTTGGTCAATGCCCTCAATATCGAGCTTTCTTGGCTCTACGCCAGCCGCCATCACGACTTCATCGTACTTCAACAACATCTCAAACGTTGCCTCAGTATCCAGTTTCAGGTTCACGCCTGATGCGTCGATTTGGTTAGCAAAGTAGCGAATCGTTTCTCTGAATTCTTCTTTACCCGGAATCTGCATTGCCAATCTAAACTGACCGCCGATACGGTCATTTTTCTCAATCAAGTCAACCTTATGCCCACGCTGAGCTAAAGTCGTTGCACAGGCTAAACCGGCTGGGCCTGCGCCGACAACCGCAATGGTCTTAGTCGCTTGCGCTGGCTGAACAACAATTTCAGTCTCGTAACAAGCGCGTGGGTTCACCAAACAGCTCGCACGTTTACCTTTAAACACGTTATCAAGGCAAGCTTGGTTACAACCGATACAGGTATTGATGAACTGAGCTTGGTCTTGAGCTGCTTTATTAACAAAATCCGGGTCTGCCAAGAATGGACGCGCCATAGACACCATATCAGCCTGCCCAGAGCTAAGAATACGTTCGGCCTCTTCTGGCGTATTAATTCGGTTACATGTCACCACTGGGATCGACACGTATGGTTTCACTTTTTCCGTCACCCAAGAGAATGCACCACGTGGTACTTGTGTCGCGATAGTCGGAACACGCGCTTCATGCCAACCGATGCCGGTATTGATAATAGTCACGCCTGCTTCTTCCAGCTTTTGAGCCAATAGAACAACATCTTCAAAGGTGCTGCCTTGCTCAACCAAATCCAGCATCGACAGTCGGAAAATAATAATGAAGTCGTCACCCACTGCTTCGCGAATCGATTTAACAATCTCCAGCGGGAAACGCATGCGCTTCTCATAAGAACCGCCCCATTCGTCGTAACGCATATTGGTACGTTTACAGATGAATTGGTTAATCAAGTAACCTTCAGATCCCATAATCTCAATGCCGTCGTAACCCGCGACTTGGGCGAGTTCGGCACTGTTGGCAAAGGCACCAATGGTCTTTTTAATCTGACGAGGGCTCATCTCACTTGGAGCGAACTTAGCGATAGGCGCTTTAATGCCAGACGCACTTTGCGCAAATGGGTGCATCGCATAACGACCTGCATGCAACAATTGAAGCGCAATTTTACCGCCGTGCTTGTGGACGGCTTCGGTAACAACTTGGTGCGCTTTAGCGTGCTTTACTTTACTGAATTCAGCACTGAATGGGGTTAATCTGCCACGTAAATTAGGAGAGAAACCACCAGTAACAATAAGGCCAACGCCTCCTTTTGCTCGCTCTTCATAAAACGCGGCGAGTTTGTGGAGACCTTCTTTATTTTCTTCTAAACCTGTATGCATTGATCCCATCAATACACGGTTACGTAACTGGGTAAATCCAAGATCGAGTGGTTCAAGTAAATGTGGGTACATGGCAGACATCACTTCTATTATTTTATCCTTGTGGTCTGACCACAGTATAGTTCAATCACCAAAAGTTCAAACAACCGTTTACATTTTTGTAACACCGATCATAATGCTGCACGTATTAATCGTTCAGAAGCCCTTAATTTGACTACACTTAATGAGAATATATATCGATTAACAATTCTTGGTGTAGTTTGAGCTTGGGAATTATCGTAGGATACTAAGCAGTTCATATTATTGAGATTAATGGTACTACGGCTTGTTAAAGCGACGTGATCTCACTGCGGAGACAGAATGAAAAAAATATTCAAATTTATAGGCATGTTCTTTAAAGGGATTTGGAAGCTCATTACGTTTGTACGTCTTGCGCTGGTTAACCTAGTCTTTTTACTCAGTATCGCCATCATCTACTTTGTGTACTTCCATTCAGATACGGCTCAACCGACGGTTCCTCAGGATTCGGCTTTAGTGCTTAACCTGTCTGGCCCTATTGTGGAACAAAGCCGCTATATCAATCCGATGGATTCGGTCACAGGTTCACTGCTTGGCAAAGACCTTCCAAAAGAGAACATCCTGTTTGATATCGTTGAAACGATTCGCTACGCAAAAGACGATGACAAGGTTACTGGTATCGTTTTAGCACTCAAAGAGCTGCCAGAAACCAACCTGACCAAGCTGCGCTACATTGCTAAAGCATT
Organism: Vibrio sp. ZF57; assembly: GCF_001691235.1. NCBI lineage: Bacteria > Pseudomonadati > Pseudomonadota > Gammaproteobacteria > Vibrionales > Vibrionaceae > Vibrio > Vibrio sp. ZF57. Next base: position 43,989 of record NZ_MAKD01000108.1, on the reverse strand, counting down.
GAATGAGTTCAAAGCAACAGGCAAACCGATTTATGCGGTGGGTGACTTTTACAACCAAAGCCAATACTACCTAGCCAGCTACGCAACTAAGGTCTTCCTATCACCAGATGGTGGGGTTCTTCTTAAAGGCTATAGCGCTTACTCGCTTTACTACAAAACGTTGTTAGAGAAACTAGACGTAAACACGCACGTGTTCCGTGTGGGCACTTATAAGTCAGCTATTGAGCCTTTCATTCGTGATGACATGTCAGACGCAGCGAAAGAGTCCGCTTTTCGTTGGTTAAGCCAACTATGGGGTGCGTACGTTGATGACGTCAGCAACAACCGTCAAATAGACGCTAAGACACTGAACCCAAGCATGGACACCTTCTTGAAAGAACTTGAGTCTGTGGACGGTGACATTGCAAAACTGGCCGAGAAACTTGGCTTAGTGGATGAGCTAGCGACACGCCAGCAAGTTCGACTAGAGCTTGCCGATGTTTTCGGCAGTGACGGCCAAGACAGCTACAACGCGTTTGGTTACTACGAATACCGTACAACCATGCTTCCAGACATGACCAGTGAATCACACGACGTCGCTGTGATTGTTGCCAGCGGCGCTATTATGGATGGCAAGCAACCACGTGGCACCGTTGGCGGAGATACCACTGCAGCCCTACTTCGCCAAGCACGTAACGACGACAAAGTGAAAGCGGTTGTACTTCGTGTCGATAGCCCAGGTGGCAGTGCCTTTGCATCTGAAGTTATCCGTAATGAAATAGAAGCGATCAAGCAAGCGGGTAAACCGGTTGTTGTGTCGATGTCGAGCCTTGCTGCTTCGGGTGGTTACTGGATCTCGATGGGTGCGGATAAGATCTTAGCTCAACCAACCACACTAACGGGTTCGATTGGTATCTTCAGTGTTATCACCACCTTCGAAAAAGGGCTGAATGATATTGGTGTCTACACAGATGGCGTTGGTACCTCACCTTTCTCAGGTCTTGGTATTACAACTGGGCTTAGCGATGGCGCGAAAGACGCGTTCCAAATGGGCATTGAAAACGGATACCGCCGATTCATCAGCCTAGTTGGAGAAAATCGCGGTCTGGAAGTCGATGCTGTCGACAAGATTGCTCAAGGTCGAGTTTGGACAGGTCAAGATGCGATTCAGAAGGGCTTAGTCGATGAGATTGGTGATTTCGATGATGCGGTTGCAGCTGCGGCTTCACTTGCAGAGCTTGAAAGCTACAACATCTACTGGGTAGAAGAGCCACTTTCGGCCACTGAACAATTTATTCAAGAATTTATGAACCAAGTTCAGATGTCGATAGGCCTAGATATTCAATCGATGATACCAAGCAGTTTACAGCCTGTTACTCAGCAGTTAGCTCAAGATAGCCAGCTGTTAGGCAGCTTTAACGACCCACAAGGCCGATACGCTTTCTGCTTAAATTGCCAAGTTCAATAAGTTGAGCCAATAACTCAATGACTAAGGGGTACCTCTGTGTGAGGTGCCTCTTTTTATTGCATGATAATTCGCTATAATCGCCCCCCTGTTCCCTACATCACACTAAGTATTAATCGCCATGGAAAGAAAACACATCTATATCGCGTACACCGGCGGCACAATTGGCATGCAGAAGTCTATTGACCACGGCTATGTTCCAGTCGCAGGTTTCATGGATAAGCAGCTAGCTGGCATGCCTGAATTCCATCGCCCAGAGATGCCTGAGTACACCATTCACGAATACTCTCCATTAATGGACTCTTCAGATATGACGCCACTTGATTGGCAAACTATCGCTGATGACATTCGCGCGAACTACGATAAGTACGATGGTTTCGTTATCCTGCATGGCACAGACACTATGGCTTACACTGCCTCTGCACTGTCTTTCATGCTTGAAAACCTCGGCAAACCTGTGATTGTTACGGGCTCTCAGATCCCATTAGCAGAGCTTCGTTCAGACGGACAAGCAAACCTGCTGAATGCGCTACACATTGCAGCAAACTACCCAATCAACGAAGTGACACTGTTCTTCAACAACAAGTTGATGCGTGGTAATCGCAGCACAAAATCACACGCAGATGGCTTCAATGCGTTTACCTCTCCAAACCTGAATCCATTGCTAGAAGCGGGTATCAATATCCAACTTAGCAATAACGTAAAGGTAAACGAACAACCTAAAGGTGCTTTCAAGGTTCATAACATTACTCCGCAACCTATCGGCGTAATCACAATGTACCCAGGCATCTCACACGAAGTTATCCGTAACACGCTATTACAACCTGTTAACGCGATGATTCTGCTTACTTTCGGTGTGGGTAACGCACCACAAAACCCAGAACTGCTTCAGCACCTGAAAGATGCCTCAGAGCGCGGTGTTATTGTGGTGAACCTAACTCAATGTTTGGCTGGTAAAGTCAACATGGGTGGTTACGCGACAGGTTGTGCACTAGCAGAAGCGGGCGTGGTGAGTGGTTACGATATGACACCAGAAGCGGCACTGGCGAAATTGCATTATCTATTAAGCCAAAACCTAGGCTACGAAGAAGTGAAGGCTCAGATGCAACAAGTATTGCGCGGTGAGATGAGCTTATAACCTGTTCAAGGATTCACGTTAAAGCCAGTTATTCTATGAAAGTAACGGCGGCTTAACGTGAACTAAATCGTTTTATTGCTTATAAATAAACGAGTTAAACTAAAAGGGGTGGCACATTGCCACCCCTTTGTTGTAATTTAAGCTTAATGATTCGGGTTAACCCTAACAATGTCTTCTTGATCTGACTTAAACTGTTTCTTTAGTTCAGACTTAGATTTAAAGCTAATCTCACCACCAGCTGCAATTGTCATATGTTGAGCTTCAGAGTTATGTTTAGATTGGTATAACATAACCGCTTGCATACACGAGTCGCGCTGTTCTTTTGAGAGCGCCGTACCTTCTGGCCATTTACCCGTTTCAACTGCGTAGGTTAAACGTTCGTAGACCTCGGGTGTCATTGCGCTAAGAAGTTGTTCTGCATCCATGGTAAAGCCTTAGTTTTAACAATTTTCACCAGAAAATAACCCGTAACAGAATTGAGTCAAGAACCTGACCAATAATAAGTGCATCTGATCACAAGTGAAGGAATATGAAAATTATGAAATGGTTGGCGATTAGCCTATTGCCTTTCACTCTGGTTGGGTGTCTTGAAGGGAACAAAAATACCGATCAACTGTGCCAAAGCAATCCGGGTCTTCAGTGTGAACAATTGAACATGAACGATGGGCAATGTCGTGTCGCACGTACCGACCTCATCTGGCATCGATTTGAAGTTCAGAAGCAACCCACCGAAATCAACAAAATTAAAGAATTCGAATTAGTCACTGCCTACAAAAAGTGCCTAGAGCTCGCGGCACAGATCGAAACGATCGATCAATCTAAGCTGCAAGAGCGTCGCTTTACCTCTTTAATGCACAGTATCGAAGAGTCTGAGCGCATTGTTGATGAGCTATCGAAATCTGATACACCGGAAACGCTTTACTTCTTGTGGTCGCAAACTGGGGACACCAATGCCAGACGCAGTTTCCTACAACTAGAAGGCTCTGAAGCGTTAAACACAGCTGAGATGCAATATGCCTTGGCAACCTTCTATACCACCCGCAATCATATAAAGACACTTAAGCTACTCAATAATGCGCTAACGCTTTCTAATGGCTCGGTAGCCAACACTGAAATCTTCAAGTCGATGGCCAGTATCAACCACAGCCTGGGACATATGGAAAAAGCGTACGTTTGGGCAATGGTTGCCAAAGACTTTGACGTGCCGATTGCTTCTGAAGCCGAGCTCACGGTGTTGTACCATTTCGACAAGGCAACCTATAAGAAGCTAAATAAAGACGCAGATAACATCGTCGAAGCGATTGAGGATGGAATTTACAGCCCTTCAATCGTCCCGAGTTACTGATCGCTTCATTTATAGTGTTCTTACTTAAGCTTGTTACTCACCTGCTTTCAAATAAAAACAGCTACCTTTTTGGTAGCTGTTTTTATTTGTACTAGAGTTAAATCTGAAATCTTGGGCGTTTCAGCATTCCTAAATCGACAAATGCGACCTGTAAGGATTAGACAATAGTTACAAGTTATTTCGTACTTTCGTCATTTTTGTTGAAAATTAACGACACTGAATTAACACAGAACCGTTCACCTGTGGTCTTCGGGCCATCTGGAAAAACGTGACCTAAATGGCTATCACAGGCGGTACAACGGATCTCTACACGCTTCATTCCGTGACTTAGATCTTCTATATAGCGTACTGCTTCATCATTCACTGGGGCATCAAAGCTTGGCCAACCACACCCAGAGTCATATTTGTTATCCGACAGAAACAAAGGGCTTTCACAGCATGTGCAGCTATAGACGCCAGTCTTATGGTTGTGCAGTAACTTGCCGCTATATGGGGCTTCAGTACCACGCTCACGACACACTGAAAATTCGTCGTCCGTTAGGCGCTCACGCCAGTATTCATCAGGCTTTATCATATTTCCTCCCTTTTGAATCACGTTAATATCTCTCCACATTCTCAGTTATTATATTTACTTTTTTCTATAAAGGCTTGCATATGAGTCGTTTTGTAGCACATACTTTCTCACCAGGAAACATTGTACATATACACTCATAAGTGAATCATCATTTAGGGGTATTTTACCCAACTGGAAGGGTACAGAGCCACTTGCAATGGTCAATTTTCAACCACTTACACCCAATTGTTAAGAAAAGCGTCGCTTTTTTTTGACATTAAACAAGTTAAGTCGGATTATCTATTGCAGATGTATACTGGATTCTGTAATTTTACTACCAGTTATCTTTAATCAGAAATTAAGTTGTGGAGCAACTACAATGACTATCAAAGTAGGTATTAACGGTTTTGGCCGTATCGGCCGTTTCGTATTCCGCGCAGCTCAAGAGCGTGCAGACATCGAAGTAGTAGGTATTAACGATCTAATCGACGTAGAGTACATGGCATACATGCTTAAGTACGACTCAACTCACGGCCGTTTCAACGGTACTGTTGAAGTTGAAGGCGGTAACCTAATCGTTAACGGTAAAACTGTACGTGTTACAGCTGAGCGTAACCCAGAAGACCTTAAGTGGGATGCTATCGACGTAGACGTAGTTGCTGAAGCAACTGGTCTTTTCCTAACTGACGAGACTGCACGTAAGCACATCACTGCTGGCGCTAAGAAAGTAGTTCTTACTGGTCCTTCTAAAGATGCAACTCCAATGTTCGTAATGGGCGTTAACCAAGCATCTTACGCTGGTCAAGACATCGTTTCTAACGCTTCTTGTACTACTAACTGTCTTGCACCTATCGCTAAAGTACTTAACGATAAGTGGGGCATTGAGTCTGGTCTTATGACTACAGTTCACGCTACTACAGCAACTCAAAAAACTGTAGATGGCCCTTCTGCTAAAGACTGGCGCGGTGGCCGTGGTGCTTCTCAAAACATCATCCCATCTTCAACTGGTGCTGCTAAAGCTGTAGGCGTTGTTCTTCCAGAACTAAACGGCCTTCTAACTGGTATGGCTTTCCGTGTACCAACTGCTAACGTATCTGTAGTTGACCTAACAGTTAACCTAAAAGAAGCTGCATCTTACGAAGAAATTTGTGCTGCAATGAAAGAAGCTTCTGAAGGCGAAATGGCTGGCGTTCTTGGTTACACTGAAGACCAAGTAGTATCACAAGATTTCATCGGTGAAGTTCAAACTTCAGTATTCGATGCTAAAGCTGGTGTTGCTCTAACTGACAAATTCGTTAAAGTTGTATCTTGGTACGACAACGAAATCGGTTACTCAAACAAAGTTCTAGACCTAATCGCTCACATCTCTAAGTAATTTCTTTTTAGAAATCGCTTTAGATAAGCATTAGCGAAGACTGTTTTGAGCAGACTTTGAAAAAGGCGACCTTAGTGTCGCCTTTTTAATGCCTGCTATCTTTTAAACCGCGTCTGTCTAAGCTCATCAAGATAGCCCAAACGCAAAATTCAATTCTAATACTGACTCTGCTTGTTACTCATGAAAACACAAGCATCACTCTAGTCAGCATTTGAATTCAATTTCCTTAGAAGGATCATGTAATGGATTTATCTACTCTACCTGCACTGGCGGTACTTTCTGACAACGTCACTATCGTTGAACACGAAGGTGTAAAACTGGTTCGCGTTATCCACGATAAAGCAAACGCAGCGATTTCACTGTTTGGCGGCCATGTGGTGTCATTCCAACCGCAAGGTCAAGAAGACCTAATTTGGATGAGCCAACAAGCTAAGTTCGATGGTAAAACGGCTCTGCGTGGTGGTATTCCAGTATGTTGGCCTTGGTTTGGTCGCATTGCAGCACCAGCACATGGTTTTGCCCGTTCAAGTGAATGGCAATTGGTTGAACACCGTGAAAGCGAAGCTGGCGTGATTGTTAGCTTAGGTCTGAAGCCAAGCGAAGAGACGCTAGCAGTATGGCCTCATCAGTTTGATGCTCGCTTGAATGTTGAGATCGGCGAACAACTAAAAGTAACGCTGGACGTGAAGAACACTGATTCTCAGCCATGGACTTTCTCTGGTGCACTACACACTTACCTAAACGTTGGCGATATCCACAACACAACCACCACTGGTATGGGTGCTGAGTACATTGATAGCCTGCAAGGTGGCAAGAACTGCCAAGGTGGATCTGAACTGGTACTGACCGACACGATTGACCGCGTTTACACGCAACCAGAAGCGCAAATCTTTGTTGCTGACAAGAAGCTGGATCGCACGCTAACAGTTGAAAACCACGGTCATAACTCTGCAGTACTGTGGAACCCGTGGGCAGAAGGCGCTGCAAGTATGGGCGACATGCAAGACGATGGTTACCTAACTATGATGTGCGTAGAATCAACACTGCACGCGCCAAGCCTAGAAGCCGGTAAAACACTCCGGCCGGGTGAAAACCACCAACTGATCACTGTGATTAGTGCCCAATAACCGTATAAATACAGTTATAAAAAACGATTTTTGAGCGGCTTTATGTCGCTCTTTTACTTTTTGGTTTTAGCTCGTTACACTTGCGCTGTCTATTCTCCTTTAGAGGTCTCCATGACTTACCAATGCCCTTTGTGTCACCAACCTTTATCTCAAAACGATCGTACGTTTAAGTGTGAAAAGAACCATCAGTTCGACCTAGCGAAAGAAGGCTACGTCAATTTGATGCCTGCGCACCACAAACGCTCAAAAGATCCAGGTGACAACAAAGAGATGATGCAGGCACGTCGTCGCTTCCTTGAAGGTAACCACTATGACCCAATGCGCCAAGCGGTGGTGACGTTGTGTTCTCGCTATCTACCAGAAGAGACGCCTAGCCTATTGGATATTGGTTGTGGCGAAGGTTATTACACCAACGAAATTGCTGTGAATCTTCAAGAAAAGAAAGGGGCTACTTTTGGCCTAGACATTTCTAAGATTGCTATCAAATACGCCGCTAAACGCTACCCTGCTGTCGACTTCTCAGTTGCATCAAGCCATCGCCTACCCTTTGCTGAAAACAGCTTAGACGGAATTCTACGCATTTACGCGCCTTGCAAGGCTGAAGAGTTACAACGCACCATCAAAGATAATGGTGTGGTGATCACCGTGACACCAGCTAGCCGACACCTGTATCAACTGCGTGATGCAATTTATGATGGCGTTCGCTTGCACGACGAAGATCCAGAAGTGATCGAAGGTTTTACGCTTGAGCATCAAGAGCAACTAAACTATATGATGGAACTATCGGGGTCAGATGCATTCGACCTGCTACAGATGACGCCGTTTGCTTGGAAGGCGAGTGAAGAGTTTAAACTACAACTCACCGAGGCAGAGCAATTCAACTGTGAAGCTGACTTTATGCTGCGAGTGTACCGCAAACAAATTTAATTGATATTGATTATCGTTTGCATTGAAATCTTATCTTGCCTCCTTTAGTATGCGTGTTCTTCAAGGAGGCATTTCATGCAACGTATTATTCTTATCGGATTAGCTACTCTTCTCACGGCTTGTGCTAGTCAACCTGCAAAAGACACTTCTCAAAAAGTGGCTCAAACGGAATCCGTTTCCACATTCTATGACTACCAGTTCGCTTCTCCACAAGGCGAAACACTTTCTCTCGATGCATTACCCGAGCAGCTGATTGACGCTGATGTGGTTCTAATTGGCGAATGGCACACGCATTCTGCCATTCACCGCTTCCAAACCGACTTCTTAAAAGCGCGCCGCAACGCAACATCAAACATTGCGCTTTCAATGGAACAGTTCACTCGAGAGCACCAAGCCACACTTGACCAATACTTAAACGGCGAAATTGGCGAACAAATTCTCATGTCTCAAGCGGCAGCTTGGCCAAATTACGAAAGTGATTACCGCGCGTTAGTTGAGTTCGCAAAAGCCAACGACGTCGATGTTATTGCGGCAAATGCACCAAAGCCATTCGTGCAGTGTATTGGCCGTAAAGGATTGCCTTACCTAGACCAATTATCGACCGAGCAACGCCAATGGATTGCTGCCGAAGTGGATACTGGCGATAGCCCTTACAAAGAAAAGTTCATGGCTTCTATGCATCACGGTACGCCAGAGCAAACAGAAAAGCAGTTTGCCGCTCAGGTTACCTGGGACGAAACCATGGCTGAGTCGATTGTGGATTACCTAGCATCAAACCCTGATAAACAAGTGATTCACGTGGCTGGCAAGTTCCACACCGAGGGTGGTTTAGGGACGGCGGCATCAATTCTACGTCGTAACCCTGATTTAAAAATCGCCATCATCAGCCCGGTTGAAGCGATCTCATCGGATAGCGGTGATTATCAGCTTGAAGTGCTTTCGCCGCCGGCTCGCTTTGTAAAAAAAGAGAACCGAATGAAGGCATACAAGCATCTGTCAAAACGTAGCGCTAGCCTAGAGTGTGAGTAGGATCTGTTGATCCACTCTTCTAAGCTAAAGAGTCGATGGGCTAATCCTAGATAATTAGCCCATCGTCACAACTTGATCACGTTCCCGTCATTCATCCTAACTCTATCTAAAATCAAACATTCTTATCGGCACAAGACTTGCTTAGTAAATAGACGATTTAACCAAGCAGACGAAAATGTAATGTGCGAATAAAAAAACATCACTATCGATGATTAATTGCACAAGTTTTTCACACCTCTGCCGATACTATATTTAAGGATAGGTAAGGAGAGCTATATGACGCCAGTAGGAACGAGTAATACTCAGCTGTATTCGCCTTCGCAGATGAACGCTAAGAGTTCAGCTAACGAAGCTGAAAAGCCTACACCGCTTAAGGTTGAGCAAAATACGGTTAGGCTTTCTGATGAAGGCAAAGCACTCTTATCTGTCCTAAAAGAAATTGATAAAGAAGCGAAGAAAGTCGAAGCAGAAAACGCGACAGTTACCGATAAAGTTGAGTCATTCGCTCATGGTGCCTTGGGTATGGATCACCCAGATAAGATTGAAGAAGAAGATGATGGTTCTTATTCAGCGGGGCAATACCTGTCCGCAGCGGCAACCGTAGGCGGTATTCTTCTCGCACTCATTTAGCCTTGCCAACCTATCGCATTCTCTAGAATAAAAGCGATTTATCGTTACGACAATAGACCCGATTAGGTCTAAAAAACGAGTTCATTCCATAATTCCGCTCTCATTTTAATGGAATAATACTCGTGAAAAACACTTTTGAGCTTATCGATAAGCCAACCTTTTTTGGTGCTATAGCACTCCTACTCACGATAGTTTTCCCGCTCATTTTGTTCCCTGCACAGGGCGCAGACTGGATTGCGGTTGCGAAAACATTCATGACTGATCAACTCGGATTCCTGTATCTTGCTCTAGGTCTCGCAGCCTGTGCATTTATGGTGTACGTAGTATTCAGTGATATGGGACAAATTAAACTGGGCGAAGCTGATGAAGAGCCTGAGTTTAAAACTGCATCATGGGCTGCCATGCTATTTTGTGGCGGTATCGGTGCAAGTATCTTGTATTGGGGCTGTATTGAGTGGGCTTACTACTACCAATCACCGCCTTTCCAACTAGAACCTGGCAGTGAAGAAGCAGTACGCTGGGCTGCGACCTACGGCCTATTCCACTGGGGACCAATCGCATGGTCTATCTACCTAATCCCGGCAATTCCTATCGCTTACTTCTTCTACGTACGTAAACAACCTGTTCTAAAGATTTCAAGCGCATTAATGCCTGTTCTTGGTGAACACCGTTGTAAAGGCGTACCAGGAAAAATCGTTGATATCCTATTCATTTTCGGTCTATTAGGCGGCGCTGCAACAACATTAGGTTTAGCCGCTCCTCTGATCACTGAAGGTCTAAATCACCTATTTGGTCTACCTAAAAATAACCTAACGCAAGTGATGGTGCTTTTAGTGTGTACTGCGATTTTTGCTTACTCATCTTATGCTGGATTGGAAAAAGGCATCAAGATCCTAAGTAACATCAACTTCTGGGGTGCGATGGGTCTACTGGCTTTCGTTCTGATCGCGGGTCCAACAATCTTCATGTTAGAAACAGGCTTAGACTCAATTGGTCGTCTACTGTCTAACTTCTTCGTGATGGCAACGTGGGCTGAACCATTTGGTGGTTACGGTACATTCGAAAACACTCACTTCCCACAAGACTGGACGATTTTCTACTGGGCATGGTGGCTAGTATTTGCACCGAGTATGGGTCTGTTTGTTGCGCGTATCTCTCGCGGCAGAACCATCAAACAAATGGTGTCAGGGTCGATCTTCTTTGGTTCTCTAGGTTGTTTCCTGTTCTTCATGATCTTAGGTAACTACGGCCTATCACTGCAGCTTTCTGGTGAGCTAGATGTCGTTGCCATTTTGAATGCGGAAGGCGCAACCAAAGCTATCTTCTCGATGCTTGCACAATTACCAATGAGCACGCTGGTTATCGCTGTATTTACAATGCTGTGTATCATTTTCACGGCAACAACATTTGACTCTATCTCATACATCCTAGCGTCTGTTGTACAAAATAACGTGACCGAAGAACCAATGCGCTGGAACCGTATGTTCTGGGCATTTACTCTGTCGTTCTTACCAACGATTCTAATGTTCTTAGGCGGTCTAAGTACGCTACAAACGGCGGCGATTGTTGGTGGCTTACCACTGCTTGCTATCTCTGTGATGCTGATGATTTCAGCGGTTCGTGCGACTAACCTCGACCTACGCCATCAAGATGCGTATATCGAGCCAACGATCAACATCGAAGAACTGCCAGACATGGACCCTTGGTCTGCTGAAGGTATGGCGTTGGCTCAGTTTGAGAAAGAAAGAGATGCAGCACAAGAAGCCGCAGAACTTGAGCGTGTTGCTTACACAGAACTTGCCGCAGTGAAGAAAGAAATTCGCGCTTATGTGTTAGAACAAGGTTCACAAATGGAAACTCACGAGTTACCAGAGAACCTACAACAAGCACTTGAGCAGGCCGAGAGTAATCTTAGTGCCGCACAAGCGAAAAAGATCGAGTTATCTGAGCAAGCTCAGAATGCTCGTATCACGTTCAATCAGGTGGTTGCAGACTTACCGCTTGCTTGACATTAGCCATGACACAGTCCATTGATTTGGACCCTCCTAAATACGACAAAGGCTCACAGAAATGTGAGCCTTTTTTTTATTCGGGTGATTGACTAGTCTTCGTTAACTAGCGGTTCGGGTGGTTCAAGATGTGATCTTCCCAATCGACAACATCGATTTCGTATACCACTTTGTTACGAACACTTTCACCTGCAGCATGCATCTCTGATTTAGAACCCGTAATCAATGGGTGCCACTCAGGAATCGGTTTAGATTCAGATAGAAGACGGTAAGCACAAGTATCTGGTAGCCAATGGAATTCATGAATCTTGTCACGAGTCAGCTTCAAACACTCTTCACCTGAAGTGAAGCGGTTCGGGTAGTCTTTACAAGAACATGTTTTGTCGTTTAACCAGCTGCACGCCACGTTGGTGTAGTAAACTTCATCACTATCTTCATCCATTAGTTTATGCAGGCAACACTTACCACAACCGTCACACAGTGATTCCCACTCGTTCTCGGTCATTTGCTCTAGTGTCTTTTCTTGCCAAAATGGATTCGTCATAGGATTACTTCTTACTCTTTTACTGGGGTGCGTGTTATACCGCTAGCCCATAAAAAGTTCAAGGATAATAATTGTTCATTCTTTGATTCAATCAACAGCTGTCACTCTCATCATTTTTTGCTACTATCGCGCACCCTGTTATTTAGTGAGTTTAATTTGATGGAATGTCGCCTAGGTTGTGGAGCTTGTTGTATCGCTCCAAGTATTACATCTGCTATTCCTGGAATGCCTAATGGTAAGCCTGCTGGCGTACGCTGCATTCAATTAAATGAGCAAGATCTATGCAAATTATTTGGTCAACCTTCACGCCCGAAGGTATGTCACCAGTTCAAAGCCTGCCCTATCATCTGTGGTAAAACAGACCAAGAAGCGCTTGATAACCTTATTGAGCTCGAAGCAATAACTTAACAATACTTTTCTTCTTATATATGCCCAAGATTTCACAACTTTGATAGAACTAAACTATCTTATTGATACTGGTAAAGATTAATAAGGATAGTTATGAATAAGTATATCGCAGAAATATTCGGTACATTTTGGTTGGTGTTAGGTGGTTGTGGTAGTGCCGTCTTAGCCGCTGCTTTTCCCGATGTAGGTATCGGCTTACTCGGGGTTTCCCTCGCGTTTGGTTTAACCGTACTCACCATGGCTTTTGCTATTGGCCATATATCCGGCTGTCATCTCAACCCTGCTGTTACAATTGGTCTTTGGAGCGGTGGCCGCTTTGATGCCAAAGACGTCGCACCTTACATTATTGCCCAGGTCATTGGCGGTATTATCGCGGGTGGTGTGTTATTTGTGATTGCTTCAGGCCAAGCAGGCTTTGACGCTGCGGCATCTGGCTTTGCTTCAAATGGTTATGGTGAACACTCACCGGGCGGCTACTCGCTCACAGCAGCTCTCGTTTGTGAAGTGGTCATGACCATGGTGTTCCTATTCGTGATTATGGGCGCGACGGATTCGAAAGCACCCGCTGGGTTTGCACCTATCGCAATTGGTCTTTGTTTGACCCTAATTCACCTTATCAGTATCCCTGTAACCAATACCTCGGTGAATCCTGCGCGAAGTACTGGTGTAGCCGTATTTGTCGGTGATTGGGCCGTTTCGCAATTGTGGCTATTCTGGATTGCACCGATTATTGGTGCCGTGATTGGCGCGATGATATACAAAGCGGTGAGAGGTTCAGATTAGTGTACAACTAACTTATTGTAATCAGTTAAGTTTAATCTATTGAAGCAGCTTAACTGATTACATATTCCTAAAGAATCAACCACCTCTATCCGGCAACTCAATATTATCATCGCTACACAGGTGGATAGTAAAAGCCATTAGATACAAAGCTCTAATTTCACACTAATTAAATAGAATTATTGTTCTAAATCACAAACTTTAAAACACACCTATAAACCTTACCCAATGTTGTATATTTCTCTTGAGTATTCAAATACATATGAAATAAGTCATTACAATAACAAAATCAAAAACAGTAATAAAAACAAAAGATTACCACTATCATTCCGTTCGACCGCAGTGGTCTACATAACTAAAGCTATCGGAATATACAGTGAAAAAAACAATTATAGCGCTAAGCACTTTGGCATTGGCTTCAACTTCAGTTTCTGCATTTGACCTTAACCCTGAATTTTTTGTTGGTGGCGGTGTTGGTTATCACCATGCAAAGTTTGAATATAAATTTAATGAAGTTGATGAAGTTGACGGTAACGCCTCTGGTAAAGAGTCAAACACAGCGAAAGGTGCAGCTTTTAGTGTACGTACAGGCGCTTACTTAACTCCAAATCATCGTGTAACGTTGACTGCAAATTTTACAGGTGATAACGAGCTTTACTCTGATAGTGATGAGTATGGTAAATATACTGAAAACCTAAAGCAGTCAGAGTACCTTGCGTCGTATGACTATTTACATTATCTGACTTCTGAATTTGCACTATTTGCAGGTGCTACAGCTGGCGTTGTACAAAATACTCTTACTTTTGAAGACAAATACAACGGAGAAACTTCTAAAGATAAATACAAAGAAACCGACTTCACATATGGTCTACAGGTAGGTGCTCAATATAAGATCAATTCAAATTGGTCTGCAGATCTTCAATACCGTCATATGTTTGAGTCAACTTCGGTTTCTCAATCAGAGTCTTGGGACAATGGTCACTACAAAGATACACACACTGTGAAAAACCACGGCGAGTTGACACTGAGCGTAGATTACCGTTTCTAATTTTCGCTAGCAATTCCCCCAAAAATACAAAAAGCCGCTCAATGAGCGGCTTTTTTAGATCTTATGACGACCGAGTAAGGAGTGCGAAAGCGTGGTGCCATCCACCAGCTCTAGCTCACCACCAACGGGAACACCATGAGCGATACGGCTAGCGTTCACTTCATGGGCATTACATAGCTCAGCAATGTAGTGCGCTGTCGCTTCCCCTTCAACTGTTGGGTTAGTCGCTAGGATTACTTCCGAGATATCACCACGACGCAGGCGGTAGTCCAAAACATCGAGACCGATGTCACTTGGACCAATACCATCAAGTGGTGAAAGGTGGCCCATCAATACAAAGTAACGGCCTGAATATTGTCCTGTCGCTTCTATTGCTGCAATGTCTGCTGGGCTCTCTACTACACAGATTTGACCATTTTCCTGACGTTTAGGATTGGTACAAATGTGGCAAGTATCTTCTTCAGTAAAAGTACGGCACTCATTACAGTGACCAATTTCGGTCATTGCTTGGCTAAGAGCTTCAGCCAACTGTAGGCCGCCTTTTCTATCGCGCTGTAACAAATGAAAGGCCATACGCTGCGCCGACTTGGGGCCAACCCCAGGTAGACAACGTAAGGCCTCCATCAAATGCTCCAGCATATGACTGGTACGCATATTTAACCGTTCTAATTTTCAAGTAACGATTTACTCAAGATAAACCGCAGCTTGAATAAACCTTTAGAAATAGTTTCTTAGAAAGGCATCTTCATACCTGGTGGAAGTTGCATTCCGCCAGTTACGCTAGCCATTTTCTCTTTTTGAGTTTCTTCAACGCGACGAGCCGCATCGTTGAAAGCAGCAGCGATAAGATCTTCAAGCATCTCTTTATCGTCTTCCATTAGGCTTTCATCGATATCAACACGGCGAACGCTGTGGCTACCAGTGATCGTTACTTTTACAAGGCCAGCACCTGACTCACCTGTAACTTCCATATTTGCGATTTCTTCTTGAAGCTTTTGCATGCGCTCTTGCATTTGCTGGGCTTGCTTCATCATGTTGCCCATACCGCCTTTACCAAACATGTTAATACTCTCTGGTCTAATTGGTTTATTAAAATTAATTAAGCTATACGAGCTTAAATGGGGGTTAAAACAGTGTGATTCAACCCCTCGATGTTCAGTTCTCAGATTTGCTTATCTGGGATGATATGCCGGTCACTAAACAAGAAAACGTTCTAGATAGGACGAACGCTGTCTCTGTCGAGTTCAGCGGCAAAACGTCTTTCAATGAACTGTACGTTGGCATCGTTTTCTAAAGCGGTAAACGCGTCTTTCAACTTACCTTGATACAGTCGTTCTCGTAATTCTAGCGGCGTTTCTCCACCATCACCGATTTCAACACTCAAATGACACTCTTCTCCAAGCACAGTATTGAGAGACTGCAATAGCTCACTCTGCGCACGGTCGGTATTCAAATGAGCTTGGCTCGCTCTTAACGTTAAAGTGATTGATGTGTCGTTTTTAGCAAACACTGAGTTCAATGCTAACTGTTCAACAAGCTTGGCTGTCTCTAGCTTTTGAATCGTGGCTGACCATTCATCTTGAGCAATCGACTCTTGAAGCAATTTATCGACCATTTCTGGTGTCTTAATATGCTCCAACGCACGCTTGATCTGAGTAGGTGTAAGCTCTTTGCTTACCTCTTTCACTACAGGTTTAGACGGTTTCCAGCGATAAGGTTCATTATCGTTGGTCACATTTTCTGTCGAAGAGGATGATAAAGAAGCTGGCGACACCCGCTCAGAACCACCGTGTTGCTGAGCAACTCGATCAAGAACTGAAGTTTTAGCTGGTGTCGCTTTAGCCTTTTTTGGCGCCGAGCCTTTGTTTTCTGTTGCCGAACTGCCTCTACGTTGAGAACGTAATTGGTGGCGTAAACCACTCACAGGCGAAGTTGCACGCGCTGGCTGCTCTTGCGGAGCAGAAGGTGCAGCGCTTGGCTGTTGAACCGGACTCTGGTTTTGATAATTCGTTTGTTGCTGCTGAGGCTGCTCTGCACCGTAGCTTGGACGCTCATCATAAGCAGGAGGCGCGTCATACTGGCTATGCGGGTAATCCTGCTCAGGATAACCTTGGTTGCCTGAATGTTCAGCGTAACCTTGCAAATCTGAATACTGTGCTGGATTCTGCTGCACGGGTGGCTGCTGCATAGCTTGCTGTTGAGGCGCCTGTTGTTGCATCTGAGGCTGTCTCGGAGCTGCCATTGGCGCAGGTTGACTCACTGACTGAGCAACGTTCTGAGCTTGAGCTGCTGGAACTGGCGCTGGGCTTGCCGACTGAGTCGAGATTGCCGTAGCAACCGCTTGTTCAGCTGGTCTAAATGCCAACATGCGTAAAACCACCATCTCAATACCAACGCGAGCGGTTGGCGACAATGGTAAGTCTTCACGACCTTTCAATACGATCTGGTAGTAGAGTTGAATGTCTTGTGGGCTAAGCGCTTTGCTCAGTAGTTCAAGCTTCTCAGCGTCAGGCTGTGCCTTATCTAATGTAGATGGCAAAGCTTGGAACATCGCAAGACGATGCAGTTGGGCCGCAAGCTGATTCAGCAAACCATCCCACTCGACACCGTTCTCAGCAAGGCTTTGGATACACGCCATCGCTTGCTGTGGCTGCTTACTGCTAATCGCTTCAAGCAAGTGGATAGCTTGGTCGGTATCCAGTGTTCCGAGCATGTGAGCAACAGTATCTGTTACGACATTGCCATTACCCAATGCGATAGCTTGGTCTGTAAGGCTTAGCGCATCACGCATACTGCCATCAGCAGCATGAGCAATCATTCCAAGCGCACGAGATTCAGACGTCACATCTTCTTGTTCAAGAATATGATCGAGCTGCTCGTGAATATTATCAACGCTGATCGGCTTAAGATGGAACTGCAAACAACGCGACAAGATCGTTACTGGAAGCTTCTGTGGATCCGTTGTTGCGAGCAAGAATTTCACATACTCAGGCGGCTCTTCTAAGGTCTTTAGAAGCGCATTAAAGCTGTGCCTAGAAAGCATGTGGACTTCATCGATTAGGTAAACCTTGAAGCGACCACGTGCAGGCTTGTACTGAACATTGTCCAGAAGCTCGCGGGTATCTTCTACCTTAGTACGTGATGCCGCATCAATCTCAAGTAGGTCAACAAAACGACCTTCATCGATTTCTTTACAGGTTGCACATTCACCACAAGGTGTTGAGGTAATGCCTGTTTCACAGTTGAGCCCTTTAGCAAACAAACGGCCGATGGTCGTTTTACCGACACCTCGTGTACCGCTGAACAGGTATGCATGGTGCAACCTGTTCTGGCTAAGGGCATTCTCTAATGCTGTTAAAACATGGGCTTGACCAACCACTTCTTTGAATTTGGTTGGTCGCCATTTTCGCGCTAACGCAAGATAGCTCATGAATAATTCCGAAAAGGATTAGTGACCGTCGAATTCGCAGATGCTAAACACTTCTAGACCTAAGCCTTGTAAGCGCTTGTCACCACCGATTTCTGGAAGGTTAATAACAAATGCAGCGTGTTCTACCACACCACCAAGCTGACGAATCAACTTTGTTGTTGCTTCAATCGTACCGCCCGTTGCTAGCAAATCATCAACCATCAACACTTTATCGCCTTCAACGATAGCATCAGTATGGATTTCTAGAGTGTCGGTGCCGTACTCAAGCTCATAAGATTGTGCCACAGTTTGACGAGGCAGCTTGCCCGGCTTACGAACAGGAATGAAGCCAACACCTAGCTCAAGTGCCAAAGGCGCACCAAATAGGAAACCACGAGCTTCAGTACCAACGATCTTAGTAAAGCCCATGTCCTTGTATGTTTCCGCTAGCAGGTCGATAGTCGCTTTGTAAGCTACTGGATCTTCCATCAAGCTTGTTACGTCACGGAACAAAATACCCGCTTTAGGGTAATCAGGAATGCTTTTGATGCTTGCTTTGATCAGAGAGATTTTTTCTGTGTTCATAATCTTATGCACTTCATTAGGCCGCTTTCCAAACTCTCGTTAACGAATCAAACATCAACGCTCGGAATTAAGGAAAGGTACGATTGGTATTCATTGCAACGAGAGTCATAACTCTGATTGCTGAAATAATAAACGCCCGCTATACAAGCAGGCACACTGGCTTAATGGTAGTGATTTTCTTTGCTGTCAGCAACCAACTCATGGGTTGGAAGTCGCATAAACCATGTGAGAAGAATAACAAGTACACAAATTAGGAAAGCCTTGACCCAAATGATAGGGGCAAAGTAGATGGATAACGCAAAACTCAACAAGATAAAGAATACGCCACGCGTTTTAACTTGTTTGGTGACGGCACCGTGTTGATACCAATTGTTCAGCAAAGGACCCAGCGTTTTGTGCTCATGCATCCATTTATGAACTTTCGGATTGCTTCGCATGAAGCATGCGCTGGCAAGAAGGAGAAAAGGAGTGGTTGGCAGAACGGGCAAAACTATCCCTAGAACTGCGAGAAATATACAAAGGCCACCAGCAATATTGAGGCTTAAAACTCGAACGCTAATTGTGGCCTCCTTGAGTTAGCTATCACCAATCGGCGACGACAGCTTAACTAGAATGTTGCGTAACCATTGAATACACGGATCAACGTAAGTGTTGCTGGTAGCAATGGAATCATTAAAAATGCGGCTAAAAATCCTAAAAAGTAGAATACATTAAACGGGTCTTGAAAGTCTTTGTTATCTGCCATGATTGCTTCTTGTTTTTGTTAGTGAAGGTAAGTATCCGGCGAACCAAACCCGCTTTGCTAAATCGACATTTAACAAAAAAGGCATAGCCACACCATTTGCGCAACTATACCTTAATCAATTATTCACAAAAACCGAGGAAATATAGGGTTAATCAGTAGACCCTTGGTGTATGTCTAAACTAAAACTTGCCGCTCCAAGTAGGCTCAACGACAGTTGGCAGCCCTGTTCGATCGGAAGGTCCCGCGTAATAAAGTTCTTCTTGCAGTTCTCACCCAAGCGCTCACCTGCTGCAATATATTGATTCAATTCACCATTCGACCATTGCCCGTCTAGACCCGCAGGCAAAATGGAGATGGTTCCCTCGGCAAGGTCAGCAACACCAAACAAGGCATTCACTGGGGTGGAGCATTTAGAGCAACGAATCCCCTTCTCTAAGATTTCAGCAATATCTTTGAGATCAACATTAAAATCTTTTCTGTTTCTTATGTAATCGTGGAACAGCGCTCTCACTAACAATGTTGTCGCGGAGCCGCCATTATCAGACGACGATGAATCGACGAGGTAAAAAGCAAACTGCCCGTTCATCATCCACGCATAGTCAAACACAAGTGGCATCATCTCTGTTGATTGCAGTAACCGGTAACTGCAACGCCATGAGCCTTGTCGCGTATCTTTCTCTGGAAGCAGCGCATGCAGTAAGTCTTTTGCTGCGCTTGGGTTATCTTGAAGGTAATTCAGGTGCCAATGCAGTTCTTGGTCTTCAGGGATCTCTCCCCCATCATCCACACAGAACCATTGGCTCGAAAAATCTCGTTGGTCTGAAATGTTATCGAACGAATCTGTCAATGTATTCGCAATCGCACTTCCCAGGTGACGGTGATCCTCTAACGGCTTCGCCAAGAAGTCTTTAATACCAAATCGCAAGGCTTTCGCCACGTCAGACATATCATCAGTGCCAGACACAACGATCATAGGCAGTGACGGGTACTCTAAACTGAGCTCTTCCACAAGCTCTATGCCATCAAGTATTGGCATTGATAAGTCACACACAATTAAATCTGGCGCTGAGTCTCTAAGTTTCTGCAAAGCGTCCAGTCCATTTTCAGCCTCAACCACTTTATAACCGACCTTGTCTAGGTACGCGCTGGTTATACGGCGAAAAATAGGATCATCATCAACCAACATCACGCATTTTTGGTTAATTACTTCCTGAGCCAAGGTCATTACTGGCTGACTGTGAGTTTTGTACATAATCTATAACCTCACAAAACTAAGTCGAATTATTATTGTTATCTGTTCTAAGAACTAATATAAAACTTAGTAATAAAATGCTAAATACACAAATTTGCACTCTTTACTGGTAATTCGTGACGAGGGTTGGAATACTTGTAAATAGTGCAACGAGTTGACGTAACGCAAACATTGATCTCACTGTTACGTATAAATTAGATGAGATTGTAAACAAATGTGTCTGGATTTATGAAATTAGATGATTTAAACCTCTTTCGACTCGTCGTTGAAAATGGGAGCTACACCGCAACATCGCGCAAGACTATGATTCCGGTTGCGACCATCACACGACGCATCCAAGCCTTAGAAGATTCTTTGAACCTTAGGCTTCTCAATAGACACGCGCGTAAACTTTCTTTAACAGAGGCAGGCGAACGTTTCTTCAATGAATGCTCTCCGCTGTTGCAACGTCTCTCTTCTACTGCAGAAGAGTTAACTGACGTGTGCAAAGGCGCTTCCGGTAAGATTCGTATTACGGCACCCTCAAACCTGACCAAGCGCATGATGATGCCAATGTTCAGTGAATTCATGATTCAATACCCTGATATCAATATTGAGCTGATGATGAACAACCAAGCGGATCAGCTGGATCCAACGGAGTGGGACGTAATTTTCCGAGTCGGCCCTCAGCGTGATTCAAGCCTAATCGCTCGAAAAATCAGTGAAGTCAAAGATATTCTTATCGCGAGCCCTGAGTACTTAGCGAAGAACCCAGCTCCAAGCCATGCTGAAGAGCTAGCGAACCATTCGCTACTCAAAGGCTACCCGCTGATTAAGTGGCAGCTGAGTAATTCGAATGAAGAGACGGTGGTGAATAGCGAGAAAGGCCGTTTCAACGCCAATGCGCTTAATGTCGTAAGACAAGCGTGCTCAGAAGGCCTAGGTATCACCCTGATGCCTGACGTGATGATTCGTGAATACATTGAAGATGGCAGCTTAGTGCAAGTCTTAGAAGACTGGAGCGCTAACCCTCGTGATATTTACATGCTTTATAACCACAAAGACCATCTACCAGAGAAAGTGAGATTGTTTATTGATTTTGTGATCGCATACCACATTCATTAGGTCAATCCCCTTCTCTATAAACAAAAAACCAGAGCCGATGCTCTGGTTTTTTATTTTCTGTATCGCTAGCGAAACTCTGTATGACTAACGAAACGCTAGTTAAGCGCCTTCGTTGTGTAGCTCTAAGTTAGCAAGATCTTGTTGAATCTCACGCTGAACCTTTGAGTCGTCATTACGCAAAGAGTCTAGGAAATCTAGGTACACTTGGTCGATATCGCCCGTTACATACTCGCCGTTAAATACAGAAGTATCAAAACGAGAGATGTCTTGATTGCCCATGCCCACTGCAGAAATCAGATCTGGTAGCGTTTGGAAAATCAAGGCGTCTGCGCCAATCTGCTTACAAATCGTTTCGTTATCACGACCATGAGCAATCAACTCTGTCGCGCTCGGCATATCAATGCCGTAAACGTTAGGGAAGCGAACCTCTGGAGCAGCTGAAACCATGAAGACCTTATTTGCGCCAGAATCACGAGCCATCTCAATGATCTGCTCTGATGTTGTGCCGCGAACGATAGAATCGTCAACCAGAAGAACGTTCTTACCTTTAAACTCAGAGCGAATTGCGTTGAGCTTACGGCGAACCGACTTCTTACGTTGTTGCTGACCTGGCATGATGAATGTGCGGCCAACATAGCGGTTTTTCACGAAACCTTGACGGTATGGCTTATTGATCGCTTGAGCGATTCGTAGCGCAATATCGTTTGATGTTTCAGGGATTGGAATAACTACATCAATGTCTAAGTCTGCGTACTCTTCTTTAATACGCATACCAAGCATCTCACCCATCTCAACGCGTGCGCTGTAAACCGAGATTTTGTCGATGAATGAATCTGGGCGTGCAAAGTATACAAACTCAAAGATACATGGGTTTAGTTGTGGGTTGTCTGCACATTGCTTAGTGAAAAGCTCACCGTCAAACGTTGCGTAGATAGCTTCACCTGGTGCTACGTCGCGCATGAAGTCGAAACCAACAGCATCGAGTGCTACCGATTCAGACGCAACCATGTACTCTGTTTTACCTTGAACTTCACGCTTACCAAGACACAATGGACGAATACCATGTGGGTCACGGAATGCGATCATACCGTGGCCGATGATCATCGCCGTTACGGCGTAAGCACCACGAATTGTACGATGCACATTTGCCACAGCGCGGAAAACGTCATCTGAAGTTACGTTACCTTTAACAGTATCGATCTCATGAGCTAATACGTTCAGTAGAACTTCAGAGTCAGAGGTTGTGTTTACATGACGACGGTCTTTTTCGAACAACTTCTCACGAACTTCGTTTGCGTTCGTCAGGTTACCGTTGTGCGCCAACGTAATGCCAAAAGGAGAGTTTACGTAGAAAGGCTGAGCTTCAGACGCACTTGAACTACCCGCAGTAGGATAACGAACATGGCCAATACCAACTTCACCTTGTAGGCGCTGCATGTGTTTTGCTTCAAAAACATCTTTTACTAAACCGTTCGCCTTACGCAGACGGAAACGATTGCTTTCTATGGTACAAATACCAGCGGCATCTTGGCCACGATGCTGCAATACCGTTAAAGCGTCATAAATAGACTGGTTTACAGGTGTTGAACCCACGATTCCAACAATACCACACATGTCCTAATCCTCGATTTTTCGACATTAACTGGCGCTAGAGCGCGCCAGATAAGAAACTAGATGTTGCTTGTAAATGCTCGAAGAACGGCGCAATGATTCGACTAAATTCTGGAACCAATTGCGAATTCTTCCACCACTCAGAACTTGGGAATGCAGTAAACGCATCCATGAAAAACAACACTGCAGAAACAATCAAAACACCACGTAAGCCACCAAAGACGACACCGAGGATTCTGTCTGTACCTGACAGGCCTGTTTTCTGAACTAGTTGACCGATGACATAGTTAACTAAGGCACCCACAACTAACGTTGCAACAAACAATGCTGCTATCGCAGTTCCGTTTCGAAACATCTCATCTTCGATATTGGTGAAGTACATCGCTAATTTAGCGTAGTACTGGCTAGCAATAAAAAATGCTCCAAACCAAATAACGAGTGACAAGGCTTCTTTAGCGAAACCACGAACTAAACTGATCACGGCAGAGAAGCCGATCACGCCTAAAATGACAAAATCTAACCAATTCATGAATTCTTCATCTTAAGTTGGCGCGCATTTTAACAGAAAAAATGCTGACGCAAACGTTTTCTTATGGATTTAACGGTTTAAATTTGAGCAACTGGCCTTTTGAACCCGTAATTTTTTCTAATTCCTTAATTTGTCGCTCAAGTTTGGATTTAGAGACATCCGGGCCAATAATTACTCGCGTAAAAGTTTTTTCTTGCTTGGTGTGAGCCTGATAACCGCGCTTTTGCAGATCCTTAACAACGTTTTTTGCGTTGTCAGCATTCTTCAAAGCCATCAATTGAATAATCCAAGCACTGTCTTGGTATTCATTTTTTTCAGGTACCGGCTTAACCACAACTGCCACTTTGTCTGCTTCTTTATCATTAGAAGAAGACGCGGTTTGCGTGTTTGAATTATCAGTACGACCACTTTCAACCACTTGCTCAACCGGAGAATCCGGTAGCGCTATCTGATCTTCAACGGGATCGAGTACTTCAAACACTTCAACATTACTATCAAGCTCAGGCTTAATTGGAATGCTTGCAAACTCTTCTTTGTAGTGGAGCTTCTTACCATCTAGTACATCGGGCAATACAATCACGCCAATGGCCACTAAAATGATGGTGCCGACTAACCGGCTTTGGAATTTACTTGCCATTTAGTTTCCTTTTTTCTGCCAATGCTCCAACACTTCACCCACTGTATGGAAAGAACCGACAACCAACACAACATCGTCACCTTTAACAGAAGCTAAAGCCGCTTCAAACGCTACAACAGGGTTTGAATACCGCTCTACACCTTCAGGTAAGCTTTGACACAATTCAGCGGCTGTTGCGGCTCGTGGGCCGTTCAGCGAAGCTGGGTACCAATGTGTTGTTATTGGAGCTAATACTTCCAATGTCGCGGGGATATCTTTGTCATGAAGCATGGCGACTACAACGTGTAAATTTTTGCCTGCATACTTCTTCGCGACTTGCTGCGCAAAGTACTCAGCAGAATGCGGGTTGTGTGCTACATCAAGCACAATCACCGGTTGTTCGCTAATTTGCTGCATACGCCCAGGAAGCTGCGTATTCTTCATGCCGTTAACCACGTTCACGTCGCTAATACTAAGCTCTGATGTGCCCAATGCCATCAACGCTGTTGCAGCGTTAGGTAACGGCAGGCTTGGAATAGGTAGCGATTCTAGTTGGAATGCACCACTGCGCCAGTTCCACGTATCACCGTCAACATCATAAGTGTATTGAATACCGACTTGGTAGAACTCAGCCTTAATGTCATCAGCGTGCGCTGCAACCGTAGCCGGTGGC
Organism: Vibrio sp. ZF57; assembly: GCF_001691235.1. Lineage (NCBI taxonomy): Bacteria > Pseudomonadati > Pseudomonadota > Gammaproteobacteria > Vibrionales > Vibrionaceae > Vibrio > Vibrio sp. ZF57. Next base: position 19,108 of record NZ_MAKD01000108.1, on the reverse strand, counting down.
TTGGGTTGACCACAGATAGCGGGTTTACCGCTACGATAAATGCCCGCTTTCTCAAAACCAATCACATTGATGTCATCACCTAGCCAGTCAACATGGTCGACAGCCAAACTAGTAATCACAGAAACATCATGCTCAACGATATTGGTCGCGTCTAAACGCCCGCCTAAACCCACTTCTAAAAGCACAACATCAACCGCTTCAGTTTGAAATGCACGTAACGCCGCTAAAGTGCCATATTCGAAAAAACTCAGGCTGATTTCGCCACGCTCTTTCTCAATGAAATCGAAAGACTGAACCATCTTTTCATCAGATAGATCTTGGCCGTTGATACGAACACGTTCGTTATAGCGAATTAAGTGAGGAGAGCTGTAGACACCAACTGAGTAACCAGCGTCCAATAGAATCGCTTCCATCAGTGCACATGTTGAGCCTTTGCCATTGGTTCCGGCAACAGTAATAACATGTTGAGCAGGTTTGGTGAGGTTTGCCTTAGAGGCGACGGCCTGAACTCGGTCTAATCCAAGATCAATAGCGCTTGTGTGGATGTTTGATAAATAATCAAGCCACATCTCCAAAGAGGATGTGGCTTGAGGAATAGGTTGTTGACTCATCTAACTCATAACCATAATTAAGTTGGTTTGTTAGAAGGTACTTTACCCTTTTTCTGGCGCTTCTGGTACTTCATAAGTAGCTTCATTCGGTGAATCGTTCACAGAAACTACTAATGGTGAAGGCTGGTTGGTCATTTTAGCAACAAGGCTTGCAACGCGCTGACGCATCTCACGACGGTCAACAATCATGTCGATAGCACCGTGGTCTAGTAGGAACTCACTGCGTTGGAAACCTTCAGGAAGGTCTTCACGTACCGTTTGTTCGATTACACGACGTCCAGCAAAACCGATCAGTGCTTTTGGTTCACCAATATTGATATCGCCAAGCATTGCCAAACTTGCAGAAACACCACCCATTGTTGGATCAGTCATAACTGAAACAAACGGTAGGCCTTTCGCAGATAAACGCTCAAGCGCAGCACTGGTTTTCGCCATTTGCATTAGAGACATCAATGCCTCTTGCATACGAGCACCACCACTTGCAGAGAAACACACTAAACCACAGTTGTTCTCGATAGCAGCATCTACCGCTTTCACGAAACGAGCACCAACAACAGAACCCATTGAGCCGCCCATGAATGAGAATTCAAAAGCACACGCTACGATAGGTAAACCCAATAGTTCGCCTTTCATTGCAACTAATGCGTCTGTTTCACCACTGTTCTTTTGAGCAGCAGAGATACGTTCTTTGTAACGCTTAGAGTCTTTAAACTTCAGCTTGTCTTGTGGCTCAAGATCAGCACCTAGTTCAACACGCTCACCTTTGTCTAGGAATGTATCCAGACGACGACGTGCTTTCATGCGCATGTGATGGTCACATTTTGGACATACTTCTAGGTTACGCTCTAGTTCAGCATGGTACAGAACCTGCTCACAAGAAGTACATTTCGTCCAAACACCCTCAGGGATAGACGCTTTACGAGATGTTACGATGTTGCTTTTTTCTAAAATCTTTTCAAGCCAACTCATGGAAGACCTTTTTGTTTCGATTCTTCCGCTTGATTGCGAAAGAAATAAATTTGGGAATTATGCGTGGGAATTAAAGCACATAAAACAGCGACTGTAGATAAAAAACTGGTTGTACCTATTTTCTGGGACTATCTTACGCACTAAACCGTAATAATTTTTGAACCTAAGTCTCACATTTAGTTCAAATTATCCGGTAAAAATAGAGGACCAATTGGCTCTCGTGGTAGCTCAAAATGTTCAGGATAATCAACATCCACCAGATACAAACCTTCCGCTTTTGCAGTTGCGCCGGCTACTTTTCGATCTTTAGCTTCTAAAAGCCACTGGATCCACTCTGGTTTCTGCTCACCTTTACCTACGGCAATAAGGCTACCCGTAATATTCCTCACCATGTGGTGAACAAACGCATTCGCTTTAATATCGATCACAATGTAGTGTCCATGACGAGTCACGTTCAAGTGAATCATGTTTCTCCATGGGCTACGAGATTGACAGTGTGTTGCCCTGAACGAAGTGAAGTCATTCTCACCAAGTAAGTACTGACCCGCTTCATGCATTTTTTTCTCATCAAGATGACCATGATAATGGCTCACACCTGAATTCAAAATGCCTGGGCGTAGTGCATGGTTAAAGATAATGTAGCGATAACGGCGGGCAGTAGCCGAGAAACGAGCATGGAAATCCTCATTCACTTCTGTCGCCCAACGAACCGCAATATCTTTTGGCATGTTGGCATTCGCGCCCATTGTCCATGCCACCATTTTACGATCGACATTAGTTTCAAAGTGAACGACTTGTCCCGTACCGTGAACACCGGCATCTGTACGACCTGCGCACATAACTTCTACAGGGTGATTCGCGACAACTGAAAGAGCCTTTTCCAATTCTTCTTGGACACTTTTCACGTCTCGTTGGCGCTGCCAACCAAAGTAGTGGGTACCGTTATATTCAATACCTAAAGCAATTTTCATGTTCTTGTTCTCTTTGAAAATGGGCGAGAAGTATATACGGAAATCAGTGCTAGCCCAAATAGGATGGGGCTAAAACTTCAATAAACAATCAGCATCGACCGAGACGATGCTGTTGAAAAACCAAATGAAACGATAGCGCTCTGTATCGCCTTAAAATAAAGGGTAGCCAACGCTACCCTTTCTGATTTGTAAATTTATCGACCGTTTAACGTATCGATAAGATTTTTTGCCTCTCGACGAATATCATCGCTGCCGTCAACGATTGCCTCTTCTAGAAGCTTAATTGCCCCTTGCGAGTCACTCATCTCGATGTAGATTTTGGCCAAATCAAGCTTACCCGCAGCTTCTGCATTGCTGTCGACATCATAATTGCCAATATCACCGATAACATCAGGGAATTCGTTAAGACCCACATCCAGTTTAAGCTCTTCATCGTCTGGATTAATGACTTCTTCACCTTCTTGCTCGACTTGAGCCATTAGCTCATCAATCGTCATGTACTGCTTATCACGACTGTTGCCTGATTCGGTTAGATTGTCTTGTTCAGCCCAATTCTCTTCTTTGATTTTCGGTTCAGCTTGCTGTTCAGCCGATGCCCAAATCTCTTGTTGGTCATCAGGCACATCATTATGCATGCTCGATTGTTGTTCTGGCGCTAGGTTAAAGCCTTTCCAGTCTTCGCCGCCGACTTCAAGCATGGCGTCAATATCTAACCCTGCGCTATCAATCGAAGTTGCGTCCAATGGCTTATCGAACATGTTGTCGACAGAGTCTTGAACATCTTCAGAAAGCAACTCAGCTAATGCTGTCTCATCAAAGTCATCAAAGCCTTCTAGTGGCTCGTCTTGAACCGCTGCAGGCGTTGAGTTTGGCTCTGAAGCCGCGCTCAGTGATTGTTCTGGCTGTGCAAAACCAGCCGGTTCAGAGTCTTCAGCATTCGAGAAATCATCAGCCTGACTATAGCTCTGCGGATTTGAGAACAGATCATGCAACGCATCTTGCTCTTCGCCTTGTGGGCTGAAAGAAGTCAGTGGTGTTGGCTTCTCAGCAAACGCATCAGAGATGGCTTCATCTTCACCATATTCCGGTAAATCAAACTCATCGAACTCTACGCCTTGGGCTTCCGCCACCGGCTCGGCATTGCTTTGCTCAATATCATCTAAAACAGAGTCTGCTTTTGCGCTTTCTTCATCGTACTCCGGAAGATCAAGGTCATCGAACTCGAACTTCTCTGTGTCAGGCGCTAAGTCTTGCTCTAACTGTGCTTCATCTGGTTCACTCACCACTTCCGCTAACGCATCGTCTTCACCAAACTCTGGTAGTTCGAAGTCATCAAGCGAGAATTCTTCTTCGCTTTCTGGTTTCGCAGTTTCAACTTGTGGTGCAGCATCTAACTGAGGCTCAGCGGTAGGTTGCGATTCAACACTTGATTGAGAGTCTATAGCAGGCGTTGCTGGCTCTGTTGTTGATTCAGCATCAGCTTCCGCTAGTGCGTCTTCTTCACTAAACTCTGGTAAGTCGAAATCATCAAACGAAAACTCTTCGTCGTCTTGCGCCTGAGCTATAACTTGGGCTTCAGTTTGAGGCTCAACACTTGGTTGAGCATCAATAGCTGGCGTTACTGGTTCTGGTGTTGATTCAGCATCAGCTTCCGCTAGTGCATCTTCTTCATTAAACTCTGGCAATTCGAAGTCATCAAACGAGAATTCTTCTTCGCCTTCTTGTCCTAGAACTTCCGCTTGTGGTGTAGCTTCAACTTTCGGTTCAGCGACAGGTGTCACTAGCTCTGGTGTTACGTCAGTTTCCGCTAATGCTTCTGGTTCAGACGCCTCATCTTCAATCAGCCAATCATCGTCTTCTGGCACACCAAATTCATTTGGAATGATCTCTGGCATGTTTGCAGCACGAACTGGCCTGGCTCTGGCTCTGGCTCTGGCTCTGGCTCTGGCTCTGGCTCTGGCTCTGGCAAGGATTCAACGACATCTTCAAGCTGATCGCTACCTTGGATTTTCGGTTCAAAGTCAAAATCAGAGTCAATGTTCGCTGGCGACTCTACATCGTCGATGGCTTCAGCTAACCAGTCTTCAACCGTTTCTTCTTCATCTTCAGAGATATCGTTCAAAGACGATGGCGAAGCTTGCTCTTGTACGTCGGCTTCTTTCGGCTCTGGTTCTTGTTGTGCGGTTTCTTCTTTAACTCGCTCTTCAAAATCTGGTTTGTCAAAATCAGAATTCTCAGATAACAGCGAGTCGATATCCAGTTCATCATCTTCAACCGATGATGCGGTTTCTTGCGCTGATACTTCGTCGCTGTCTAAAAGAGACGCTTGCTCTGGTTCAACCGTATTGTCAATTGATGGTTCAACAGGCTCTTCTATTGCTGGCAACAAATCATTGTCATCAGAAGTCATTAACTCATCAATCAACGCTTCGTCTGTTGTTTCTAGCGAGTCATCAAGCAAAGCATCCGTTGCCGGTGCGACACCGAACAAATCATCGATAAAACCATCACGATTAAAGGCTTCATCATTTTCTGGCTTAATGTCAGAACTTTCTTGAGTCATTTCAGAATCTAACGATTCATCAGTAACGACTTCAGGTTGTGGTGTTTCACTAATGTCCGGATCTTGCTCAGGCTCACCTTCAGAGGTTAACGGAGTAAGCTCAACGTCTGAGTCCTTTTCAGGCTCCTCATTGGCGTTGTCCGAACCAAAGGCTGCGTCTAACTCTTTATCAAACGTCTTATCTTCAGATTCAAGCTCGTCTTCAATGCCACTTGTCAGTAAGTCATCAAATGGGCCTAGAGATTCTGATTTTGATGCATCCGCTAAAAGCTCATCATCTGACAATTCACTATCAAGGAAATCATCCAATAAGTCGGTACTTTCGGCGTCGAGTTCGAAATCATCCTCGTCAGAGTCACCTATTAATTCATCCAAGGTTTCCGTGCTGTCTTCTGCGATGTTGAGGTCATCATCGGTCGATAAACCAGAAAGCTCTTCAAGCTCAGACAGAGAATCAAAGCCAAGAGGTTCGCTTTCAGACTCATCATCCGAATCGTCCCCTAGCATCTCATCAAGAAGGTCTGTCGAGTTACTTAGGTCTACGTCATCGCCTGCCAGTTGCTCATCAAGCAGATCAACGCTGTCTTGAGGTTCTTCATTTACGATGGGCTTATCGAACTGAGACAGAATGTTTTCGATATCATCATCAGACGCCAAACCACTGTTTAGGTTAGTGGCAATCTCATCGTCGCTATCGAGGTTGAAAGGGTCATTCGCTTGATCGTTCTGAGCAGCAACTTGGGCAAAGATGTCATCAATATCATCATTCGCTGTCGGTGAAGCTGGCTCAGGGGACTGTTGTTCAGAGATTAGAGCATCAATATCAAAATCGTCATTGCTCAAATCAACAGGCTTAGTCTCACTTTGTTGCTCAGAGATAAGCGCATCGATGTCAAAATCATCGCTTGCTGGTGTTTCAGTGCTAGAAGGCGAATCATTTTGCTCTTCCGAAATCAGAGCATCAATATCGAAGCTGTCGTCATCTTCGTCATCAAGAGCAAACAGATCATCTAATAAAGATTGGTCTAGCTCGTTGGAACCGAGATCTTCAGTTTCAGACTCTTGAGATAGTAAAGCTTCAATGTCATCAGCAGACATTGCGTTATCATCAGAAAGATCAAAGTCGACATCATCAGTATCGACGGCGCTTTCCGCTGTTTTGTCTAGCGCACGTTCCATCTCTTCAAGGCCAAGCGCTTTCTCTTCGCCATTAACACTAATGCCGTTGCTGCTGTCTAAATCTAGATCGTCGAAGTTGGTGTCTAAATCACCGTTTTCGCCAATGCTAGCAAATGGGTCATCGTCTTCACCATCTAGATTGAAATCGAGATCAGATTCATCTAAACCAGCAAAGACATCATCCTCTTCGGCTAGCGCTTGATCGTCAAACAGCTTGTTGGCGTCATCTTCCGTACCAAACAAGTCATCATCTAAAGACAGCTCGTTAAGGTCGTCCATCTCGTCGCCCAATGTAATAGGTGCAACGGTACTTGGTTCTGGCTGGAGCGGTTGTTCTTGAGTCGTCTGCTGTTGCTCATCATTTTTAGAACGACGGCCTAACAGCATCACAACGATCAAACCAATGAGCAGACCTGGAATAATCGCAAGAGCCGCCACTAACCAACCATTCGATAACAGTTCGTCCATGACACTTGGTGCCATCTTTTCAATTTCGGCGTTCTTTCTGCGCTCTTCATCAAGCAGCTTTTCCACTTCGCTACGAATGCGGTCTTCATCACTGAGCTCTGTTTTTAGCTCATCCACTTCCGATTGAACATTCGATAACATCAAACGAAGTTGGTGATTTTTCTCTTCAAGTGACAGCAGTTCAGTTTCTGAAAGCTCTAGCTGCTTCTCTAACTTGTTCATATCTTGGGTTGGTGCAGATTGAGCTAGAGATGATTGAGTTGGAGACAATGGCTTTTTAGCAGTTTCAGTAGTGCTTACTTGCTTAGCAGGAGTAACATTTTTTGCATCAGAACTCGGCGCTTTGGGTTTTGAAGCGACAGGCTTACTTGCAGGAGCATCAAGCTTAGCAAGATGTGAGTTCATGATGTTGATAGCTTGCTGCGTCGAGCTTGCACGTGCTTGCTCTAAAGAAGGCACGCGTAGATTGCTCGCAGGCAGCAGGCTATGGATATTCTGGTTTTCAAACGCTTGTGGGTTTAAGCGATAAATAGCCAACAGAGTTTGTTGGACTGAAACGGAGTTATCAGGGCGTAACTTTGAGGCAATAGACCACAATGTTTCTGAGCCGCGAGTTGGACCATAGAAACGTGAAGGCTCAGCGCTATTTGATTGCGCTCTTTGAAGTGGTTCTGAAAACGTAGGCGCTGATTGTATCTGGCCATTAGGCCCTACAACTCGAATGGAATCTGCACGAACAACGGAAATCTGAGTCGCAATGATAAAGGCAAAAGGCATTAACCACGGCTTGAAAATTTGAAACATAAAAGGCTCAGCTAGGTGCTTAAATTCGGAAAAGTGATGATCTATTAAATATATCGGATAAATGACGTAAAACTATAGAGATGAAAACAAAAAATGTGTTGCAGCAACAATATTCGCAGCAATTTCACACAATTTGACTAACAATATTTTTAATCGATTAAAAAAGCCCCACTAAAGAGTGAGGCTTTTTTATCAAAGCAATAAAGCTTAGAAGTAATCGCGAATCAGAACTTCAGCGATTTGAACTGCGTTTGTTGCTGCGCCTTTACGAACGTTATCAGCGACAACCCACATGTTTACGCCACTGTGATGGCTGATGTCGTTACGAATACGACCAACCATTACGTGGTCTTTACCACCTGCATCACGAACTTGAGTTGGGAAGTCTAGCGCTTGGAATACTTCAACACCTTCTGTGTTCTCTAGAAGCTGAACCACTTGCTCTGCACCGATTGGTGCGCGAGTTTCAATGTGTAGAGATTCTGCGTGACCGTAAAATACTGGTACGCGGACACAAGTCGGGTTCACTGTGATTGAAGAGTCAGCAAAGATTTTTTGAGTTTCCCAAACCATCTTCATCTCTTCACGCGTGTAGCCATTCTCTGTAAATTCATCGATTTGAGGAATACAGTTGAAAGCGATTTGTTGTGAGAACGCTGAGTTTTCAGCTGGCATACCGTTAAGAAGCTTAGCCGTTTGACCCGCTAGCTCATCGATACCTGGCTTACCTGCACCAGACACAGATTGGTAAGTTGAAACGTTAATACGCTCAAGGCCCACTTCATCGTGAATTGGTTTTAGCGCTACTACCATTTGGATAGTCGAGCAGTTAGGGTTCGCGATGATGTTACGGTTACGGAACTCAGCAATCGCTTCAGGGTTCACTTCAGGAACAACCAGAGGAACATCGTATTCGTAACGGAAGCGTGATGTGTTATCGATGACAACCACACCTTCATCAGCCGCAATTGGAGCCCAACGCTCTGAAAGCTCGCTACCTGCAGAGAAAAACGCAATATGTACTTGAGACCAATCGAAGTCTTCTACGTTTTGTACTTGTATTGTTTTGCCGTTAAAACGGGAAGTTTTGCCTTCACTACGTTCACTTGCTAGTAAGTGCATTTCACCGACAGGGAATTTACGCTCTTTAAGTACTTCAAGAATGGTTTCACCAACCGCACCAGTCGCACCTAAAATAGCAATATTAAATTCTTGGCTCATTGTTTCTCTCTTTTATAAAGTTGGCTTTACCATAAAACCGAGTTTAGATAACGGCGTTAAATTACAAGATTCGTCGCCCGTTAACTCGACTGCACTGTACTCTCTGCGGTCCCAATATTCTTTACGCATCTTGTCAAAAGAACCCGGCGTAACGATATTGCGACGGAATAAGGCGTCGTCTTTGCGCACATCATAGATCAACTGAGTCAAATTGTGCAGTGTTGCTTCATCCCAAGCTCTATCTAATTTCATTTGAGGTACAGGCGCTGTCGGCAATAAGTCGCTTGCATACGCACGCTGTTCAGTACCTAAAAATTCACAATAACTGTTGAAGATCATCGTGGTACCACGCGCTTTACCTTCTAAACCGTAGCCCGCTACGTGAGGCGTTGCAAAAGCGAGTAACGGAAGAAGCTCAAAGTCGACTTCAGGTTCAAACTCAAACACATCAAGCACTGCAGTGAAACCATCGGCTTTTTGCAGGCGAGCTTTTAGCGCTTGGTTATCAACAACTGGGCCACGAGCCGCATTAATCAGGATTTGATCAGCACGTAAGTTGTTCAGCACTTGCTCACTGATCAAGTGATGCGTTGGATACTCACCCGTCTTAGTGATTGGCGTGTGTAATGTAATAACGTCTGATTGTTCAAGCAAAGTCTCTAACTCAGTAAATTCGCGAGTATCACCCTCTTGCTGTTTTAGAGGGTCGTTCAGCAGAACTTTGATACCAATACCTTCAAGGCACTTCGCTAAGTAACTGCCCACTTGACCACAGCCGATAATACCAACCGTTTTATCAAAAACAGAAAAGCCTTGTTGCTGCGCAAGCACCATCATCGCACTGAACGCGTACTCAGCAACACCCACCTTGTTACAACCAGGTGCCGCAGTAAAGAAAATACCACGCTCTTTCATCAACTCTTGGTCAACGTGATCCATGCCAGCCGTCGCAGTACCAACAAACTTCAGCTTATTGGCTTTGCTGATCAATGACTCGTTTACCTTGGTAACAGAGCGAATCATCAATGCGTCTACGTCAACTAGGTCGTCAGCTGTTAATGTGCGACCAGACTTCATTGTCACTTCCCCTAGCTGGCTAAAAAGCGCTTCAGCGTAAGGCATATTTTCGTCGATTAAGATTTTCATTTGGCGAGTACTTTTGTTGGGGTCTATCGACCTAAATGTGAATTGAAATGATTGTGCAAAATTCCACACACGGTGTCGAGTAGCAATTGGAATACATTATAAATAAAGGGCTGAATCACTGAGTCTGCACAAACAACAGGCATAAGATTCCATACCCAAATCTCAAACGGCTAAAACGAAAAATGCCCGATTGAATAAACAATCGGGCAAACATCCAGAACAAAAGGATCCTATCTCGCTCTCCAGGAGACAGAGTCTTGCGTCTGTTCAACCAGTACTAACCAAAGTCAGTACTGGTCAAGCTCTGGAAACCTTTCAATCTCTAAACCCAGATTTAAAAACTATGTTCAAAAAACACGTTTACCAACCTGCGTCTAAAAACTTTGTTCTGATGGTCATTATTACTGGGTGACCTGTGCGTGTTGAATCGGCACTAGCGCAACCCTTTAACGATTAACCTTGTCTCTGTAACTCAAGCTTAAGTTAAGCTTGGTACTTTTTGATTACTAGTGTTGCGTTCGTACCGCCGAAACCAAAACTGTTAGACATAACTGTAGTTAGCTCTTGATCACGAGCTTCAGTTACGATGTCTAGGCCAGCAGCAGCTTCGTCTAGGTTCGAAACGTTAATGCTTGGAGCGATAAAGCCGTTATCTAGCATTAGCGTTGAGTAAATAGCTTCGTGTACGCCAGCAGCACCTAGAGCGTGACCTGTCATCGCTTTAGTTGCAGAAATTGCTGGGCTGTTGCCACCAAATACTTCTTGGATAGCGCCTAGCTCTTTAACGTCGCCAACTGGAGTTGAAGTACCGTGAGTGTTCACGTAATCAACGCCATCAACGTTTTGCATCGCCATCTTCATACAACGAACCGCACCTTCACCAGAAGGAGCAACCATGTCGTAGCCATCTGAAGTTGCGCCGTAGCCTACGATTTCACCGTAGATTTTTGCGCCACGAGCAACAGCGTGCTCAAGCTCTTCGATAACTAACATGCCGCCGCCACCAGAGATAACGAAACCATCACGGTCTGCATCGTAGGTACGAGAAGCCAGCTCTGGCGTATCGTTGTACTTAGTAGAAAGTGCGCCCATTGCGTCGAACATCATAGTCAGAGACCAATCCAGTTCTTCACCGCCACCAGCGAATACAACGTCTTGCTTACCAAGTTGGATAAGCTCCATTGCGTGACCAATACAGTGTGCAGATGTCGCACATGCAGAGCTCATAGAGTAGTTCACACCACGGATTTTGAAAGGAGTTGCTAGACAAGCAGAAACCGTAGAAGCCATTGTACGTGGAACCATGTATGGACCAACGCGCTTCACGCCTTTCTCACGGATGATGTCTACCGCGTTTACTTGGTTTAGAGATGAAGCACCACCTGAACCCGCAACGATACCCGTGCGGTCATTAGATACTTGATCTTCAGTTAAGCCAGAATCAGCAATTGCTTGCTCCATTGAAAGATAAGCGAATGCCGCTGCATCACCCATAAAGCGCATTTTTTTGCGATCGATATGGTCAGCAGGGTTCATTTTTAGGTTACCCCATACTTGAGAGCGCAAGCCATTTTCCTTGAACTGCTCTGAAGCGGTAATACCAGATTTACCCTCTTTCAGTGATGCTAAAACTTCTTCGACGTTGTTACCGATACTTGAAACAATACCCATACCGGTGATTACGACTCGTTTCATGTGACATTCCTATAATTCTAAATTCAGCTAGATGATAACTAAGAAGCCTAACAAAAGTGGTCAGCTTTCCTAGAAATTCGTACAATCCCTACCAACATATCGCTTCAAATCACAAAATGATAGATTTTATGACTTCAATTACTAATGCAGAACTGGAATGGAATGAGTCTGGCACGCCAGTTTCAGACCAATTTGACGACGTTTACTTCTCCAATGTTAACGGTTTAGAAGAAACTCGCTACGTCTTTTTAAAGCAAAACCACCTTCCAGAGCGTTGGCTTGAACATGAACAACGCCGCTTTGTGATTGCTGAAACCGGCTTTGGCACAGGTTTGAACTTTCTTGCAGTTTGGCAATGGTTCGATGCTTTTCTTAAAGATAACCCACAAGCGATGACCAAAGAGTTACATTTCATCAGTTTTGAAAAATATCCTTTAAATAAAGAGGATCTCATCAAAGCACACCAATCGTGGCCAGAATTAGCCGAGTATGCGACGCAACTCCAAGAACACTACCCTATTGCTCTACCTGAATGTCACCGCATTGTGCTGGGCGACGGTGCAATCACGCTTGATTTGTGGTTTGGCGATATTAAAGATTGCATGCCCAACGTACCAACCCCGCGTGAAGGTTTGGTTGATGCTTGGTTCTTAGACGGTTTTGCTCCGAGCAAGAACCCAGAGATGTGGAATCAAAACCTATTCAACGGCATGGCTAAGCTCGCTAAGCAAGATTGTAGCTGCGCCACCTTCACCGCTGCTGGCTTTGTTCGCCGTGGCTTAATTGAAGCTGGCTTTGAAATGAAAAAGGTCAAAGGCTTTGGTACTAAGCGAGAAATGGTCGCCGGCCGACTTGGCGAAAAGCACGCTCACACCAACATCAAACCTTGGTATGGCCTCGCTCAACACACTGAATCCCAAGACATTGCGATCATTGGTGGTGGTGTCGCCAGTGCTGCATTAGCCAAAACGCTAAGCCGTCGTGGTAAAAACATCACCCTTTATTGTGAACATCCACAAGCTGCGGGCAATGCCTCAGGTAACAACCAAGGTGCGATTTACCCGCTATTAAGCGAAGCGACCTCGAACGTGTCTCGCGTGTTTGGCCCGGGATTACTGTTTGCTCGTCAATTTATTAATCAAGCGGCTCAGTCTATTCAATTTGATCACAGTTGGTGTGGCGTGAACATCTTGATGTGGGATCAAGGCTCCACTAAAAAGCTCAACCGCATGTTGGAAGGCAACTTCCACACCGACCTGATTCAGCGTTTATCGCCAGAGCAAGCCAACGAAAAGATTGGCTTACCCGTCGATAAAGAGAGTGTTTACTTTCCGCTGGGTGGTTGGCTAAGCCCTCTGCAACTGACTCAAGGCTTGATTAGCAAGTTAGAAGAGAACAACCAAGTAAGCGCGCACTATCAACATCAAGTAACGCAACTTGAGTGGCTCGAAGCTGAACAACAATGGATACTGACGATGGATACACCTCAAGGTGAGATTCAAACCAAGCACGACCAAGTAGTTGTCGCAAACGGACACAAGTTCACTCAGTTTGAACAAACTCAGCCAGTACCACTGACTCCGGTTAAAGGCCAAGTGAGCCATATTCCGACCACGGAAAATCTCAGCCAGCTAAAAACCGTGTTGTGCTTTGATGGCTATTTGACGCCACAGAACCCCAACAATGGTCATCACTGTATTGGTGCGAACTACGACAAAACCAATATCGACCAAGAATTTGATATTGAGGTTCAGCAGCACAATGGCGAGCGCCTACATGGGTCACTACCAGACCAAGCATGGACAAAAGATGTCGATACCAGTGACAACTTAGCGCGCCAAGGTATCCGAAGCGTAAGCCGTGACCACCTTCCGTTTGTCGGAAACGTTGGTGACTTTGAAGCCATTAAGGAGCAGTACCAAGATCTCCACAACTTCAACCCGCAGCGTGACTCGGTTGAGGATGTAGAAACGGTAACAAGCTTCCCTAACCTTTATTGCTTTATCGGACTGGGTTCACGTGGTTTGAGCTCTGCACCATTATTGGCTGAAGTATTAGCATCACAGATCTGTGGCGATCCGCTGCCCTTGCCTGTTGATGTGCTTGAGGCGATTCACCCAAGTCGAATGTGGGTACGCAGACTGCGTAAAGGTAAGGCATTAACGGCTGGATGGGTTGCTGACAAGCATTCTAAATCAAAGCCGTAGTTTCTAGTTCAGCTATTTTGAACATCTGAAATTTCTGAATATCTGAAACTAATAAGTTAAAAGCTAAAAAGCCCTACGTGACTAAGTTAAGTCGCTCGGTTTTTTTGTTATTCGTGTTGATCTAAACTGATGTTCTAAATGGAGCAGTATTTACAGCTTAGCAACCGCGTCTTTAATCTGTAGAGCAATCTCTTCGTTGCTGATAGAGCCCGACTCAAAATCAAAGTTATCGTAGAAGCTTGGTACTGAAACTGACGCTTGCACGTTGCCACCGAAGTAAGGTGCAGAACCTGTCGCTGCACCAAGTACCGTTTGTGCGCCACCAGGGCCCGGTGAAGTCGCTAGGTAAACCGCCGGCTTCTCGCCAAACACTGAACGCTCAATACGTGTCGCCCAGTCAAATAGGTTTTTATACGCTGCTGGGTAGTGACCATTGTGTTCTGCGAACGAGATAACAAACGCATCAGCTTCAGCTAGGTCGCGTAGGAATGCTTGAGCACCTTCCGCTTGGCCAATCTCTTTTTCAGTGTCTTCACTGAACATAGGAACATTGTAATCGTTGATGTCTAGGACTTTTACTTCAGCACCTTCAATCAAGTTTGCTGCGTAAGTTGCTAGTGTTTTGTTGATTGAGGTAGAACTTGTGCTTGCGCCAAATGCGATAACTTTCATGATGTGACCTTTCTGTAATTCCGTTAAGTGGGATTAGAATAACGTAGTAAGAAAATGTAACCATCACAAGAAATGAACGGACTCATTCAAAAATTTCGAACGAGTCTCAAATAAACCAGTTCGCTCAGCAAAATGGGAAAGGAAGGGACTGAGCGGATAGTATTAATACATCGAGATTAAGCTTGGTTTTGTAGCTCAACCCAAAGGTCATTAACGATAGTGCGGTCTGCTGGTGTTAGTTCAGAGCGAGCGTCGTCTAGGCTCTGTTCAATACGAGCTTTTACTTCAGCCACATCTTCAATGCCTTCTTCTTCACATGAAGCCACTGAAAGAGAAATATGACCACGTAAGTAACCACCAGCAAACAGTTCATCGTCTGATGCGTTTTCAATGCGAGCATCAATTACTTCAAGTAGTTTTTCTTCAAATTCGATAATCATAATATTCTCTTATTTCACAATAAATTGGCTAGTACATAAAGGTTCTACATCGTAGAAGCTGCGCAATGCTTCAGAGAGCATTTTTACTCGAGGCGGAAGACCAGCGTCAAAGATACCCATGACTTCACTGTGTACTTTATTCATAAAGGCCAAACGATCTGGCTCAAAATCGCCGTGTAGATTGTCACAGCTGACATTAAAAGGAAAGCCCGCACTCATCGCAATTATCCATTCATACGCTTGTGGGCGAATTTCTACTTTTTCAAACTCAGCTTGAACCGCCTCAGTTCGACCATCAGGCTCATACCAATAGCCAAAATCTTCCAGTAAACGACGCTCAGGCCCAGCAACGCACCAGTGTGCGATCTCATGGAGTGCAGAGGCGTAAAAGCCACGTGCGAACACGATTCGATGGTGTGGGATAGTATCATCAGCAGGCAAATAGATCGGCTCATCAGCCCCTAGCTCTAGTTTGGTATTAAAGCTTTCAAAAAAGGTCTGATTGAAGATATCGATAATGTCTGAGTATTGGTGTGTCATAAAATCAAATTTAAGTAAAAATAACTGGGGCATTTTGCTTTTTTTTAAGCGCTCGGTAAAGCCCTATCAAGCGTAATGACATCGGGTTCGCCATTATACTTTGCAGTGACAATCGATTGCCATTCCCAGATTACACCACTTTAAGGTGAATGATTAGTTTAGCTAATCTGAAACGCCCATTCACGGTACAAATATTCATTCGTCAACAAGCATTTTTACTACTACACTCGCGCTTCATTTTATATCCCTAAGGCCTATAAGACTCGAGTTTATAGACCTAAATTATAGAGCTACAGCAATGCTACTAAGTGTTTTGTATATCATTGGCATCACGGCAGAAGCCATGACCGGCGCTCTCAGTGCAGGCAAACAAAAAATGGATTGGTTTGGTGTAATGTTGGTTGCGAGCGCAACGGCAATTGGCGGCGGTACAGTACGCGATATCTTACTTGGCCATTACCCTTTAGGTTGGGTTGAAAACCCTCAGTATCTGGCCATCACCTGTATAGCAGGTGTTATTACAACCGGGTTGGCGAAATGGGTTATCAAGCTAAAAGGTTTGTTTATTCGCTTGGATGCCTTAGGCCTAATCGTATTCAGTATCATTGGTACCAAAGTAGCGATGACCATGGGTCTGCACCCGATGATTTGCATGGTATCGGCATTAGTGACAGGTGTCTTTGGTGGTTTGTTACGTGACCTTATCTGTCGTCAAACACCATTGGTGTTACATGAAGAGCTGTATGCCTCTGTCGCACTTGTCGCTTCAGGTTTGTACCTAGGTTTGCTTGAGCTTGGCATCAACGACGTCACGGCGACAATTGTGACGCTTGTAGTTGGTTACTTGCTGCGCATGGCGGCTGTAAGATTCAAATGGAGTTTGCCTTCGTTCCAGCTTGATCCTGAAAGTTCAGTGCATTAATGGATTAAGAGCCTTAAGCTGCTAGCTGTCTTTAATGACGATAGTCGCTAACCGGACGAATAATCCTGCTAATGTGAAAAAGGGTTACTTCATTACGAAGCAACCCTTTTTTGTTTCTACCAATTCTATTCTAAATAAAAAGAAGCAGAATTAGATTTGTGGTGTTTCAGTTGTCACACCAAAGTTTTGACCACGATGACGTAGCAAGTGGTCAAGCAGCACGATAGCCAGCATTGCTTCTGCAATAGGTACCGCACGGATGCCAACACATGGATCGTGACGACCTTTCGTGATTAGCTG
This sequence comes from Vibrio sp. ZF57, assembly GCF_001691235.1. Classification (NCBI taxonomy): domain Bacteria; kingdom Pseudomonadati; phylum Pseudomonadota; class Gammaproteobacteria; order Vibrionales; family Vibrionaceae; genus Vibrio; species Vibrio sp. ZF57. The sequence continues at coordinate 2,400 of NZ_MAKD01000108.1, read as the reverse complement.
CGTTGCTTCACCATCTTTCGTGATTGTGTCACCAGGTACAGTGATGCTTGATGTTGGTTTAAGCGCGATGCTTGCCACAATATCTTGGCCAGTAGAAATACCACCTAAGATACCGCCAGCATGGTTGCTGCTGAAACCTTCTGGAGTTAATGGATCACGGTGTTCACTACCGCGTTGATTAACCACATCAAAACCATCACCAATCTCAACACCTTTCACCGCATTGATGCTCATTAGAGCGTGCGCGATGTCTGCATCTAGACGGTCAAAGATTGGCTCACCAAGGCCTACAGGCACTTTAGTCGCAACCACTTGAATCTTCGCACCGATCGAGTTGCCTTCTTTTAGCAAGTCACGAATCAGTTGATCAAATTCTGGTACTTTGTCGGCATCTGGACAGAAGAAAGCGTTGTTTTCAATCTCGTTCCAATCCACTTTATCAATTGAGATATCACCCATTTGAGAAAGGTAAGCTTGGATTTCAACACCAAATTCTTGTTTTAGGTATTTCTTCGCAATTGCACCTGCAGCAACACGCATTGCAGTTTCACGAGCTGAAGAACGACCACCACCTCGGTAATCACGCACACCGTACTTTTGATGGTACGTATAGTCAGCGTGGCCAGGGCGGAACTTGTCTTTAATTTCGGAATAGTCTTTAGAGCGTTGGTCTGTATTTTCAATCAATAGACCAATAGAAGTACCCGTAGTTTGGCCTTCAAATACACCTGATAAGATTTTCACTTCATCCGCTTCACGACGAGCCGTTGTATAGCGAGAAGTGCCCGGACGACGACGGTCCAGATCTTTCTGCAGATCTTCTTCGGTAATTTCTAATCCTGGTGGGCACCCGTCTACGATACATCCTAGTGCGATACCGTGACTCTCTCCGAATGTGGCCACTCGAAAGTGTTGTCCGATACTGTTTCCTGCCATTGCTTCCTCTAAATCAGCCATCAATCAGAAGGTTTGATTCCTAAACCGACTGGCTAATAGCTTTACTTGTCTATTCTTCGTGAATTCATAGTGGCTTTATTACCAAATGATGTAAACCCCAAAAAACGAACAATTTTAACTTTCTATTACATAAGCCGAATGAAACGAATAACAGAAGAAAATGAGTCGCGCTTGAAAAGAAGTGTTTTATGATATGTAAAATGCAAAAAACCCGACAACTCGGAGAGTTATCGGGTTTCTTTAAATAATGGCACGCCCTGAAGGATTCGAACCTTCGACCACCTCCTTAGAAGGGAGGTGCTCTATCCAGCTGAGCTAAGGGCGCGCTACAGGAACGAATTATACGAATTCGAATCAGTAAAGCAACGGCTTTATGTAACATTCTGATCTAAGTGGGTAAAAAAAGGCCAACAAACATATAAGTGTTGGAAAATAGAGCAAAGCAAACGTTTGCTTGATGGTAATCAAAAAGATTTTCTGGAATAATGCGCCAAAAACATCAGCCACTAACTTGAATATCAATACTAAGGAAATTCATGACTGCTCAAAATATTGATGGAAAGCTAATTTCTCAAACGGTTCGCTCCGAAGTTGCTGCACGTGTAAAAGCTCGTACTGAAGCTGGATTACGCGCTCCGGGCCTAGCGGTTGTTTTAGTGGGTGAAGACCCTGCTTCTCAGGTTTACGTTGGAAGTAAGCGTAAAGCGTGTGAAGAAGTTGGCTTCGTATCTAAATCTTACGACTTGCCAGCCACTGCGACAGAAGACGAATTGTTAACACTGGTAGACCAACTGAACGACGATCCAGAGATCGACGGTATTCTTGTTCAACTGCCTCTACCAGCTGGCATTGATAGCACTCACGTTCTTGAGCGTATCACGCCAGAAAAAGACGTTGATGGCTTCCACCCCTACAATGTCGGCCGTTTGGCTCAGCGCATGCCTAAGCTTCGCTCTTGCACGCCAAAAGGCATCATCACGCTGCTTGACCGTTACAACATCGACTTACGTGGTAAGCACGCGGTTGTGGTTGGCGCATCAAACATCGTAGGTCGCCCAATGACGCTAGAGCTTCTTCTAGCAGGTTGTACGACGACAACATGTCACCGCTTCACCAAAGACCTTGAAGGTCACGTGCGTCAAGCAGACGTTGTTGTAGTTGCCGTTGGTAAACCTAACTTCATTCCTGGCGCTTGGATTAAGAAAGGCGCTGTTGTGGTCGATGTGGGTATCAACCGTTTGGAATCTGGCAAACTAGTGGGTGACGTTGAATACGACGTAGCGAAAGAAAGCGCAAGCTTCATCACACCTGTGCCGGGTGGTGTTGGCCCAATGACGGTGGCGAGCCTAATCGAGAACACCATGATCGCTTGCGAGCAATTTCACTCGAAATAGTCCGCAGCGCATATAAATAAATTAGAAAGCCGCAACGTGATGAACGTTG
>NZ_MAKD01000107.1:0-106250 GCF_001691235.1 Vibrio sp. ZF57 | reverse complement strand
AAAAATAGATTGCCGATGTAGTTCACTCATCGAAGTGAACACACAATGGGGCATTTCCAAGTTAGCGAACCTGCTAATTTAGCAAATTATGAATTACTTCATGTACGGCAAAGTTGGCTCTTAGATATTCAATATTAATAGTGAATCTTACTTAGACTGTTGAGCTTTACTTTTACGGTATTCACTTGGGGTCATTCCCACGACTCTTGAAAACTCACGATTAAAGTTAGACTTGGTCTGAAAACCAGAATTCATGAATATTTGCGTAATAGTATCTTGTGACAAATCCAAGGAGTGCTTGGCATGTTCTATGCGATACCCATTTATGATCTTAGAAATATTCTTTTCGTGTACCTGATTAACTGCAATTGAAATTTGTTTTGCTGGTATGCCTAACTTTCGTGTCAGTTTTGAAAGGGTTAGCTCAGGGTCTAAGTAAAGTCTGTCTTGTCGGATTTTGGAGTCTAACAGAGAAGTGATCTCGTGAGCCCTCTCACTGGTCATTACCTGGGAACTGCTTGTCTCGTCATTGTGACTGATTTGTTTAGATTTTAACTCATCTGAAACAGGCGTATTAATACCCACGACAACTACAGCTATCGATAACACGGGTAGAAGAGTCAAATGTGCCGCAGTAATGATGTACAGTGAAAATCCACCTTGATTAAAAGTAAAATCTAACGACATGAGCGTGTCTACACACGCTGAAAATATCAGCATCCATCCCGCAATATTCTCCGCTTTCTTTACTCCTTCCCAATTCCCTAACGAGACATTAATCAGTGCTGTTTCTCTTGACGAAAAGCGAATTAGTGCCACTCCATAGCAAGCGTAAATTAAAGTAAGTAGTACATCTAATGGAAGTGCCAACCAAGGTTGAGATACAGCGCTAATTACGACGAATAATGGCGCAACAAAATGCTTAATAGGCAAGGTGCCTAAATCACGATTGGCATGTGCAAACGCATACCACGCAGCAACAGGAATTATGGAGGCCAGAATAGGTTGCGCGATGCTGAAAATGCTAAATCCAAATGTCCAGCGTAAACCAACCATTGCGGTCGTCATAGCACATAATCCTAAAAACATGCTAGCGACTTTACCCTGCTGGGAAAGCTTGGCATAAAGTGATATCGCTAGTAGTCCAAGTAACATGGAAACAACGAACGGGACGGGTATCGCAAGCATAGCAAGTCCTAGATGGATAAATGAGTTCTCACTTTCAGTGAATATCAAGGATAACTCTATGAAATACAATTGAAAACGCAATATAGACCAAAACAGGTTTAAGAACGACCTAAAACCTGTTTTGAGACGTACACACCACTTGTTCCGAGGCAAAATATCACCATCAGTCAAATATTGAGGTGGCATTTATGAAATACTATTTTTTAGCTTGGAAGCGAAGTTTAGACTTTTCTGGTTGTTCGTCCCGTAAAGAATGTTGGATGTTTCTTTTAGTACACACATTAGTAGCGATGGGATGCATTGCGGCAGATATTGCTATGAATATGACAACATGGTTCGACACGATTTATAGCGTTGTAAGTTTCATCCCTATGCTTTCAGTAATTGTTCGTAGACTGCACGATATCAACAAATCAAGTTATTGGGTACTGGTCTTTTTCATACCGATAGTAGGACCGTTTTGGTTAATATCTTTGTTAGCTCAATCGACCAATACTAACTTCGACGTGGAGGCTTCAGCATGAAAAAAGTAGCCATTCTACATCTGTTTTTATCGGTCTTTGTTTCAACATCTAGCTGGGCCGAAACTATATCTCCCACAGGTGGTTTTGGAACTCTGTCTGTCGACAACATGACTCAAGGACAACTCCTTTGGCTTAACGGTCGAATAGGAGATGCAATCTACTCATTTACTCTTCAAGATGGAAAGGAGTGCACTTTAAAGGTACCAGTTGCTGTCGGTCGTATCTCTGAGCCAGATTTTGGTATCAGTGAAACTGAAGGTCTAGCCATCGTCGTTATGAGCCAACGCCTCAATGACGCTCTTCTTCAAGGAAAGCGAATAAATAGTGAAGAATGGCGTTTCACCACTAAAGCGTATGATGAAAATATCGACGGGTTGATTATCAATGGAATTAGCTTTGAGGAGGGCTTCGTTTTAAACTCGAAGCGAAAATGGATTTCTTGGTTTCTAAGAGATGAGCAAAACGTTGTTTGTCATTCATCTAAATCGAGTGACTTAATAGGAGAGCCTTTCGCGAGTCAATGAAGGAAATGGGGTCATTGCCACACATTATTTTTTGTAAATCAAAACTAGCTAATTATCTGTGACGTGTTTGGAAGCGTAACAAACTTCGGGGCAGCTCTGAGTTAGTCACGATGGCTAACTCGCGTGATCACCAAGCGATTCTGTCATACCGTAATTATCAACCAATAAATGTCTAATGGCCTAGCCAATAGTGGTTGGCTGCGGATAGACCACAATAAGAGACCTTCTATATGTGTTTGTCGTAAGCAATGTTTAATGACCGAAATGACAAAGCGAAGCAGATAACTTTGTTGTTCGAAAAGCATTGGCTACTCACGCAGCCAACAGGATGTAATAACCTATATTGATAGACGGAAGTTAAGAGTGCGCTTTAACGTACTTTTTAACCTTTTTCATAGCCATTTGACGCTTAAGTGGTGAAAGATAGTCAATAAACAAGTTACCCGACAAATGATCTATTTCGTGCTGCATTACGATAGCTAGAAACTCATCACTTTCGATGGTCATTGGTTTACCTTCGCGATCTAAAGCAGACACAACAACTGAAGTAAAACGCTCTACGTCGGCATAATAGTCAGGAACTGATAAACAACCTTCTTGGCCCAATGTTTTATCCGAGCCGCTAACCACTTCAGGATTAACCAAAACTAATGGTTCATCTCGACTTTCGGAAAGGTCAATAATAACAACGGCCTCTTTACGACCAACTTGAGTTGAAGCCAAACCAATACCATTGTCAGTCGCATATAACGTTTCCAACATGTCGTCTATTAATGTTTGTACCGTGGAGAGATCTTGCACCTTTTCCGCTTTGACCTTAAGCCTTGGATCTGGTGCAGTCAGAATTTCTAAAACTGCCATATTTTCCTTCTATTCTTGGAAGCTCATAACGCTTTCTATACGTCGACTGTCCGTATTTTATGGGCCAATAATGCCTTCTTTCTTTTTAACCTTCAACAATACCAACAGATATGACGGGGTAAATAGCCTTTGCATATAACTTGGACAACACATTGCTTCAGATAACCTTTCGTAGGGGAAAGCTCATGAACAGGTTGTAAATGAGTAAAAGGTCTAGATTACAATGGGGCAAAAGCGAGTTAGCCCCTAATGACTCACCGACGTCGAAAACAAGTTAATAATCACGACGCCCACCAAAATCAAAGCGATACCGATGATCGCAAAGATATCGAGTTTTTGCCCGTAGACCAGCCAAGACAGCGCTGCGACTAGCACTATCCCTGCCCCACACCAAACCGCATATGCCACACCTAAAGACATAGTTTGAACCGTGAGAGACAACAGATAGAAAGCAAAGCCATAACCGACTAGCACTGCGGCAGTCGCGGGCAAAGAAGTAAATTGCTGCGTTTTAGGCAATAGAGAAGTCGCGACAACTTCAAATACAATGGCAAGTGACAGCATCACAGGAGGCGAGAGAGATAAAAGCATGTTTAAGTCCACAACAATAAAATACGGCGCTCAGAATATTGTAGTTTTATTTCCGATTCATGCGATTTTCAGCAAGTAATTATTATGATGCACCTTAAAAATTCTTAGGTGTAATTCTCGATTAAACCTACGCTTAGACAAAAAGAGAGCCCACTAATTCGTGGCTAGCAGACCCTTCATCAATCTAATCATCTAATCATCTAATCGGCAAAAGCGCTTAATTTGCAGACGTTGAGCCTCTTAGGATATCGCGCTTCACTTCACCTTTAAGATCGGTCAGGGTTTGCTGGTCGATATAAATCAAGAAGTGGTCACTTGCTTGGCCTGTTGCGAATTTTTCAAGAATCACGAACAAGCTACCGAAACGAGAGCGGAATACCTCTCCCACTGTATATTGGCCAAGATCACCTAGCTCTGAATCCACTGTGCCATCAAACTCGGCAAGCTCGCGGCTTAGCAGTTCGTATTGGCGTAGTTGTGTTTCACCGATATCACGGAACGCCAGTTCGTCTGCATTACGTAGTCGGTAGAAATCGGTTGCTAGTAGCTCACCACTCCACTCTGCAAAGTCAGCTAAGCTTAACCCCTCAGTAGTTGCCAAAACCTCAGCTTCTACTTTGGCTGCCTGCCAATCTTTCTGGAACTGTTCCTCATCAACGACACCATTTGCAGTGCAGCCTTCAACTGGATAACCCAACTTGTCAGCTAATTGACAAACCGTGAACTGCGTTTCTAGTTGAGACATGATCATCATCTCTTCACCGTTCATGTGCATGATCATTTCACGCATTTCGATTGGCCAATCACTAGGAAGGAAACGCAAGCGCGTTAATTCACGGATATGCCAGTCGGTGAGTTCATAGTAACTCTTTGAATCAAGAATATTGATATCCCATATCTTAGCTTCTTCTTCCTCATTACTTGCGTTTGCTGTTAAGTACTCATGCTCTTCTTCGTAGTGACTAAATAGTTCGTTGTAACGTTCAACTTGATCGATAACCACAGTTTCAACTTCGATTTGGTTATCAGGGCGAATGTTCAGCAGCTTGTAAGCTGGGATGTAACCCGCTAACGATGGCGCTTGGATATTAAAGAGCGTGTGCTGAACACCATCGATATTGAAGCTTTTCTTACCAGTATCGTTAAAGTGCATATGACCGCCAACGTGGATATTCAATCCTGTTGCAGCAAGTGTACGACTAGTATTGTCATCTGGTTCACGAGCCAGTTGATGGCTTCCTTCACCAAACAGATCTTCAATCTCTTCAGAGGCACCGTTGTAGAAATCTGTCATTGGGAAGTGCGAGAAGGAAACAAGCGTCTTATTCTGCTCTTTGGCTGCTTTTACTACATCAGAGATCCAATCGATCACATGTTCTTTGTGAGTCAGCATCATGTTGTAGCCAGCGCTGCTTGATCCATCAAACGTGTTTCCGTCTACAGAGCTATCAGACGAATTTTCTTTAGGGCGATAAACATTCGCGTCAATGGCCAACAGCCACAAGCCTTTGACTGGCTCGACTAAGTAACTGGTATCCGGCACTTCAGAACAACTTGAGTAGCCATTCTCTTTATAACTACCACCTGTTCCTTCATAACAGATCTCGTACATGCGCTTATCAAAAGCTGCTTCTTCTTTCGCTAATTCATAGCTGTAGTTGGTACGAGCTTGCGCACTGCTATAAGGGGTTTCAAAGTAGAGATAATCTTGCTGAGGGTAGAAGCCGTGAGTACCAAGGATACTCATGATCTCTTCATAGCCCCACTCACGCACTTCTTCAGTACAGATGGTTGCTAGGTTATCGCCGTCACCGGGAATGGTTGTCCACTCATCTTCATAGCCAACACACTCTTCCTTACCCCGACTATAAATACGTTGGTTCTTACCCCCTTCTCCCAAAAAGTCCGACTTACCCGCAGGTATAGTAAATGGCCTCACTGGATCGTGGTTGCCAGGCGCTGCAAAAAACTCAAGGCCGTACGTGTCACGATAGTGGTCAAAAATGCTCACTAATCCACGCATATGTACTGGCTGACCGTCGTCACTGAAGTCCCCCGGCAGTGCTACGTACTTCACTCCGCGCTCAACCACATCATCAAGCGCTGCGATCATCGCGAAATAGTTTTCGTTGAATAGACGGGTAGAGTTCATCTGAGACTCCATCGTTCTGATCGTTGCATTCTTACCACTGATTGCATTCGGCAACCCTGCGAACGAGCCATCCTGAAAATCACCGTAAACATCATGGAAATGGATATCAGGCATGAACGCCACTTGCACTGCGCTATCCATATTGCCGCTGTCATCACTTGGCGAACTTGAATTGCAACCGACCAAAGCTGTTGCTATCAAGCCTGACAGTACGGTCAATGTACTCTTTTTCATTTTCTCTTCCCAAAAAGTTAGAACTCAAAATTTGGCGAGGAGATTAGGTGAGAAAAATGACACTATTGTTTCTGATATCTTACAAAACGTCGCATACAGAGTGCTTATGCGACATTGCTTCAATCCTTAAAATTCAATTAGTTAGTAATGATCATGAGTATTGATGACTCTATCGTACGAATCAGTTATTAATATATAAGCCGCCATAAGACAACCCCTCAAACATCAATGACAACTATGCATTCCGACTATTTGAATAAGTAGCCCTCCATCAAAAACCGGCTCGATCCGAATAAAGTAATCACAGGGAAAACAGATCATCTCTCCATACTTATTATTACAAATAAGTAATAATCATTTTCTATTTAAGGGGATTATCAAAACATGCACTCACACCTATACTAGCTCCAACAAAACGAGAGAGCGGAAACAATTAAGCTCAACTACGCTTAACGGGTTGAATTTAATTGCACAGTTATCCGCTGTACTGACATATAGGAAACATCCAATGACAATCGAAATTAAACCTGGTCAAACGCATATCAAATCAAAAGCAATGGTTGCATGGGCAGCTGGCGAGCCACTAAAAATGGAAGAAGTTGATGTACAACTTCCTAAAGCTGGTGAGGTTCTAGTTCGCATCGTTGCTACTGGTGTTTGTCACACTGACGCATTCACATTATCAGGTGACGATCCAGAAGGTATCTTCCCTTCAATTCTTGGTCACGAAGGTGGCGGTATCGTTGAGATGATCGGCGAAGACGTTACAAGTGTTGAGATTGGCGACCACGTTATCCCACTTTACACAGCTGAATGTGGCGAATGTAAGTTCTGTAAATCTGGTAAAACTAACCTATGCCAAGCCGTTCGTGAAACGCAAGGTAAAGGCCTAATGCCAGACGGTACAAGCCGCTTCTCTATCAATGGCGAAACAATTTTCCATTACATGGGTTGCTCTACTTTCTCTGAGTACACTGTACTTCCAGAAATCTCTCTAGCGAAAGTAAGCAAAGAAGCACCACTTGAAGAAGTTTGTCTTCTGGGTTGTGGTGTAACAACAGGCATGGGCGCGGTACTTAACACAGCTAAAGTTGAAAAAGGCGACAACGTTGCTGTATTCGGCCTAGGCGGTATCGGTCTTTCTGCAATCATTGGTGCTCGCATGGCTGGTGCTAACCGCATCATCGGTGTTGACATCAACGAGAGCAAATTCGAGCTAGCAAAACAGCTTGGCGCGACTGACTGCATCAACCCAACTAAGTTCGACAAGCCAATCCAAGATGTTATCGTTGAGATGACAGACGGCGGTGTTGAGTACTCTTTCGAGTGTATCGGTAACGTAAACGTGATGCGTCAAGCGCTTGAGTGCTGTCACAAAGGTTGGGGCGAATCAGTCATCATTGGTGTTGCAGGTGCTGGCCAAGAGATCGCAACTCGTCCATTCCAACTAGTGACTGGTCGTGTATGGCGTGGCTCTGCTTTCGGTGGTGTTAAAGGCCGCTCTGAGCTTCCAGAAATCGTAAACCGTTACATGGCGGGTGAGTTTGGCCTTCAAGAGTTCATCACTCATACAATGGGTCTGCAAGACGTAAACGAAGCATTCGACCTAATGCACAAAGGTGAATCTATCCGTACTGTTCTACACATGGATAAGTAACACATCTTGGCCTCGATTCTTTCGAGCATCGAGGCCACAGCTACAAATGAATAGCAACAAACTGTCTTCACCACCTCCTGCCCGGTGGGTGGTGAAACTTTATGTAATATAGACAAATTTACTCCCAAACCATCAACCTAACGGAGCACAATAGATGACAATCGAAAACATTAGCCAAGCAAAGGTTGCTGGTGGTTGGCACAAACAATACACCCACTTTTCTGCAACGCTTGACTGCAACATGCGTTTTGCGATTTTCTTGCCACCTAACGCAAGCAAAGAAAACCCAGTTCCTGTTTTGTATTGGTTGTCAGGCTTAACCTGTACCGATGAAAACTTCATGCAAAAAGCCGGCGCTTTCAAAGCCGCGGCTGAGCAAGGCATCGCGATTGTTGCACCAGACACTAGCCCACGTGGTGAAGGTGTTGCCGACGATGAAAATTACGATCTCGGCCAAGGTGCAGGCTTCTATGTGAATGCCACTCAAGCGCCATGGGACAGCCATTACCACATGTACGATTACGTGGTAACAGAGCTCCCTGCATTAATTGAGTCGTTCTTCCCTGTTACATCCGTAAAATCGATTTCTGGTCACAGCATGGGCGGACATGGTGCCCTAACGATTGGCATTAAAAACGAAGATAGCTACCGTTCTATCTCTGCATTCAGCCCAATCACCAACCCAATGCAATGCCCTTGGGGACAAAAAGCCTTCAACCAATACCTAGGCTTGGATATTGAAGAGTGGAAACACTACGATGCCTCTGAGCTTCTAAAAACCAAAGGCACTAAACTGCCAATGTTGGTCGACCAAGGTGAAGCCGATAACTTCCTGATTGAACAGCTTAAACCTGAGCAATTAGTCGAAGCCGCTAAGGTAACCAATGCCGATTTAGATCTACGTATGCAGCCTGGTTACGACCACAGCTACTACTTCATCTCTAGCTTTATTGATGAACACATTGAGTTCCACGCTGCTTACTTAAACAAGTAGCCAGATGAATTTAGCCCGCACTTTGTAAACGCAAGGTGCGGGTCACTTACTACCGTTTTTGTTTTTAGTTTCCGCTAATCCGCGATGAACCTTTTTTATGCCTACTGATTTTATAACGGTTGCTTTTATAACTGCTTAATACGCTGCTTTAACGCTTCTAAATCTATATCATTGCCAACAATTCGTAATCGAACATACTCTTCAGTCATCGCGTCGCACGTAATAGCAAAATCGACACCCGAACATGTCTTAATACCGATACTCTCAAATAGCTTTGAAAGGTGAGTTCCTCTCTTTTTCAACAACATAATGGGCGTCGATATTGACGTGCCAACCACCTCAATATTGTTCTCAGACAACAAGCCGATCATTTGCTGCTTAAAGTATTCAGTTTTGCTGCGGTTCATTTCTAAGAAGTGTTTTGCATTGGGTAAGGTCGCCGATGCGATTTTTATTGAGGGGTAAGTCGGCGTAAACACACTCACCGCAGCTTCGATTGCAGAAGTCAGGTTTTCACTGCTGGCTAAGTAACCGAGTCGAATCCCAGCGAGCCCTAAACCTTTAGAAAAGGTTCGTAAAACTATTAAGTTGTCCAAGACTAAGGTCTGATCGAGCATAGACTGCTCAGGGGTCAGGTATTCACCATATGCCTCGTCGACAATCAAAATAGCGCCAGAACGCTCACATACTCTCGCTATCTCGACCAGATAAGCTCTGTCGTAGATTCGACCCGTTGGGTTGTTGGGATTATCGATATACACCAAGGCAGGATTTTGACTGCTTATTTTTGATGCCAACACACCGAACAGATCCGACTCGTTTTGATAATCAAACATGTTGATGGACTGGTACTTCCCGCCCACCAAAGTGAACTCTGATACTGCTTCAACAAACTGAGGGCCAATGCCTATCATGGTGCGATTGTTGTGATCGATAAGTTTATTGAAGATAAGTTCTAGCGCCCCAAGAGAGCCCGTGGTGTACGTAATACGACAATCTTCAATCCCAATAAACTGGCGAGTCAGATAAGTCAGCTCCGAAAGCTCCCTGTGGCAATAGTACTTATCAATACCGTAGATAATATCTTTGATCACATGTTCAGGAATTTCTGGTGCGCCAAATGGATTGGAGCCAAGTGAACAATCGATACGAAATGAGTGATCGACATAAGAATGGTATTCGCCACTTAACCGTGGATTTAAATGCATAAGAAAACGCTCAAAAAATATTCATGCGCTATTCTTATCGTACTGAATTTTATCTATATAGGTCATTTCGCGACAGTTCTTCGCCTTGTTTCGAGAGACTGGTTAAAAACCAAGATTGGTTCAAATAACGAATTCTCTTAAGCCATAATCAAGAGTTAAGCACTCGTGTTTACATTTCGAGTTAACCGAACCGCTTTCTTTGCGCTAGATTAAGCTGAGATAAGATAGGGTAATAACAGAGCTTGCATCTTTACTCTCCCTAGTTACCATAGCCCCATTAACATCCCCCATATTTTGAAGGTTGCTATGAAAGCAATTAAGACTCTTTTCTTCCTGATGGTTTTATTGAGCGGTCTGTTTACCGCTTGGCTGTTTATTCCAATTCCAGCGACCATGGACAAGCAAACGCTCGACGTTCCATTAACGGAACCATTCAAGCTTGTTGCGTATCGCAGCAACCCGAATGATGCGAGCAAGCCGCTGACTTACCACTACTATGTGATTTCAGATGTGGTTGGTGTAGACGACATGGACCCATTCCTGATTACCACGGACCAGTTCGTGAAGCTTGGCGAATTCGACGAGAACACATTCAACCTTACGGTTAACGGCAAGATTGATAGCTACACCAACGATTTGTGGATCAAGAAATCTGATGGCAAGCTTCAACACTGGTACGTGAGTATTAACGCGAACTATATTCGTTAAAATCGAACTGCAATAAACCTCATTTTAAAACTGCGCTTTGGCTTCCAAGCGCAGTTTTTGTTTCTAGCAACACCCTCCACTTATCCCGACCCGTTCGACATAAACTGCATTGCCTACTTTTGATTCACTGCTGCCCTTGCTCTCAAGGTGTTATAAGCTCTTTAGATACGATCAGCTCAGACCATGCTCGACGCCCAATAAATCAAAATAATAAAGGATCACCCGTGGAATTTACGCTCGACAAATTTAACGGCATCATCATTGACCCAGCAACAGCCCCTCACGATGTTGACTCATTCAATGCCGAACTCAGCGAGATCACCGAATTTTCAAAGCAGAATAACAAAGGCATCATTTGGATTAGCTTACCTATTTCACTCTCGCACCTTATTCCGGTGGCGACTGAGCTTGGCTTTGTGTTTCACAACTGCTTAGAAGACGAGATTACGCTGATCCACAAATCCGAGATTGTAGAGTTTGTGCCTTTCATTCCGACCCACACCTTGGGTGCTGGCGCGTTAATCACTAACGAACACAACCAAGTGCTGATGATTAAAGAACACGGCATGACGGGCTACAAATTACCGGGCGGTCATATTGAGTTGGGTGAAGGCATTGAAGAATCCGTGGTTCGTGAAACCTTGGAAGAAACCGGTATCGAGGCAACGTTCGTTTCTGTGGTTGGCATGACGACAAGACACCCGTATCAATTCGGTAAATCAAACCTCTACTTTATTTGTCACCTTATCGCTCAAACTCAAGAAATTGCGATTCAAGACACTGATGAAATTGCAGAAGCTAAATGGGTCGATGTGGAAGAATTCATCAACAACACTGAAAACTACCCGTTCAACCGTCAGATGGTCGCTTCTTTGGTCGGCAAACAAGGTTTGCAGCTGACTCAACTCGAAGGCAATTCAGGTCCAACTCATAAGCCAGAAATTTTCTTTTCGAAGCACTAACGCACAGTCGTCTCAAAGATTGCAAAACAAAAAAGCCAAGTGATTTGAATCTCACTTGGCTTTTATTTCGATGAAACCTTCATCATTAATGGTTTGGTAGATTGTTTAGAAAATCTTGAAAGCCTGCCTCGCGGACACGCCCCAGCACTTTTCGTAATTCACTAATTAAGCACCCATCAGCCCAATCAACACGAATATCAATCGGCGCTTTAGTCAGACTTTCTACCCGGAGTGATGCGGAAAAAGTTCCTCGTTTATCTCCTCCCGCTTGCAACGCTGCTTCCAAGGCTGTTATCAATATTTCTGGTAGCTCTGCTTCATAGTTATCTCTATAAACAGGCGAGTCATCTTCTAAGATTGAGCTCGGATTCTGCGTCGTTTGAGCGATAAAGCTGTCTGAAAAGGCCTGTAAAACCTTGTCACTTTCTAGCATGTTCCCAGCAACGGCAATCGTAGGATAAGCAATCGCGCCAACATAAGGGATGTTGTCATCCCCATGAATGAAAGCGCTGTCGCCATTTTTATCCATCACCATACATTGGCGCTTTGAATATTCGGCATCGCCCGCTTTTAAAGACTCGACAACCTGATCAGCCGTCTTACCAAGAATAAATAACTCACGCGCTTTGTCTGCATACCAAGGGTTAGTAAATAACCCTTGAGTTGCACACGCCCCGACACCTCGCCAGCTATGGTTTACATAGCCTCCGACAGACACACCTCCTGTCGCAGAGATAGAAGCCGACAAACCGGTATTTGGGTTAACGTGAATAAGTGAAATTGTCATAGATGTTCAACACCAAAAAAACTAGTAACCAATCATTTGTCCAATGAACAGCGCCACCCAACATAGGGCATAAACCACCAACATAAATGGCACAATCGCCTTCAACCACTGCTCGTAAGAGACTCGACCCAGCGCAAGCATCGCTAGCGTGCCGCCAGAGGTTGGTACAATAAGGTTTGTTAGGCCATCACCTACTTGGAATGCAGTAACCATCAGCTGGCGACTCATACCTGCTAAGTCAGCAACCGGAATCATGATCGGCATGGTCACCATCGCCTGACCAGAACCACCAGGAATGAATAAGTTGATGATGCCTTGAACCACACTCGCCACAATGGCAGCTAACGCGATTGGCATATCTTGAATCAATGAACTCAGTGCATTAACGATGGTATCGATAATTGACGCTTGGTTAAGGATCACTTGAATAGAGGCAGCAACACCGATTACCAATGCTCCAGAGGTAACGCCCGACGCACCTTCCATCATCTGCTTCACAATAGCGTTTGCACCCAAGCCGTTCACGATACCAATCGCAATCGCCATCAATAAGAAAAGACCCGCGATCTCGTTGATGTACCAACCGTTAGCGAACACTCCATAAAGCATGATACCTAAGCCAATAAGAAAAACGCCCAAGGTCATTTTGTCTTTCTTATTGAGTTGGTATTCAGAGATGTCTTTGCTCAGGCCACCAGCTGTTTCAGGCTCTTTGAACTCCATTTTAGTAACACGAGAACAAATGTAGTAAGACAGTAGTGCCAAAGAGGAAAGCACCATAACAGTACGTAACCAAGCACCAGAGAAGATTGGCAGCTCCGCGATACCTTGTGCAACACCAACCGTGTACGGGTTAATCGGTGACAGAGCAAAACCCACGCCGATACCACCTACTGCCATCACTGTGCCAACTAGGCTCGAGTATCCAACCGCAGCAGAGATCAGGACCGCAACTGGCACTAGGGCGATGTTATTTTCAAAGCCAACCGCTACACCAAAGAAACCATAGATGAACGTGCCTATCGTAATGATTAGGTTACGGTTTTTAATTCCAGCTTTGTTTACAGCCACACCAATGGCATTTTCTAATGCGCCTGTGCGTTGCAAAATATGGAATAGACCGCCCGCAATAAACACAATAAACAAGTAAGGTGCTGCGCTAATCAACCCTTTAGGAATAGAGACGAAGATATCGAAGAAATGTACCGATGGAACACCTTCAATATAAGTAAATGAATCAGCAACAACCGTTGTTCTGCCATCAACGACAACGCGCTCAAACTCACCAGCCGGCACGATAAAAGTAAGAAGGTAAGTGGCTACCAGTATAAAAAAGATAAGAACCATCGGGTCTGGTACGTTTTTATACCACGCCCTCTTCTCTGCTGTTTCCATTTTCTCTGTCATATCCATAACCAAATCTCTCCTTAGTATAGGGAGCGCCCGAGAGCTGCGCTCTGTGGTATTTGTAGCAGGCAATAACCAGAACTTTGTTCAGATACCGTTAAAGACTGCTACTAAAATCTCGAATCGTTTATTCTTGCTCTGCTTTCATCAATAGACAGAAGTGGTTTAACACTTCGACTGCAGCAACCAAATCTTGTTGAAGAATGGCTTCGTCTGGGTGGTGGCTAATGCCATCAGTACAACGCATAAACAGCATCGCAATATCGGTAAGCTTACTCACAGCTAAGCCGTCATGACCTGCACCGCTGTATAAGTGTTTCGGCGTAATACCCGACAAACTTACCGCGTTACTTAAAACTGACGATAAGGAATCAGCACAAGTCACGGCTGATTGCTCATAAGTCTGTTCATGACGGTAAGCCAAGTTGTATTGATTCATCAGGCTATCGATATCTGCCAACATCTCTTCTCGCGCTTTAACACGAGAAGCGTCATTTGGTGAACGAAGCTCAATAGTAATGTCTGTTTGTTGAGGGATAACGTTGACGCCATTCGGATAGTTAGCAATTTTGCCTACAACACCGACTAGGTCTTCTTCTCGCTTACAAAGCTGATCAAACATGAGGATCACTTGAGCTGCACCTACCAACGCATCTTGGCGTAGGTTCATTGGTACTGTGCCCGCATGGCTCGCTTTGCCAATGATCGACAAGGTATGGCGCTCAATCCCAGTCATTGCCGTCACAACCCCTACAGGTAGGTTGGCTTGCTCTAACTGTGGGCCTTGCTCAATGTGCAGTTCAACAAAGCCAAGAACGTTGTCTTTTTCATAAGCGTCTTCACTAATGAGGTCTGGATTGCAACCAAAAGACACCAAAGCATCTCGCATGCTTACGCCGTTTGCGTCTTCAGCTGTCAACATCGCGGGATCGAAGATGCCTGAAATCGCTTTTGAACCTAAGAGTGTCGATTGAAAGCGCGTGCCCTCTTCGTCACTAAAAGCAATCACATCAATATGAAACGGGAACTCTAACTGGTTGTTGTGAAAGTAATTAACCAATGCGATTGGCAGTATTACCCCCAAGATCCCATCATATTTGCCCCCATTAGGCACCGTATCTTGGTGTGATCCAAAGATCAGTGTTTTAGCATCTGGATTAGCACTTGGGTAACGGCCAATTAAGTTAGCCGCATTGTCCATTCGAACCTCCATACCAGACATCATCATCCACTTATGCAGCTTTCGGTTTACCTCTTCATGCTCTTTAGACGCACATAAACGCGTAACCCCTTCTTTATCGGGATCGGATGTTTGGCTGCATTGAGCAATAGACTCTAGCCATTCCCACGTTAAGCTGGCGGTTTCTTCGAATTTACCCATCTAAAATCATTCCATTCTGATCATGTACACCTAGGCAATTTATCATGATAAATATCAAATAAAAGCTATTTATCATGATAAATAAATATTTTGTGACTAAGATTCGATCAATAATCGGAGTGTTTCATAACTCACACTCCGACTTTTCCGGGGTTTTTAGGGCAAGAAAACAGGTGACATTCAGAGGAATTCCGTCAGAATTCAATAGGTAAGGATAACACCCCAGCGAGGATAATGTGGTAAAAAGCGCGAAGAGACGTAGAACACAAGAATTAGCAGAATCGATCAAGAACTGGATCGTTGAACAAGCACTTCAGCCTGGGGATCGTTTACCTAACGAGCTTGAGGTCATGGAAAAGTTTGACGCTTCAAAAGGAACGGTTCGTGAAAGTATGCGAATCTTGGAAGCGCAAGGCATTTTGTCGACCAAAACCGGCCCGAATGGCGGTGTGTTCGTGAGTGAGATGACCGAAAACAAAGCGCAATCACTCTTAAGTAACTACCTGTTTTTTAAGAACACTTCGATATCAGATTTGTACCAAATGCGTTTATCGCTTGAGCCGGAGATCGCGGCTTCCCTGGCGGGGAGACTAAGCGAGTCGCAACTGCAGGCACTGAGTGACCAAATCGACAAGTATCAAACACCACCGGAAGATATCTATCAAGAGCGCGAACACCACATCGCATCGCTAGAGTTCCACAGCTTACTGGCGAGCTATTCAGATAATGAGCTATTAAAGTTTATGGTACGTTTTACCGCGCAAATGCTTACTGAGCTGACGATTTATCACAAGCTTTACGAACCAGGGAACCACAAACTGTGGCGTACCGGTGTACAAAGCCAACGCGACCTTGTACAAGCGCTGAGCAAAAGTGATGCAGTAAAAGCGAAACAAATCATGCAGCAACATATGCTGACAGCGCACCAACTTATGATTAAACAAGAAGCACAAATCGCTAACAGCTTTATCGCCGAAGAATAAGTCCGAGCACGTTCAACTTACCTAGTACATCTCGCACACACTAAAAACGCCAAGCTCATAAGAACTTGGCGTTTTGCTTTTCACTTTACTTAGATTGTTTTAGCCAACTCGTTTCTAGTGAATGCTTGATCGAGCGTTCCAAAGCATATCTATTTTAGAAGAAGCCTAGCGGATTAGTATCGTAGCTGATCAGTAGGTTTTTGGTGTTTTGGTAGTGATCGAGCATCATCTTATGTGTCTCACGACCGATGCCTGATTTCTTGTATCCACCAAAGGCCGCGTGTGCTGGGTAAGCATGATAACAGTTCACCCAAATACGCCCCGCTTCAATGTTGCGACCCATGCGGTAAGCAAGGTTGGCATCACGCGTCCATACACCAGCACCCAAACCATATTCGGTATCGTTGGCAATCTCTAGCGCTTCAGCCTCATCTTTAAAAGTAGTCACCGCGATAACTGGGCCAAAGATCTCTTCTTGGAAGACACGCATCTTATTGTTGCCTTCGAGCATGGTTGGTTGAATGTAGTAACCATTACCCAGGCCGTCTGGCTGCTGCGCAATCTCACCACCAGTCAGGACTTTCGCTCCCTCTTGGCGACCAATCTCTAGATAGCTAAGAATCTTATCGAACTGCTCTTGAGAGGCTTGTGCGCCAACCTGAGTGTCTGTATCTAGCGGGTTACCTTGTTTGATGGTTTGAGCACGCTCGACCACTTTCGCAATGAACTTGTCATATACCGATTCATGAATCAGCACACGAGAAGGACAAGTACACACCTCACCTTGGTTAAAGAACGCCAGCAGCATACCTTCAACACACTTGTTTAGGTATTCATCTTCATGATCAAAGATGTCTGGGAAGTAGATGTTTGGAGACTTACCACCCAGTTCTACGGTTGATGGAATCAAGCTTTCAGCCGCACATTTTAGAATATGATGACCAACCTCAGTTGAACCAGTAAATGCTAACTTAGCAATACGATCACTAGTTGCTAACGCTTGACCTGCTTCGCTACCAAAACCATTCACGATGTTGACCACACCTGCTGGTAGAAGGTCGGCGATCTTCTCCATCATAACCAAAATAGATGTTGGTGTTTGCTCGGCAGGCTTCATCACAACACAGCAACCCGCAGCCAGTGCTGGCGCCAATTTCCAAGCCGCCATTAAAATCGGGAAGTTCCAAGGAATGATCTGCCCCACCACACCGATGGGTTCTGGGAAGTGGTAGCTCGCGGTGTTTGAATCTAGCTCGGCTGCGCTGCCTTCTTGCGCCCGAATACAGCCTGCAAAGTAACGGAAGTGGTCAACAACTAACGGAATGTCTGCCGCTAGAGTTTCACGCACAGGCTTGCCGTTTTCCCACGTCTCCGCCACCGCGATTTCTTCTAGGTGCGCTTCAATGCGATCGGAAATTTTAAGTAGGATATTGGAACGTTCTGTCACACTGGTCGCAGCCCAACTAGCACGAGCCGCATGCGCCGCATCGAGTGCCAAGCTAATGTCTGCCTCTGTTGAACGTGCCACTTGGCAATACACCTGACCATTCACTGGGGAAGTGTTATCAAAATACTCGCCGCTGACAGGCTTCACCCACTCGCCACCGATAAAGTTATCGTATTGAGCTTTAAAGTTCACCACTGCGTTGTCACTACCCGGCTGTGCGTAAATCATAGTTAGATCCTTCTTCGATTTGATATTCGTTATTGAGCTAGAGCTGTCTTATTTTTGTGGCGGCTCCCCTTGAGAAAAGAACTCATGGCGAGACGCCCATGTTTATGCTTTCTGTTTAAAACACTGATACTTCGTGTTTTCTTCACAACAGTAACAACGCAAATCACACGCCAGAACTTCAAAACTTGTTGTTAATAAATTGTAAAACTATGATTACCAAACGTTTACAACCCAAAGTGAGTTGGCATTGAACGGACGTATGGAAACCACTCCAGTGTTCAACTGTTCCAAATTGGTACACCCTCACTGTTACGACATGGAACAGTCATGCACCTTCAACAAGCAAACACCTCAGATTGGCTTTCGTCCTCTTGGCACCGCAGCACAGAAGCGGGTCTAAAACAGAGACGACTTCCTGAAGACATTCGCCTACCACAATCGATTCTTAAGCAGCGACGTCATCAATCGGCTGACTTGATCCACATCGTCGAACGCAATGCGCAGCCTTTGTTTAATCAGATGTTTGCTCGTACCGACAGTCGTTTGATCTTGACCGACATTGAAGGGGTGATTCTGGCGAGTTGGGGACAGGAGCGGTTTAAGGAGAAGCTGACATCAATTGCACTCAGCTCAGGAGCGTGTTGGCAGGAACAACTTAAGGGCACCAACGCGATTGGCACCGCGATTGTTGAAGCTAAACCCGTGACCATCATTGGTGAGCAGCACTTCATCCACCAGCATCGATTTATCAGCTGTTCAGCAAGCCCTGTGTTTGATCACCAAGGGAACATGGTTGGCGTATTGGACATTACCAGTGAGCAGCAACAGCACGACAGTTCGGTGCAGCTACTGGTTCAAAATATGGTTCAGCTTGTTGAAAACCAGCTACTGAGCCACATCCCACAAGGCACCACTCGCATCGACCTCGCATGTGAGAAATCGTTATTACACAGTGGTTGGCAAGGGATTGTAATAGCCAATGAAGCTGGGGAGGTGGTGGCACACAATCAGGTCGCCTCTCAACTATTGGATCAAACCTCGATCGTCGGTGAGAGTATCGATACCCTCTTCAACAGAACCTCATTAGACACGCCTTTTGTATTTGAGAAACAACACCTCAAACAACCAACCACCAAACGCACGCGCTCCATTTCAGCATCGTGTGATTTGCACCATGGCGAGCAACAAATCGAACACGCTTGGCAGCAAGCCAACAAGGTAATCGATAAAGGGATCAGTTTGTTGATCTTAGGAGAAACAGGAGTTGGCAAAGGCGAGTTTGTTAAGGCGTTACATAAGCAAAGCCAACGTAAATCATCGCCCTTGGTAGCAGTCAATTGTGGCGCGCTGCCTAAAGATCTTATCGAATCTGAACTGTTTGGTTACGCACCGGGGGCTTTTACAGGCGCGAGCCACAAAGGATTCCAAGGCAAGATCCGCCAAGCGGATAAGGGAATTCTGTTTCTAGATGAGATCGCCGACATGCCATTAGAGGCTCAATGTCGATTACTGCATGTTCTGCAAGACAAATCCGTGGTGCCAGTTGGTTCCAATCAAAGCTATCAAGTCGATTGCCAGATCATCGCCGCAACTCACAAAAACCTCGAGCAGTTAGTCGTAACCGGTGAGTTTAGGCAAGACCTGTATTACAGACTCAATGGCTTAGCCTTTACCTTGCCAAGCTTGCAACAGCGACAAGATCAGCATGCTTTAATCGAGCATATTCATCGTAAATACGCCGAAGCTGAGCAGTCTATTTGCCCGCACCTAATGAGTTTATTGTGCGCCTATTCTTGGCCGGGAAATATTCGCGAGTTAGATAACCTACTTAAAGTCGCCGCTCTGCTAGCAAGTGATGAACCACAACTCACACTTGAGCACGTACCGTGCCACCTTGCTCAACACCTCACGTCGTTAACACATGATAATCACAATCAATCGGTGACTTCTAATGCCATCAAAAGGACAGCGAATAACGATTTAAAAAGTACCGTGGAAGAAACCTTGCTGCAAACCTATCAAGCCAACCAAGGCAACATCAGCAAAACTTCACGCATACTTGGTATCAGCCGTAATACGATTTATCGAAAACTAAAAAGCTTAGGCATTCTCTAATAATGAAAGGCGCTCATAGCCAGCCCTTTCATTATCGAAAATAAAGTTCACTTCTAGTGAGACATTTTGCTCTCTGACTCGTAATGCTCCAAAACGAAAGAGGGCTCAGATGCAAACAATCAACGTAGTGTGGCTAAAGCGCGATTTAAGACTCACCGACCACGCACCTTTAAAACACGCTTTATCAGATCAACACCCAACGATATTGCTCTACATTTTCGAACCAATGCTGCTAAACAATGCCCACTATTCTGAGCGACATTGGCGGTTTGTTTGGCAGTCGCTGCAATGCATGAACCAGTCGCTGAAAGAGTATGGGCATCGGATCTCAGTACTTCATGGCAGTGCAATGGACTGCTTCGAAGCGATCCAATCTCGTTACCACATAAAAAACGTCTTCTCTCATCAAGAAATAGGATTAAATTGCACCTTTGAGCGCGACATACAACTCTCTGCTTGGTTTACAAAGCACAACATCCCATGGCAAGAGTTCGCACAAGGCGCTGTCGTGAGAGGGTCGAAAGATAGAGTCGGTTGGGACAAGCATTGGAATAGTGTGATGCGTGCTCCCATCGAAGAAAGTCTGTTCACTACAGAATCACTGCATACCCTAGATGCTGAAGAGCTTGAACTCGCTATGGAACCTCCACAAGCATGGTTAGCCAAAGTTAACGGCATACAAACGGGCGGAAGTGCACTGGCATGGGCAACATTAAACGACTTCTTTGAACGCCGCGGTCGCGATTACTACCGCAGTATCTCAAGCCCAGAAGCGTCACGCCATGCCTGTACTCGCCTATCTCCGTATTTGGCTTGGGGCAACATATCGCTGCGTGAAGTTTATCAACATCTGTTGGGACACTGGCACGTTGCAGGGTTTCGTCGCAGCCTAATTGCCCTTTCTTCAAGGCTTCATTGGCACTGTCATTTCATGCAGAAGTTTGAATCGGAATGCGAGATGGAATTTCGCTGCATCAACCACGCCTACGAGACGTTATTGCAGAATGAGACGGTAAAAGATCCAACACGTTTGGAGGTATGGAAGGCGGGATTAACAGGCGTGCCATTGGTCGACGCCTGTATGCGCTGCCTGCATCATACGGGCTATATTAATTTCCGTATGCGCTCAATGCTGGTGAGCTTTCTCACTCATCATATGAATATGGACTGGCGTGATGGCGTCACTCACTTAGCGCAGCTGTTTCTCGATTTTGAACCTGGTATTCACTACCCACAGTTTCAGATGCAAGCTGGGGTTACAGGAATCAACACTATCCGAATTTACAATCCGACTAAGCAAGCGCAAGAGCACGATTCAGATGGAGACTTCATTCGTAAATGGGTGCCAGAACTTTCAGACATACCCACTCCACTTTTGTTTGAGCCTTGGAAGATGACGCCTATGGAAATGATGATGCATGAGCTCAAACCAGATTCCCCTTACCTGAACCCAGTCGTCGATCTCGACACTAGTGCCAGAGAAGCCCGGGTGCGTTTATGGTCGTGGCGAAAACTGACTGAGGTAAAACAAGAACGTAGCCGTATTTTGGCTCGCCATGTCAGGCCATCGAAGAAGAAGCCTAATCAGAATCCAACTCCACAAGTTGATTGAGCACTTCTTTATCCAATACCGGGTGATGCTTGGTCGCTAGGATCAGCACAATATCGACCGAAGGCAACGGTGGCATATCATCGAGGATTCTCAAATCTGAAGTCACGCTCAGCTTACCCATCGCGCCAATGGCTAATCCAGCTTTAACGATCGCTCGCTGCGCTGAAGCAGTATTGCTACACGCTAATAACTGATAAGGCGTGCCCTGCTTGGTTAAGCCATTCACTGCCGCGGCGTGGTACTTACAATCGGTCTGAAACAAGGCTAATGGCACTGGTTTAGACTCATCGAACACATAATCAGGGCTGCTTATCCATACTCCGATATCATGAGTGAGCCAGTAACCCTCTTCACTATCGGGCGCTCGGGTGACAATCGCCGCATCAAGCCTGCCGTCATCCAACCACTCTCTCAGCGTAATGCTGGGCAGGCTGAATATTTGGATTGAACAGGTGGGTTCTGCTTTCTGCAACAGGCGAATCACTTTCGGCAGAATGGTGTCATTGTAGTCTTCAGGGCAGCCGAGTCGCAGAGGTTGTTTGTCTTCGTAACGCTTTACTTGCTTAAGTGCGGTATTGTGAAGGGCGACCAACTGTTCGGCATGAGATCGCAGCGCTAAGCCAGCTTCAGTCAGTATTAAATTACGTCCTTCTTTCTGGAAAAGAGTGACGTTGAGTTCTTCTTCCAACTTACGCATCTGAGCACTGAATGCCGATTGGGTGCGATTTATCTGTTTCGCTGCACGAGTGAAACTACTGGTTTCTACAAACGCGAGAAAGCCTCGCAAAGCATCAATATCCATATTGAAATCACCACCCATCGTTTTTGTTAATGTATTGCATCAAAATTATCCGTTAGTGCGCCGCAATACAATCCCCTAATCTCAAATGCATGCCCACCAAACGCAAGGAAGCAACGATGCAGCTTTATATTGGAAACCAGAACTACTCAACTTGGTCACTGCGCGCATGGCTAATATTCGACAACTACAACCTGAATGCAGAAGTCATCAAGCTCAAGCTGTTCACCTCTGATTTTTACGACACTCTGGCGAAAGTGACGCCAACGGCCAAGGTTCCAACCCTAGTTGATGGTAATGTTGCGGTGTGGGATTCATTGGCGATTCTCGAATACGTTAACGATGCCTATTTGGACGGTGCAGCGTGGCCTAGCTCAGTGAAAGAACGCGCCCATGCCCGAGCAATTTCCGCCGAGATGCACTCTGGGTTCTTTGCCGTCAGAAATGAAATGCCGATGAACTGCCGCGCACAACGAAAGCTCACACTGAGTGAAGACGCACTGAAAGACATCGCTCGTATTGATGCAATATGGTCTGCACAAATGGAACAATACCCAGAGGGATGGTTATTTGGTGAATGGTCGATTGCCGATGCGATGTTTGCACCCGTCGCATTGCGCGTAGAAACCTATGGAATACAACTTTCCGAAAAGGCATCGCAGTATCAACAACGTGTGCTTAACAGTCCATCAATACAAAAATGGCTGGCAGAGGCAAGCTTAGAAACCGATGTGGTTGAAGAAGATGAGGCGGGCAAGCCAGTATAAAATACAAGACACCCTTCCAAAGCTCACTAGTCTGTGAGCTTTTATCTAAACCTTATTAATTTGGTCGATTGTGATCGCCTAATCACAATGTGCAGATGTGATTGTTTATATTCAAATAAATTCAAATAGTTAAGATAAACATCATGTTACGAGCAACGATCGCATTACTCAGTATTACTAGCTTCGCCGTATCTGCCAACGCCCATCTTCCTTCTGGAGAAGAGTGGCTCAACCATGCGACTGAAGGGCTTGCACCTTATTGGTTAATGCCTAGCGCTCAAGGAGAACCGGTAGGAAACTTCCCTACTTTCCGCTGTGATGACGGTACCTTGCTCGATGTTTCTGATGTGTGCCATGAACTAAACAAAGGCTGGATCACGCCACACTTTGGCAAAGAGTTTACGCGGATGAAGTCACGTCAAACTTATGCCTATGGCGTGCTCTACCACCTTAGTGGCGATAAGCAGGCTTTAGCGCTTGCCAAGCAAGGAGCCTACTACATCATTGATCAGCTAGAAGATAAGCAAAACGGCGGCTTTATCGGCTACACAAAAGAGGGAAAAGTAGGCCAGAATTGGCAGCAGCGTACTTCTCAAGATCAAGCGTATGCATTAGTTGGCCTTGCCATGTACTACTACCTGACCCAAGACAAAAAGGTAGAAGAAGCACTCATCGCCCAACAAGCTTTTATCTTTGATAAATATCGACTTAGCGACAACAGCGGTCTTGCTTGGGTACTCGCCGACGGTGAAGATGGCAGTGCAAAACGACGTGAACTGGTTGCGCAACTTGATCAAATAAACGGCTACCTGTTGTTAGTCGCTCCTCTGCTCAAAGAGCCCATCAAATCAAAATGGCTTGATGACTTAAACTGGCTCACGCAAGCCATGATTGACCAATACCATTCTGAAGATGAACAACGCTTCTACGGTGCAATTCACGATAAAGCAGCGATGATGCCGAATGCTAATCACAATGATTTTGGACACACCATCAAAGCGTATTGGATGACTTACCTTACAGGCCAAACATTGAATAACTCTGAATGGTCAGAGTTTGGTTTAGACGGTATGAAATACACTTTGGATCAGGCGCAATATCAGAAAGAGTTCGTGAGTGTCTCCCAATATTATGGCGAGGAACTTCAGAAAGCCTGGAAAGGACAAGAGATAACTGGCTGGCAAAGCAGACCGCACAGTGAGTGGGCTTCATCATGGGAGTGGGCGGAACTTGATCAAGCAGCAATGACGGTTTCACTTGCCGATGGTTCGATGAAAGACGTCCTGCAATACACGTTACCGACCTTTCATGATGTATGGGTCGACCACAAATACGGCGGTGTCGGGCTTGACCCAAAACGCACCAAAGCTTTCCATTGGGGCAACGGTTATCACCAGTTTGAACATGCGCTGATTGGCTATTTGTTCGCTCAGCAAGTTGACGCGAAGCCAGCAGTATTGCATTACGCAAGGCCGACCAACAGCGAGATGCCAATGGAACCGTATTACTATCAAGGCGATGTGGTGGAGCTATTGAATAAAGATGACGGAACGCAGAAGGTCAGTTTCAATAACATTCGACCTTAGCGTTGGTTGTTTGTTCTAAATGGACTTGAGATTCAGGGCTACGGGGAATGGACAAGGTCAAAGAGTTAGCACAATAGTGATGTCGCAGACCAAACAAAAGCCGCTGTTGATCAGCGGCTTTCTTGATGGAGATAAGCGGAGGTTAGTTGTCCAACCCTTTAATTGGGTTCATCGAGTGATAAACGGTGTTCACGTCACCAGTCATCGACAATGAACTCAAGTCATCAATGAAGAAACGGCTGGTCATTGTGTGCTTACCGCCATTGATAAAGATTTCGATCACTGACTTATCAACATAAACCTCGATGGTTTGCTTGGTGCTCAACCTCGGTGCTTTTCTCACTGAGCCAAACTCTTCCGCGTAGAGCTGAGACATCTTACTGCGATCAAGCATGAACTCCTTTTCTGTAGCACTGAACACGATGTTATCACCCGCAACGTTAGCAAGTGTAAACTCAAACTCGTCAGTATCAGTTTCGAGCTCAACCATGAAGCTGGTTGTATCCAATTCAAGAGCATTTTCAACCACCACAGCTTCACCCTGTAGCGCTTTCAATTCAGGTAAAGCAGACTGAACAAGATAGCCATCTTGGATTTGAAGTTCGCGTGGTAACGACAACATGCCCGCCCACTGATACTCATTAGATGGTGTATTAATCTCAGGTAGACCAATCCAAGCAATCAGAATACGGCGGCCTGTATCATCTAAATAAGTCTGTGGTGCATAGAAATCGAAGCCATAATCTGGCTGCGCAATATCTTGGTGGTTTTCCAGTTCTACCGAATCGAGATTTAGGCGGTCACCGACGATATAAGCCACCGAGTAGATATTTTTGAAATCGTATGGATTTTCGCTAGACACACCTTGTGGAGAAAACAGCATCACCGACTGATTCTCTATTTCAAAGAAATCTGGGCATTCCCACATATAGCCAAGGTTGTTGTAACGAGTTTGAATTGGACCTTTGTGCTGCCAATTCATCAGGTCTCGGCTGCAATATAGCGCCATAGAGCCAGTATTTTGAGGCGTTTGAGCACCCACAACCATCAGATAATCGCCGCCCTGTTTCCACACTTTTGGGTCTCGGAAATGTTCGGTGTAGTGATCGTTTTCGATAACCACGCCGTGCTTTTCTATTTTGCCGTCAGCAGACATCTTGGCAAAACATTGAGTTGGCACTCGCAACCAATTTCCATCGCGCTTGTTACCTGTAAAAAACAACAATGCATTGTCGTTTTCAACCAATGCACCACCAGAGTAAACACCGTGAGAGTCGTAATCTTGGTCTGGGTGCAAGCCAATACCGTGGTCTTCGAAATGAACGAAGTCTTTGGTAGAAAGGTGGTACCAGTACTTCATACCATGGACGGGGCCAACTGGCGTCCATTGGTAAAAAAGGTGGTGTTCACCATTAAAGAAACACAGACCATTCGGATCATTAAGCAGACCAAACTTAGGCGCAATATGGTAGCTTGGATAGCCAGAGTCTTGTTTGCGAAGCTCTACCATCGCATCAATACTCTCTAGAGAAATATCTTCTATACGGCGATATCTTTGCTCTACTGTCCAGTTCGAGTTCAAACTCATACACTCTCCTCTACGGCATTCGTATTTGAAGAGTCTTTTTGAATAAACTGAGTAAGAGCTTCTTGCGTTGGAAGTGCGGTCATTGCGCCTTTTTGCGTGGTCGCCAGTGCACCACACCCATTCGCCCACTGAATTGCAGAATCGACGACTTGTTGATTGTTCCACTCATTATCTTGAGAAAGCTTTGCAAGCAAACCGCCAACAAAAGCATCGCCTGCACCCGTGGTATCCACTGGCGTCACTGAGCGACCTGAAATCAACACACCTTGGTTTTCAAATACTCGCCAAACGCCTTTCGCGCCCTGCGTAACCAGAACAAGCGTGTTGTTAAGATCTGCAATGTTAGCCAAACCTTGTTCCATCGAAGTTGAATCGGTTAAGAAATCCAGTTCTTCTTCTGAGAATTTAACCACATCAGCCAATTCAACCGCTTTCATGACCACAGACTTAATTTCAGATGGGTTTTGCCACACTTCATCACGAAGGTTTGGATCGAAGCTGATGTAACCGCCCGCGGCTTTCATACGTCGGATCGCTTCGAAGGTACTGCTTCGGCTTGGTTCATTAGCCAAAGAGATCGAGCAGACGTGTAGCCACTCGTTTTTCTTAAATTCGGGAATGTCTTCAACAGACATAAACTGGTCGGCACTTGGCTTAACCATAAACGTAAAGCTACGCTCGCCTTGGTCATCAAGATCGACCACCACGGTTGACGTGCGTTGTTCAGGGTCCTTCACCAAACGCTCGGTATTCACACCTTCCTTTTGCAGAGTCACTTCCATAAAAGTGCCAAACGGATCGTTACCCACTCGGCCGAAAAATGCGCTTTTGCCTAAAAGGCGAGAAATCGCTACCGCGGCATTAGCAGGAGCTCCGCCCGGACATTTCAATAATGTCGAGTCAGACTCCGGAATGAGGTCGACGACGGCGTCTCCAGTTACCCAAACTTGATTCATCTTTCTTACCTTAAAACTGAAAATCATGACAACCGAAAGCAGTAGCAACCGAAAGCAAGGTGAAACTTCACGCTGTCATGTAAAAATATAAAAAGGCTAGCTAAGCCAAATCACCTAGCTAGCACCCCAAAGCTTAGGAAATGAAGTGAAAAGGGGGGCTTCACTTCTAGGGATAAACGTTAAGCTGTTGTTTTAATGTTTTGCTTGCTGCTCTCACGTAAACCTAAAACAACGGTCAGAGCAAAGGCAGTCACGAACGCGATAATCATACCTACCACGTAGTAGCCAATTTTTTCCGGCGATATTGAGATGATGCCAGGAATACCCGCCGCCCCCAATGCTTGTGCTTTCACATTGAACATAGTGATAAACGCGCTTGAAACCGCAGCTGCACAAACCGCAGCAATGAATGGGTAGCGAAGCTTCAAGTTCACACCGAACATTGCAGGCTCAGTAATACCAAGCAAACCGGTCACACCAGAAGGAATCGCGATACCTTTCATTTTCTTATCTTTACTCATGAAACCAACCGCCAGTGCCGCTGCACCTTGTGACACGTTAGACATCGCCGCGATAGGGAAGATAAACGTACCACCAGTTGTTGCAATATCCGCAAGCAACTGAGTTTCAATCGCGATAAAGCTATGGTGCATACCAGTAATAACAAACGGCGCATAAATCAAACCAAACACCGCACCGCCAATGAAGCCAGCACTGTTGTATAACCAATTTAGGCCGTCACCAAGCAGGAAGCCGATATCACGAGTAAATGGACCAACAATCGTGAATGTTAACAAACCAGTTATGAAAATCGCCAATAGCGGCGTTAGCAAGTTATCCAGAACCGAAGGAATAACTTTACGCAGCCCAAGCTCAACTTTCGCTAGAATAAACGCAGAAACAAGAACGGGTAGTACTGAACCTTGATAGCCTACTTTCTCGATTTCGAAACCTAAAATGTTCCAAACCGGAATGCTGCCCGACACTGATGCGCCACCGAAGCCCCAGCCGTTAAGCAAGTCTGGGTGAACCATCAACATACCTAAAGCCGCGCCAAGGTATGGGTTACCACCAAACTTCTTACTCGCTGAAAATGCTAATAAAATAGGTAAGTACACAAAAGGAGCATTAGCAAATGTATTGATCATGTTTGCTAAGTCGGTCAAACCCGGATTAGCGTCGATTAAAGATTTGCCATCAATGAATAAGCCTTGAGCCGTCAATAGGTTGTAGATACCCATCAACAAACCACCAGCAACAATCGCCGGAATGATTGGTACAAAAATATCAGACAGGCCTTTCACCGCGCGTTGCAGGATATTTTGGTTGTCAGCACCTGCAGACGCCACATCGTTGGTCGACATTTCCGTCATTTCAGTCAGCTTAGCCAACTCAGCATAAACTTGGTTTACGATGCCTGAGCCAAAGATGATCTGATATTGACCTGCCACTTTAAACTGGCCCTTAACCCCTTCTAGGTTATCAATCGCCTGTTCATCAATTTTATCTTGGTCTGCAACCGCAAGACGCAGACGAGTCGCGCAGTGTGCGAGTGCGGTGATATTACTTTTACCACCTAATAGAGAAAGCAGCTCTTTTGCTATTTTTGGATAATTCATTACATACCCCATTGGATTATCATTTGAGCTTTTGAATTTTCGGGAACGTTTGCAAAACAAATTTTTGCCTAGAAATAACAAATGATCAAAGATAACTGCTCAATAGTGTGAGAATGATCTTCAAATTATCTCCCTAGGATAAGAAGACAGGGTTAAAATCCCCTAATAACAGGTAAATTTGATGCTCTGTTTGCAAACAATCCCAAAACTAAAATTACAATTGGATAATGAATAATGGCTAGTCTTCATGATGTCGCTCGTCTCGCTGGAGTTTCCAAGTCGACGGTTTCAAGAGTAATCAATGATGAGTATGGCGTAAAAGACGCGACCAAGGTGAAGGTGCGTAAAGCGGTTGAAGAGTGTGGCTATCTCCCAAACCAAGTCGCTAAAGACTTAAAGTCCCAAAAAACCAACCTGGTTGGCGTGATTGTTCCTAGGGTTTCTTCCCATGCCACCTCTCAGGGTGTCGATGGTTTAACCGCCGTCTTAGAGCAAGCGGGCAAGCATGTATTATTAGCGAGCACACACCAAACACACCATAAAGAACTTGAATATATTCAGATATTTAACCAGAAGCGTGTTGAAGGCATCATCCTGTACGCGACCCACCTCGACAACCAATTAGTCAAAGCGATTCAAAGCTCTGCCGTACCCGTGGTATTGGTTGGTCAAGACGGGTCAATGTTTAACATCCCAAGCATTGTGCACGACGACACTCGCGTAGGGTTTGAAGCGGGTAATCGCCTCATAGCGAAAGCTTGTAAGCATATGGGATTCATCGGTGTGCAAGGTGATGATATTGCGGTTGATAAGATGAGATCGGAAGGCTTCGCTCAATCGCTTCAATTTAACGACCTCACACTGCAATTTCACGCCCGTGGCGACTTCACCATAGAATCAGGTTACCAACTGGCGAAGCAGTATCTCAAGGAGCACACCAAGCTCGACGGCCTATTCTGCGCCACTGACCGTATCGCAATCGGTGCGATCAGAGCAATTCAAGAAGCGGGCCTCGTTCCAGGAAAGGATGTCTTGGTACTCGGCGTGGGTGATGATGAACTTGCTTCAGTATGCACACCAACGCTGTCTACGTTTAACTATGCGTTTGATAAAGCGGGAGAAAATGGAGCCAAGCTGCTACTCGACCGTATTGAGAAAAAAGGCTTTGAAATGAGCAAGATGGTGTTGACCTTCACCACTATTGACCGAGAGTCTTGCTAGCGATTTATTTCAGAGATCAGGTTATCCCAAGATAAAAAATGCCAACCTTCGAGTTGAAACGATAAGGTTGGCATTTGGTGATGCGACTATCACATCATGAGTAACACTCTCTATCTAAACGATATATC
Source organism: Vibrio sp. ZF57 (assembly GCF_001691235.1). Taxonomy (NCBI): domain Bacteria; kingdom Pseudomonadati; phylum Pseudomonadota; class Gammaproteobacteria; order Vibrionales; family Vibrionaceae; genus Vibrio; species Vibrio sp. ZF57. The sequence continues at coordinate 76,023 of NZ_MAKD01000107.1, read as the reverse complement.
AAGCAATTAGAACCAAGTTTCCATCTGCAGTGCAAACAGAACCTCGCCGCCCTCTCCCATCGTTGCAGCATCTGCTTCAGTGCTAATCGAGTAACCATTCAGGTCTTCACTCCAATCCACATAGCTCACAGCGAAACGCAGTTCAGGCCTATCAAAGAAACCAGTGCTAGTTGAAAGCTTCAGTGTTGGTGCAACTGTCGCTTTGTAGAAACCGCCGCTCGCTTGCTCTGTCGAGTTGTCTAAATCCATGTATTGCAATGAACCTTCGTAAACCATCTCAAAGTTCTCTGTGAACTCTTGAGCTAATCGAACGTTTAAAGAAGCCCATGTGAACTCGTCATTCTTCTTCAAACGGTCTTGGCTATGCTCTGCCATTAATGCAGGTGCTAAGCGCCAGTTGTCGCCAATGCGAGTGACACCGTAGCTAAACAGGCGAACGGCTTTCGCGTCATCCAGTAGATCACCATTTGAACCGATGCCTTTTAGCTCTGCACCTAGGCCACTACCCACTAACATACCCGTTTTAGAGAAGCCTTCGCTCAGACCAAAGAAGTTGTCTCCATGGTACGCAAACATTGCGTGTACACCGCTTTCAGCTGCGCCATTTAGGCGGCTATCGTTGTCTGCTGAGGTCATACCGCTCAACATCACTTGCCATTGGCCAATACGGTTATTCATGGTTGCAATGTAGTTTTCTACATCTGTTGACGAGCTATCAATCTCACCAAAATCTCGGCCATAAATAGAGAAATTCGCTTTCCAGTTGTCGCTCATCTGAACGTCATAAACGCCCGCACCAGTACCTGATAAGAAGACAATATCCGAATCGAAAAAGTGAATATCAAAGTTGTCGCGATCGAATCGTTTACCCGCCCAAAACGTTGCTTCAGAAAACGCTTCAGATTCAGAGAACATGGTCAGACGGTTCAGTTCTGAATACACTTGTCGCACATTCAACTGGCTTTCGCTGGCAGTCCACTCGTTATTTGTCTCAGTACTGTCGGCCAACATGATGCGAAACAAAGCACTAGAGCCATCGTCTGCAAATCGCTTATGAATCAAGTTCGCTTCAACGTAATGATCATCTTCAACACCAAGACGTCCAATTGGAGCTCCAATGGCACCCGCCGCTGTCATGTAAGGACCAGTACCTGTCGCGCCGTTTAGGTCGTCGTTGATCAATAACCCAGAGCGAGCATAGCCGTGAAACTCAAACGAAGAAGCCTTTTCATTGGCCTCGGTAGAGACCTGCTCTGTTTGTGCAACCCTTTGTTCTAATTCATTAATACGTTGCTCTAATGCTGCAACGTCTTCACTTGCTAATACCGATGTAGTCATTAGCCCCATTGTTACAGCAACCGCTAAAATGTGTCGTTTCATTCTGATGTTCTCACGTTAATTGTTTTGGATTATTTGCAAACGTTCCCAAAACAATTCGTAAGCACATTTCGGCTTATACTTTTGATGTATAAGCTCTATATCGAAGAAGAATTAGAAATCAGTCGTGTTGATTACTTCACTTTTGTATCTGAGTGGATGATAGATCGATAATTTCGGGAACGTTACCGAAAATGCATAATTCTGATAACTTTGTCACAAGTGAAATTGATTAATGGGCGAAAAATAGTGTATCGCGCACATTGAAGCCTTTATCAAGGTCGTCGATAAGCTAGAGTCAGTTATGAACAAATCGTGATGAAACATACAATAACCACCACCTTTAACTGATAAACAACTCAATTATCGAAGGTGAACACGGTTTTGTTCGATCTAATAAATGACGATCGAATCATAAAAGGGAAGTTAGAAATGAATCCAGATACTTATGAAAGCTTCCAATAAAAAAGCCAAGTTGAACCTTAGTGATCAACTTGGCTTTAAATGGCTCAATGAATGCTTTCTAGCGCGTTGTAACGTCACAAAAGTAGAGATTATTTAATTGGATAATGTCGCTTTAAAAACGCAATCACATGCGGTACATACTTATCGGTATCAAAAATTGGAGCACTATGACCAACACCCTCCTCGATAAACAGCTGATTCTCAATGCCGTACTTGTCCAAAGCATGTTTGAGGATCTGGCTTTGCGCTAAAGGCACTCGCTTATCCAGTGTTCCATGGAACTGAATGTAAGGCGGAGCATCACTGTTTATATAACTGGTCGTTGAAGCTTGTGCCGCTAGCTCTGGTACTTCACTCGGGATATCACCTAAAAAGCGTGACACCGACGACTTTTTACTGGTTGGTCTGTTCCCTTTATTACCTAGTTCCAGCAGGTCCGTCGGGCCAAAAAAGCTTACAACTCCAGCCACTCGATACTTAGGTTCTGAGTAAAAGCTAATGTCACCGTGCGTATTACTTGCGCCGACCAATCCCGCTAAATGACCACCAGCTGAACGCCCCATCATAACCACGTTATCGGCGGCAAGATTGTACTTGTTAGCATGGTCATGAAGATAGTTAATAGCATCATTAATATCCGCGACTGGTTTTGGGAAAGTTGCTTCGCCACTTAAACGATAATCGACCGCAGCCAACGCATAACCTTCATCCAAAACAGAATTAAGCAACAACGGGTTTTTAGTCGGAATATCGTCTTTAGTGCCACGCTTCCACGCACCGCCATGTACCCAAACGAGCAACGGATATTTTCCATCAACCTTTGCTTCTGTTTTGGGAAGGTAGAGATCAAGCTTGATCTCTCGTGCTTCTACCGTCTTAAACAAGATGTCCTTTTCTACTGTGTATACCGCATTAGCATTAGCATTAGCATTAGCATTAGCATTAGCAGCCGATAATCCAACAAATGAAAGCATCAGTAATTTTGTTATCTTTTTCATTATGAACCTCTTATCTAGAATGACGCTTCTGCTGCTAACCAGTAACGACGACCATCTTCAACGTAGCCAAACTCTTCGTAATCGGTTTGTTCATCAAATAGGTTGTAGATACCAGCCATCACCTTAAGGTTCTTTTGCACATACCAGTTGGCACCTAAGTCAACATAAGTAATTGATGGCGCTTCGTATTGTGTTCTTGAACTACTCGTTGTCGGTTCTGACTCTTTGCCACGGTATGTCACTCGCATCCAAGATTGGACATCATCACGTACTTGCCAATCTGCATTTACGGTAACTAAATGCTCAGGAACTTGTGTTAGTGGCTTACCCTCATCTTCACCAGACTGCTTCTCAGTATGTGTATAGGTATACGTCGAACCGACAGAAATCGCCTCAGTAATGCCTTTGTTTATCGTGTATTCAGCACCGTAAGTAATCGCGTCTTCAATGTTCACGTAGGTAGAATCACAACCACGTCGGCCACAGTTAGTGCTCAGCTCTTTCTTGTCGATCTTGTCTTTAAAGTCACTGTAGAATACGGTGATGTTCGAGCTTAAATCGGCATCGCCAACAAAGTACACGCCCATTTCACTGTTCACTGACGTCTCGGCTTTTAGATCAGGATTACCGTAAACCGAGCAGTCGCCACCACAACTTTCTTGCGCCCAACCCGCTTCCATCTCAGTTAAGCCTGGTGCTCGATAACCCGTTGAAACACCGCCTTTCACTGTCCAATATGAGTCGACACTCCACACACCATAAACGCGAGGGCTCAGATGAGACTCGAACACGTCATTTTGATCAAATCTGAGGCCAGTTGTTAGAGCAAAAGAATCGGTGATGTACCATTCATCTTCCGCAAACAGTGACCATTGGTTATTTTTGAAGACATGATCTTCTGCAGAATCTGTCAGCTCCTGACGTGTATAGTTGAAGCCGATAGTTAGGTAGTGCGCCTCAAGCACAGGCATAGACCATTGTGAGTTCAGAGTCAGGTTTTCCACTTCCATTTCTCCGCCTTCATTCTCAACCGTTTCATTGTTGATGTATGAAGTGCCCGAGCCCCAGTTGTAGTTGCCTGAGTGAGATAGGCCCAATGATTGACGATTGTTCACACGCTCAGAATCTGTGGTTTTCGATTTTCCATCCGTCGTCACTCGTTCTTGATCGTGATAGGTGTAATCAAACGAGAAAGTATCGTCATCCGTAGGCGTCAAGTGTAGTGCGCCACGGTAACTCTCTAATGTTTTGCCTCCGTATCCGTAAAGAATCTCATCTTCCTTACGCTCTTGATATAAACCAGAGAAAGAAGCACTCAACAAGCCATCAATAAGAGGGCCCGCTAGATGCACTTGGCTTTGATATGAATTGCCCGAGTCTGAGTTCTCTTGCAGTGTTGTTTCGCCACTGTCATACGATAGATATTTTGCTCAGCAGAAGGCGGCTGATGCGAAGATAAGGCAAAGTGCACATCACCTGCGACCAAGGCTTCGAAATGACGCTTGGGCGCAGAATCTAAACTCACGATCATGTTCGGCGCTTCTTTGCGGATCTTAGCGATCACCTTGGGCATTAAGGTATTAATTTGAGGCAGTAAGCCATAAAATTTCACAGTACTATCAACCTTGCTTGGGTCAAACGACTGCTTATGAACCAACTTTTCCAGGTTAGTAATAACGGTGTTGATATCGTCTTTAATCGACTCTGCTTTTGGGGTCAGCTCATAGCCATACTTCTTACGTACCAGCAGCTCATCATCAAAGAAGGTACGCATTTTTTGTAGCGTACGACTTACCGAAGACTGGCTCATGTTCAGAGACATTGCGGTATTAGAGACGTGTTTTTCTTCGAGTAAATGCTTAAGAACGAAAAGAAGATTCAGGTCAATCTGGGAGAGGTTCATGAGTGCGTCACCAAAATAATGAGGGCATCGTTGAGACAATACGCCGCGCTCAAACCACGGCAATGCATATCAATGATTGGGGTTCAAGATACCGAGTTAACGGCTCTGCGAGCATGATTTAAAGTTCAATAGAAAAACGACTAAATCAAAAAATAGAAATAGAGATCGCTACTTTCTCTTCCCCTGCTCCACCAACTTTTCATTCCATGCCGTATTGCCGTCACGCTTAGTCACGTCATACTCTGAACAGAACTGAGATATGGTCATATTGTTATCGCCAGTGGCAAGCTTGAGAGCCAACTGAACTTGTTGAAGCTTGCTTTGCAGTCGCAAGATTTGACCAGCATTTGGGCTTTTCTCTTTGGCGTATTTTAAAGCCGCATGCTTACGTTCTGCCGCGCCCGCTCGGCGATCTGCTTCTGATAACAGATACTTGAGTTGAGCAACACTCTTGCCTTTCTTGAAGGCAGGATCAAGCAACTCAACGCATTCATCAAACGATGGATCGATAACGTATGGGTCAACTTTATGAGCTTGTTGGCGCATCCATTCGAGTGCGAGTTTTTCATCTGACATAATTACATCTTTACCAAAGAAACAGCCCTATATGGTATCGCTCAATAGCAAACCGCTGCAATAACAAATTGAGTGACTTTACGCCTTTTTACACTGTGCCGATTGACTAATTTAACAATCACAGCTCCAATAGTTGGCTTTAACGCATCACAAACAGCTCTTCGTGGTAGTGCTTTTCAATATCAAATTGATAGGTGTCTAATTCTTTTTTCAGTGATGTAGAGAACAACTCCGGCCCGCAGAAATACATCTCGTACTCGTTGAGGTCGCCACATTGATTGACAATTCTTCCGGCGTTTAGCCGCGGTGAGTGCAAGGTATCTATCACGGTCAACTTCACACCAACCGCGTGTGCTAGGTGCCACAACTCATCGATTAATTGCTTATCAACACCGCGAGTACAATAAAACAGTTGAATACGAGGATGATCTCGTTCTGTTTTGAGCGCTTCAAGTGTTGCAAAAAACGACGCTATCCCGACACCACCAGCAATCCAAATTTGTGGCTTGCTTAGGTCAAAATAAAGTCGACCATAGGGTCCTTCAACCGTAACCGCATCGCCCGCTTTCACTCGTTCATATAGGCCATTAGTAAAATCACCCAGCTCTTTGATCAAAAAGCGCAGCTCTGGATCATCACTGCCAGAAACAATGGTAAACGGATGCGGGTCTTCATTACCGAAACGCAAGTACGCAAACTGCCCAGCTTTGTGACCTTGCCAAGATGCCTCCGGTTTTAACACCAGCTCCATCACTTCAGCTTGTGGAAAATAGCGAGTCGAGATAATCGTCGCTGAGTGACGATTACGACGCCCAACCAAGCCCAACAAACTGTAAATCGCTGCGATAGACCCAGCCAAAGCAAATGCCACAGTTAGATAATAAATAGGTTCTCCCCAATACGCTCGTTTAAGCAGGATTACTGAGTGGAAAGCGATAAACAGGTACGCAACCGACATCAGACGGTGCGACAATTTAAACGGTTTGTACTTCACTGCCGCCCATAGTGACGCCACCAGTAAAATGAGCAACAAGTAGAAGCCCCACTCGCCAATACTCTGAGCAATACCGCGTAATTCATTGACCCATAACTCCCATCCAGTCAAAACAGCTTGCGGCCCTGAACCATCGTGTCGAACAGGCTTATCTAACACACCAGACACCACCAATGACTTAGGTATTTGGTACCACAACCAGTGTGTCACACCCAGTGCAACACCACCGATACCGAGCCATTTATGGACTCGATATGCTTTATCCATACCTTTCAGCCAATTCTCAACCATAGGCAAACGCATCGCCAAGATCATTGTGATGGACATTAACACCAGAGACAAAATACCTGAGTACTGAATCATGGCTGAGCGCCATTCAAAGACATCGCTTGAAGCGAATAATTGCGGTTCCATCGCAAACCAAAAGGCTGACATTGTGGCAATCATTGCCCAAATGATATTGCGGACTGTTTTCATTTGTTAACACTCATAAAGACGACATCATTACTTTAGCTCCTGTGATGTAAAGGGACGTCAACGTACGTAAATCTATGCAAAGGATCTCGTTCATTGTGCTGTAGCAGAGATAAAAGAGACAAACTGCCCACGGCCAATAAGCGCTCTTTGATCGATAAAAGCGGATTCTTCGTACATATAAGTCCGTTAGTGAGCATGCTCGAAGATAACAATAAATGAGAAGAAGAGAAGATATGAAGGACATGACCCTTTCTAAACAAGATATCCAAACAATGGACCCGCGCCACCGCATTCGTTTGGTTAACTCCCTATCTGGATTTAAAAGCGCCAACCTAATTGGTACTTGTGATAAACAGGGGCTTGAAAACCTTGCGATAGTGAGCTCTGTCATTCACCTAGGGTCTGATCCCGCGCTGCTTGGTTTTATTGTTCGCCCAGATAAAAGCCGACGTCATACGCTAGAAAACATCCTAGAAACTAAGTACTTCACCGTTAACAGCATTGGTGCTGACTTTGTTAAAAAGGCCCATCAAACCTCGGCTCGCTACCCTAAACCAGTCTCAGAATTCAACGCGGTCGGCTTAACGGCCTATTATGACGACACATTCCCCGCTCCCTTCGTCTTGGAGAGCAGTTTAAAGATAGGGTTAGCGTTCAAAGAACAGATAACAATCGAAAGCAATCAAACGCAAATGTTGATCGGTGAAGTTATAACGATTCACGCACCCAAACGCGCCGTGATGCCGGATGGCTACCTTGATTTAGAAGCGTTGGATTTGGTCACGGTATCAGGGCTTGATAGCTACCACGTAACTCAAAGACTGCACCGATTAAGCTATGCAAAACCACAACAGCCACTCTTTCCACTCACTCGTGAAGGTAACCCAACTTCATGGGAAGCTTTCGAACTCAATCTAAACTAATTTTGTTCGGCAATTTGCTATCAAAAGTGCTAACGTCCTTTAATTCCAAGAGATGCATCTCACACAGGCGCATCTCACTGAGCACACTATTCATTCTTACGTCTGTTTCCAAGGACCCTTTTGAAGTTAACTCACTTTAAATACAAAACGCGCGAAGGCCCAGACTACCGACATGGCGATCAGGTGTCATTCATGGACATCAAACAAACCTTCGGTATGGGCAGCATTCGTGTGGGTGCTTGGGTGACGAAAGAAGAAAAAGAGTTGGCCGCAAATCTGATATTCGATTCGCTAGCCGACTTGGCTTACATCTTGGCTTTGCCACCAGAGGCGATTGGCCTTCGCGGCACATTAGGCTTAGCGTTCGGCAGTGGCGGCAGAAAAGGCGTACAAGCACACTATGCCCCGAACCAACGAGAATTAGCCCTCGCGAAGAATGCCGGAGCTGGCGCGCTCGCTCACGAGTTTTGGCATGCATTTGACCACTATATCGCTGAGAAAGCGTTTGAAATCGGCGATACCTCTGGCCCTCGCAAGCAGATCCTGTTCGCCAGCGACTGTTGGTTGCACGATAGAACGGTGCGACCTCATCCATTAAACGAAAGTTTGATGTCTCTGTTTGATGCCACACTGCTTAGCGACAATAACTTGGACAAACACGATTATGTGGCTCGCAGTGTGATTGCCGACAAAGCGATGTCTGCCCGTTACTTCTCACTACCCACAGAGATGATGGCGCGCGCTTTTGAATCCGTGATTGAATCGTGTTCCGATATCAAGAACGCTTATCTAGTGGATGGCACAACCAAGCCTGATATGTACCCCGTGTATCCTGATATGGCGCACCGAGAACAGATATACCAAGCCCTGCAAGGTTACTTCGCACCATTAGGCCGATCTTTGAGTAAATAGCATTTTGAGTCAGTAACTCTCTGCATATTTACAATGAATGACATGTACCATAAGTTGACCATGTGTAAGCTCTGATATAACATGTACAACAAGCGGAACATGTAGAATAGTTAATTCATGAATGATTAACTATTCTGTGTATATAGAAAGATTAAACATATCCAAAAACAACAGGGTAAATAAGTGATGAATATTGTTTCTTTTACTGAGGCCAGAAATAGCCTTAAGTCTGTGCTCGATAGAGTGGTAGACGATTCTGATGTTACGGTAATAACCAGACGAGATTCAGAAGATGCAGTGGTCATGTCTCTTGATCATTTTAATTCAATGCAAGAAACCTTGTACCTTATGAGCTCGCCTAAAAACGCTGAAAGATTGGCTGAATCTATTGCTCAACTCGAAGCCGGAAATACAACCGTTCGAGAATTGAATAATGACGAATGATCGAAAGATTGTATTTACAGATAATGCTTGGGAAGATTACCTATACTGGCAAACCCAAGACAAGAAAACGCTCAAGAAACTAAATAAGTTGATTGAAGCCGCCAAAAGAACGCCCTTTGAAGGGATTGGAAAGCCGGAGCCACTAGTCGGCAACCTGTCTAGCTTTTGGTCAAGACGAATCGATGACAAGAATCGATTAGTGTATAAAGCAGATGACGATAACTTTTATATAATTGCTTGTCGTCACCACTATTAAAAGCAGTAAGCAGCACATAGAAAGGGCAGTAATGATCAGTTGGCCATCTTTGGTAAAACTCGACGGTGATGATGAGCTTATTTACGTCGCATCCGAGAACGATTTTCAGGCAGAATGCTCAGACATGATCCTGGGTGAAGATGATTACCTCATTGATTCAGAGGGTAACAGCTACGCACTTCAATCGATATCAAATCAACTGTCTCTAGCGAAACGGCCTGAGCAATATTCAGTAGAAAGCGTGACCAAGCTGATTCGAAACCACGAGTTTCAAAAAGCTGAAGTGTGCCTGATGAAGATCCACTTCCTAACGATTGAAGAAGCAATTCAGTCGCTGGCTTTTGAGCCACGTTAATAGCTCTCCTGAAAGCTAATAAACGAAACCTGTTAAAACAAAACAGCGCCAATTTAGGCGCTGTTTTCTAGGATGCAATGAGTGGTAATAACCTCAACAACTAAGACGTCGCTTTGTGCGTAATTCCTGACTTATCAACAACCCCTTCAGCAAACTCACCACGCTCAAGTTTTTCGCGTAAAATTGCATGCTGGTCTTCAGTAAAGGTATAACGAGACATAATAAATATACGTACCAAAGCCCCTAAAGCCGGCAGTAAAGCAATACAAAAGAACATGCCATTCAATGCTGTTTCTGTTTGGTCCGCATTTGGAACATAACCAATAGTTGTCAGGATCAGACCTGTTAAACCACCTGCTACCGCAACGGAGAATTTACCTGTAAATGTTTGGCCAGAGAAAGTTATCGCTGCTGTACGCTTACCACTATGGTAGTAAGAGTATTCAACGGTATCTGCAATCATCGCTGAAATAAGCGGGTTAGTCATCATAAAGAGCCCCGTTACTACTGCCAGCCACATCATCACCACCGTTGTGTTGTCATAACCTGTTAGATAAAAACCAACACGTGCGATAATTTCCAACACACATAGCGCAATAAAGATATCTCTCTTCTTGAAACGTTTAGTTAGGATTGGCGTCGCTAAACACGCGATAGCACTGACTAAAGTGATAGTACCAATCAATGAAACTAAACCTGCATCGCCCATGTTGTAGGTGAAAAAGAAAATGTATAAACCATTAACTAGATTGAAGAACACATTCATAAAGAATGCAGCCAAGATGAAGAATAATGGCTTGTTTTTACGTACCGCTTGAAAAGTATCTTTCAGTGTTACTTTTTCACAGCTCGCCGTCGAAATACGCTCTTTGGTATTGTAGAAACCGTTCAGCATAAACAGCAGACCTGCCACCATCAATACGATAACAGCAGGTAAGTAACCTTGATCAGCACGACCATCAGCAAAAAATGCGCTTAATTTAGGAAAAATAACTAGCGTTGCGCCAATACCAGCATTAACACCTAACATGGCACACGTTGCTGCTTTGGCACGCTCTTGAGGCTCATCAGTCATCACCGACGACATTGACCAAAATGGCACGTCAGAGATGGTGTAAAGGGTACCCCACAGAATATAAGTGATACCCGCATACATCACTTTAGTCGACATGTCCGCATCGATATTATAGAAGGTAGCGATGGTCACCAATACAATCAAAAACGGAGTAAACAACATGTAGGGACGGAACTTACCGAAGCGAGATTCTAACGTATCCATATAGCCAGCAATCAACGGATCATTAACAGCATCCCACACTCGTGCAATAAGAAATATGGTACTCGCAGCAATCGGCGAAATACCGAGAATATCGGTGTAGAAGTACAAGATGAACGAGCCAACCAAGCCAAAACTAAAGCATTGGCCCACGCCATAACCGAAATAAGAAATCAGCTCTCTATTGTTCAATCTATTTTTTATAGTAGTCATTGTTCACGTCTCGATTGATTTAATTCTAGTTTAGAAGCCGACCTTTTTCTCTAGGCCGGCTAAATGACAGTTATTCCACCTCTGCGAGTGTTTGAATCAACTGTACTTCGCTTGCATCATATGGCTGTCCTTGCTCATCAAGCAGATCGTGGAACCACTGACTGGCATAGTTAACGTCATTGCGTTTAATTTCAGGCCAAGGAAGGTGCGTTTGTGTTTTACCTTTCACTAATCCCCATTGATAGCAGCCAATATTCTTATCTTTAAAAATTGGCAGCTGTTCATGTAAGGAAGATTGTGCATGACGTGCTAACCACTCGGTACACATCATCGGGCGATTGTGCGCTTGCACAACTTTCAGCGCTTCATGGAACAAATCCAACGGAAGATAAGCATGGAAAGTGATAATGTCCGATAGCTCCATCGCTCGGCGATCGGTTGGATGCTCAAAAATAGGCAAACTACGGTCGAGAATACTAGGGCAATGCCATGCACCCACCGTTAGGGGCTGAGTCGGGTTCACATCGCGCGCCCACTCAAACGCTTTTTCCATCAACTCGTGGCTAAACGTCTCCATTTCTTCATCGTAAGCTAGCTCACCATTGGTGGTAAAAATCATACGGTTGGTAGGCTCGTTGTACAGATCCCAAATCGCAATACGCGGGTCGTTTTTATAAGTCGAGATAATGTCACGGATGTAAGTTTCAACGTCACCCCACTGTGACTTATCCATAACAACATTACGACCTGGGCTGGCCGCAGCTTGGCTATTATGCAGGTCAGGGACGGGGGCTTTTTGTTGACCTAGATACGGATGGTCACCGGAGAATCCACAATCATCCATTGGGGTCATCATTACCTTAATCTGGTTTCGTTCACAAATATCTAAGAAATGATCAATGCGCTCATGCAGTCCTTGGCGGTCGACTTGCCACACAATGAAAGGCAAATTGGTACGCAGCGTGTTGTAGCCAACCTCTCTCGCCCAAGCCAACTCTTGTTCCATTATTTCTGGTGAAAATGAGTCTGCTTGCCACATTTCGTTCCAGTTTACAGCCGTCCTTGGTAAGTAATTAAATCCACGTAACCATCCATGTTGTTGTTGCCATTGCCACGCTTTGTCTTCAGACCATCTTTTCATCTTACTCACCTTGAAACTAAATTATTAACTAATAATATTAGCTAATATAATGAGCTGCATTTTTATCGCTACTATCTAAGATTAAAAACGAGTGAGCAATCACAACTATCAGACTGCTCGGACAACTTTTTGTGATCCCCATCTTTAACAGGTGATCGAAAGCTGATAATTAGCTAATATCTTTAGCTAACTAAGTTGAGTTGAAATTTACGATGGCTAAAAAAATCACTATGAGTGACATTGCTGCAGCGGCAGGTGTGTCTCAATCAACGGTATCACTGGTACTTAATGGTTCAACGTCTGTAAAAATTGCAGACACCACAAAAAGTAAAGTGCTCGATACCGCCGAATCACTTGGCTACAAAAATAAGAAAGTCGCTCATGCGCTGGGTCGACCTAATAAAATAGCACTGGTTGTCAACGGGTTATCGAGTTATGACCCTTTTATTGATGCTATAAACTCAGCGCGTGAAGAGGCTTGGGCGAACGACTTTATTTTAGTGATCTTCAATTACAGCCACGATGAAGTGCTAGCGAGCAAAATTGAAGTGGAAATCAACAGCGGAGATTATGCAGGCTTGGTGTACGCATCGAGCATGACTCGTGAACTTGAACAACAACGGGTCAATACGCCTCTGCCAACCGTGCTCCTAAACTGCACAAACGAAAGCAATAGCGATGCACCAAGCATTTTACCTGCCGATATGATCGGTGCTTACAAAGCGGTCTCTCACCTTATCCAACAAGGCTATTGTCGTATTGCTATGCTCACAGGCGAAAACTGGATGCTTGCGAGCCAACAACGCAGTGAAGGCTACCGTCAGGCACTAATTGATGCCGATATTGTCCCGAACAGCAATTACTTAGCAGAGGCCAACTGGTCATTAAAAGAAGCACATCAGCAGACATTAGCTTTGTTTAAGTTAGCTCAACCACCAGAAGCTATCTTTTGTGGCAGTGATTACATGGCGATGGGGTGCTATCAAGCACTGGCTGAACTAGGGCTTAAGATCCCTCAAGATGTCGCGATCGTTGGCTACGATAACCAACAAATCGCATCGGAAAGTTTTCCTGCGTTAACATCCGTTGAATTACCTTACTCAGATATGGGCAAGCTAGCGATTGAGTCCTTAATGGCGCAAATTGAGGCTCAGCCTTTGTTATCCAGTAGACGAAAAGTGGAAGGAGAATTGATTATTCGTACATCCTCAACACCATCGGATAAGGTGGGCACATAGCCCACCAATAGTTAGGGCCTAAAACTTAAACTGATAAACCGTCTGATGTTGATAAAGCTCTCCAGACTTCAGGAGCCCGCGGTTAGGTCCCCATTCTGGCTTATTAGGACCATCTGGAAAATATTGGGTTTCTAAGCAAAGACCATCGTACAACTCATAATTTTTACTCTTACCAGGCGTCCCTGCTAGAAAGTTACCCGAATAAAACTGAATAGCAGGCTTCGTCGTTTTTACCTTCATCACGACTTCTTTTGCAGGTGCAACCAGAACCGCTGCAACCGACTCTCCATCGGTCACTTCAGGCTGAAGCACAAAAGCATGATCATAACCACCAGCCATTTTCTGGTCCGACTCATTCAGAAAATCCCGCCCAATGAGCTTTGCGTTTGAAAAATCAAAACTCGTATCCTCAACCGCCTTTATTTCTCCCGTTGGTATTAAGCCTTGATCTGTTGGTAAATAATGGCCTGAACTCAACTGCAATACATGATCCAAGCTTTTCGAACCAGAAGCCTCACCAGCCAAATTAAAGTAAGCATGATTGGTTAAGTTAACGGGGCAAGTCTTATCAGTATTGGCTTCATAAGAAATAGATACTTGGTTGTCATCCGTTAGAGAATAGGTAACTTTGACACCAAGATTACCCGGATACCCTTGATCACCATCTTTGATATGAAGAGTAAACACTACCTTTTGTGCACTTTGTTCAACAATGCTCCAACGCTTTTTATCAAAGCCCTCTACTCCACCATGTAATGAGTTTTCACCATTATTAACCCCGAGTTGGTAGCGCTTCCCTTCAAGTTCGAATTGGCCTTTAGCGATACGGTTTGCAAAACGTCCAACAATCGCACCAAAATAAGAGCTCTGCTCCATATGTTCAGCCATATTGGGTGAGCGAAGTAACACCTCTCGAGCTACTTCATTCACTGGCATAGAACAACTCAGCCAAGTAGCTCCAATATCCATGAAGGATACACTCATTCCATTGCTGTTCTTGAGGTGGACCAGTTTAGCTAACTGACCATCAAACGATGGAGTGGATGCCATATCTTGCTCTAATTGCTCAAAGTTAGTAATCATTAGTGCCTCTTCGTCTCACAAAAATAGCGTTATATCACCACTACCCCACTTGCAACTAATAATATTAGCTAATATTTTGATCTAAATTGCCTTTTACTTAATTCACATACCTTTTCAAGCGTCAGAAACAAAAACAGCGCCTCAATAGGCGCTGTTTCTCGTTTCTTATCTCGCTAGTCGATTAAGCGACAATTAAGCGATAAAAATCTGTGCCAGTGCGTAGCCTAAGCAACATGCGCCGACTACACCGATCAAACCAACCGACATGAATGAGTGGTTGAAGTACCACTTACCAATCTTGGTAGTGCCAGACACATCGAAGTTAACCGTTGCGATATCTGATGGGTAGTTCGGGATGAAGAAGTAGCCGTAAACTGCTGGCATTAAGCCGATCAACAAGGCTGGGTCTAGTCCTAAGCCAAGGCCAACAGGTAGCATCATACGCGCAGTAGCGGCTTGAGAGTTCACCACAACCGATACGATGAATAGCGCTAGTGCGAACGTCCATGGGTAGTTGGTCACCATTTCCACGATGCCAGACTTGAACTGAGGCATTGCGTATTGGAAGTAGGTATCCGACATCCAAGCGATACCGAAGATCGCAATCGCCGCCACCATACCCGATTTGAATACCACACCGTTTGGCACATCTCGCGGGTCAGTTTTAGTCGCCAGCAAAATGATACCGCCGAAGCAGAGCATCATCATTTGGATGATCACCGACATCTTGATTGGCTTGTCGCCGTCAACGATGGTTCTGATCTCAGGCACCATCGCCACGATAACAATCACCACAATCGACAATAGGAAAATCAAAACCGCATTACGAGCCGAAGTTGGCAGAACTTCATCCAAAGAGGTCGCGGTAGTGCTTTCAATGCGCTTTTTCCACTCAGGATCTTTTAGGCGTGCTTGGTATTCAGGATCGTCGCTCAATTCTTTACCGCGTTTTAAGCTATACAAAGAAAGCAAGAACGTACCAAACAATGTTGCAGGAACCGTCACCATCAAAATAGAAAGCAGAGTAATAGAGTGTTGAATATCAGAAAGTTGTGCGAGGTAATACACTACAGCAGCAGAGATTGGTGATGCCGTAATCGCCAACTGAGATGCCACCGACGCAGCTGCCATTGGACGCTCAGGACGAATACCGTTCTTCAATGCCACATCGCCGATGATTGGCATGATTGAGTAAACCGCGTGGCCAGTACCCAATAAGAAAGTCATCGAGTAAGTCACGAACGGTGCTATCAAGGTGACGCGTTTCGGGTTCTTTCTCAGTACCCTTTCCGCAACTTGCAGCATGTATTTCAAGCCTCCCGCCGCTTCTAAAATCGAAGCACAAGTCACAACAGCGAGGATGATCAACATGACAGTGACAGGTGGAGAGGTTGGTGGCATCTTGAAGACAAACACCTCGATAACCAAACCAATACCAGAAACAACACCTAAGCCAATACCACCATACCGAGACCCGATATAAAGTACGACTAATAAAAATAGAAACTCAAAATACAACATAAGCAACCCTGCTAAAAATATGGACTAATGATATTTTGTCTCTAAGCTCAGCCATTTACTTATTGCTTGGTCACACTATCATTAAAGGCTACCGCAAATTGTTTTTTATAAGATTATGGTCACGCTAACAAGCCTGTAAGTTTATGAAATGTAATAGTAAAACAAACACCCGACCTCGATTTGTTATGTATAACAGTCATAATTGTATCTGTTAGATCTCGATGACCTATAAAAGATTAGGCTCATAACTGAACGATATTATTTCAGCTTGAATTAATGAGATTTCAAGTCATTCAGAAGCATATTGCACACCCAATACTTCCGATTCTAACTCAACGCTGACTCGCCTATCCTTAGACACTATGTCAAAATACTCATTCTCACGACGACAATAGATAAAGAACCACGGATATGAATTTTCAAGCTGCTATTTTTGATATGGATGGACTACTGCTCGACACCGAGCGACTTTGTATGCAGGTTTTTGAAGAAGCATGTCACGCGCAAGGTGTTCCGTTTTTGCAAGATGTTTACCTAGGCATTATTGGCTGTAACGCAAAAACCATCGAACAGATCTTTAGAAATGGTTACGGTGAAGGCTTAGATTATCCTGCGTTAAACAACGAATGGCGAACTCGTTACAGTGCGATTGTTAAGAACCAAGCGATCCCTGTAAAAGACGGCGTGATTGAGCTTCTTGAATGGCTAAAATCGAATGACATTCCAATCGCGGTAGCGACCTCCACTCAGCTTGATATCGCAAAGAAGAAGCTCGAGCTGGCTGGCCTAGATTCGTACTTCACCTCACTAAGCACAGGCTGCGAAGTGACTCATGGCAAACCTCACCCAGAGATCTACTTATTGGCGGCAGAACGCCTAGGGGTTGCACCTGAAACTTGCTTAGCGTTTGAAGATTCAAACAACGGTATTCGCGCATCAATGGCAGCCAACATGATCAGCTTCCAAATTCCAGATTTGGTTGAGCCTTGCGAAGAAGTAAAAGCGCTTGGCCACACGATCAGCCCATCGCTGCATCATGTATTGGCGCAGCTGCAACAAGCCGCAGCTTAAAAGCCAATACAACAAATAAAGACCAATATTAAGCCGACTCACAGAGTCGGTTTTTTTGTGGGTATTCCTTTTATAAAAGATAAAAAATCACGCTAGAAACTGTTAAAGTCGATATGAAACGACACTGATCGATAAGCAACATTGATAACGTCTAAAAATGGAGAAAGAGACGCGTGATTGAAAAACTTGAAAGCCAACTGCTTGATTTTGCACAACAAGAAATGATACAAGATGCGGCGCATGATATCAGCCACATCAAGCGAGTAGTCAAAACTGCTAAGGCTTTATGTACTCAAGAAAAAGCTAAGCTTGAGGTCGTTCTGCCTGCTGCTTACCTTCATGATTGTTTCACCTTTCCCAAGAATCACCCAGACAGAGCCAAAAGCTCGCAAATGGCAGCAGACAAGGCGATCTCTTTCCTCAAATCTATCGAGTATCCCGAGTCCTATCTTGATGAGATCCATCATGCGATTGTCACGCATAGTTACAGCGCTAACATCACACCAGAAACCTTGGAAGCTCAAATCGTCCAAGATGCTGATCGCCTAGATTCTCTCGGTGCAATTGGTATTGCTCGTTGCCTATACGTTGGTCAAAGCTTCGATGCCGAACTCTATAACCACGAAGACCCGTTCGCTGAACATCGTGACTTGGATGACAAGCATTACAGCGTCGACCACTTCTACGTGAAGCTGTTTAAGCTAGCAGAAACCATGAATACAGAATCAGCCAAGTTAGAAGCCAACAAGCGCACCGATTACATGCGTGGCTTTCTTGAGCAGTTGGGCACGGAAGTTTAGCGGTTTAGAAAAAGAGACACGCGATAAGGAAGAGACAAGGATATGGAAATAAACCGCTTTAAAGCCTCCGATGCCAATGAGATCGTCACTTGGTTCACATCACTCGAAGACTATGTACTGTGGGGCGGACGAACCTTTGGTTGGCCGTTAGAAGCCGCCTCCATCATCGAACGCTCTCAAGAGCCTCAAGTTGAGCTATATACCTTCTCTGAGTCTAGTGCTCTCTCTGAACTGAATTCGAACGGCAATAACTCAGAACTGATCGGGTTTATGGAGTTTCAACGTATGTCAGACAGTGAACTTCGATTCTGCCGAGTGGCCATTCACCCAAACCAACGAGGCAAAGGGTTTGGGCAATCCATGATAGAAAGTGCATTAGACGCTGCGAAACAAATCCCTGATGTCACCACCATCAGCTTGGCGGCCTTTCAACAGAATATCGGAGCAAAACGTTGCTACGACAAAGCCGGCTTTCAGGTGGTCGACAAAGAGCCGAGCGTGAAAGAGTTCAATGGTAAAACATGGCCCTTATATCAGATGGAATTGAAGATCTGCTAACTTGTTCTAATTGTCAGACTGGTTTTAGTTAACAGACTTGTTTTAATTGCCAAATTTGACCCCATATCATTAAGCATTAGCTACACACTCAAGATACACAGATGTAATTTGGAACCTCCAATGACCCAAGAAAAATTCGACTCTATTTATCAACGTGCGGCTCACCGTAAAGGTGGAGCTGCCGAGCTCGAAAAGATTGTTCGCGCGCCCCTTTCCCAAGCCGAGCTATCGCAGATCACCGACGACCGTTGGCTAGCCGCCTTTACTGAAAAGGTATTCCAGTGTGGTATTTCATGGAATGTGGTGAGAAAGAAATGGCCGCAGTTTGAAGAGGTGTTCTTTGAATTCGACATCGAAAAGATGCTGATGCTGCCGAATGAGATGTGGGAACAGAAAGCTCAAGATCCGCGCATTATTCGTCACCTTACTAAGGTGATGACCATCCCTGCCAATGCCACCATGATCCACAATGCCAAGCGTGAAGCCGATTCATTCTCACAAATGGTTGCCGACTGGCCATCAGAACGTATCACCGAGCTGTGGGATTACCTGAAAAAACACGGCAAGCGATTAGGTGGTAATACTGGTGCCTACACTCTGCGCCAAATGGGTAAAGACACGTTCATCTTATCATCAGATGTTGAAGCACACCTACGCAGCACCGATGTGGTGGATAGCGGTCGTAACACCAAGCGAACACAACTGGCAGCGGGTAAAGCCTTCAACGAATGGCAACAACAGTCAGGTCGTAGCCTGAGCGAAATCAGCCAGATCGTTGCCTACAGCTGCGGTGATAATCGAGTTTAGTTGGATTAAAAATGGCTTAAAGCTAAAGATTGCACACAGTTCCCTGCAAACAAAATGTTATAAGTCATTAACAAATAAGCGTGCATCGCACTTTCATCCGGTGGCATTGTATAGATAAATGTATACAATATAGAGTAACTCTCATGAATTATTCTCGATTAACCCAACTCGACTAAACAAGGGCCCTTATCTCTATGACAGCTCTCAAAAACTCTGTCTCCAAAGGTGTAAAAACGAAAGTAACAGGCCAGACTCAAGACGATGTTGTTTACTGCCATATCTTCGACGCGATACTAGAACAAAGGCTGCCACCAGCCACCAAATTAAGCGAAGAAGCCTTAGCAGAAATCTTTAGCGTTAGCCGCACCATTATCCGTCGTGCCTTACTGCGTCTCTCTTTAGAACAAGTTGTGGTGATCCGTCCAAACCGGGGTGCAATGATTGCTGCCCCAACGGTTGATGAAGCCAAGCAGATATTTAAAGCACGTGAAGTAATGGAAATTGCTATCACTGAGCTGGCGGTGAAAAACGCAACCAAAGCGCAAATCGAAGAATGCCGAAAGCTCGTTGTAAAAGAGAACTGCGCCTTTGACCAAGGTGACTACGGCTCCGGCTTACGCTTGTCTGGCGAGTTTCATATCAAGCTGGCTGAAATGGCTGAGAATGCGCCACTGCTGGCTTTCCAACGCAGTTTGGTATCGCAAACCTCACTGCTGATCGCTCAGTACGAAACGGGCAATCACTCGAACTGTTCGCTAGACGAACACTCAGGCTTACTGGATGCAATTGAGTCAGGTAACGAACAACAAGCAGTAGAATTGATGCAGGAACACCTAAGCCACATCCGTTCAAAGCTCAACCTAGACAGCAGCACAGCTTCTAGTGATCTGCATGTCGTGTTCTCAGATCTGCTTAAGAGCAAGTCATAGAAGATTCAACAAGCGCTTAATAACCATCCGTTAACAACTTTTTGTTAACAGCTTTTTATTAACAGCTTTTTATTAACAGCTTTTCGTCAACAAAATTGGAGAGAAGTAAGCCTCTGCGTTTACTTCTCTTTTTTATGCCCTCTCCCCTAAAAATAAAGATGACGATCGGCTCACATCCATCTAAAACACTGCCTATTCTAGCCTCAACAACGATCTTAGCCACTATAGAATCACTTCCAACAGTGCCACAAACCCTGTCATTATCTTGTATACATAGCTATCAATTCATTAATACCAAAAAACTGTTCACCTTCAACTCAACCCCTTATAAAACAGACAACTACGGTTAAAATAAAATTGTATACAATCCACAACTAAGACTATTTGTTGCATTTTTGTAAATAAATAGTTGACCACAGGGTCAGGATGGATAATTATTGACCTAGAAGTCAAAAAGAATACACATGGAAATATGTCGATTTACAAGGAGGTCTCTTGATTACTTTTTTGCTCAATCAGGAAATAAGACGTGAAAATAATCTGTCGCCAAATATGACAGTGCTCAACTACCTTCGTACCAAGGTTAATAAAACCGGTACAAAAGAAGGTTGTGGGTCGGGTGACTGTGGTGCATGTACGGTAGTTCTGGGTGAAGTGGTTGATGGACAGCTGCAATACCGCTCGGTGAACTCTTGCCTGACGTTCGTTTCAGCGCTGCATGGCAAGCAACTGATCACAGTAGAAGATCTACAAAACCGAGATCTCTCTTTGCACCCAGTACAGAAAGCGGTGGTGGATTTTCACGGTTCCCAATGTGGTTACTGCACACCGGGCTTCATCATGTCGATGTTTGCGCTAGGCAAGAACAAACCCGATGCGAGCAAAGAAGACGTCATGGAATCACTGGCGGGTAACCTATGTCGCTGTACGGGTTACCGACCAATTGTTGATGCTGCGATGTCGCTTTCAACAGACCAACCTTTGATCGACCAGTTTGCTGAACTTGAACGGAACACCATCAAGAAGCTAGAAGATATTCAAGGCACCGAGGCCAACTTACGCCTTGGTCACCTCACCGCTTTTTCCCCGAAAAGCACTGATGAGCTGGCCAAGCTTTTTCAAGCACATCCGAACGCTAAGCTGGTTGCTGGCGGCACGGATTTAGCGTTGGAAGTCACACAATTCCATCGCGAGATTGAAACACTGATCAGCGT
This sequence comes from Vibrio sp. ZF57, assembly GCF_001691235.1. Classification (NCBI taxonomy): domain Bacteria; kingdom Pseudomonadati; phylum Pseudomonadota; class Gammaproteobacteria; order Vibrionales; family Vibrionaceae; genus Vibrio; species Vibrio sp. ZF57. Next base: position 54,492 of record NZ_MAKD01000107.1, on the reverse strand, counting down.
AAACCTTGTTGAAGACATGAAGGTATGCGAAGAGACCGACACCGATTTAATCATTGGTGCCAACCTTCCTATCAGCGATTCTTACGCACTACTGAAAAAACACTACCCAGATTTTGGTGAACTGCTACACCGCTTTGCGTCACTGCAAGTGCGTAACCAAGGCACCATTGGCGGTAATGTGGCGAATGCCTCGCCTATCGGTGATACCCCTCCTCTGCTGATTGCTCTCGACGCGAAAATCAAACTTCGCTGCGGAGACGAGTCACGCACTATGCCAATTGAAGATTACTTCATCAGCTACAAAGTGACGGCGCAAAAAGAGAGTGAGTTCATCGAACAGATCATCATTCCTAAGCCAACTAACGACAGCTTCCGAGCTTACAAACTGTCTAAACGTTTAGACGACGACATCTCTGCGGTGTGTGGTGCGTTTGATATTCAAATCGAAGACGGCAAGGTTTCTTACGCTCGTATCGCTTTCGGCGGTATGGCTGCAACACCTAAGCGCGCGGCGCGTTGTGAAAATACGTTATTAGGCAAACCATGGACAGACGCTAATATTAAGTTAGCGATGCAGGAACTGTATAACGACTTTGAGCCGCTATCTGATTTCCGTGCCAGCCAAGAATACCGTTCATTGTCGGCAGCCAATATGTTGCGTCGTTACTTCATTGAACAGCAGAACAAAAACAACCAAATCGAAACAAGGGTAACGTCTTATGTCTAAATCAAATTCCTCTGTTCACAAGAGCAATGCGATGACCCACGAAGAGATGGTTACCATTGCAAAACAAGACCTAAAAACTGGCGTAGGTAAAAGCGTAAAACACGACAGTGCAGCCAAGCAAGTCACGGGCGAAGCGGTATACATTGACGACCGCCTAGAGTTCCCAAATCAGCTGCACGTCTACGCACGCCTGAGCACTCAAGCACACGCGAACATTACCAATATAGATTTATCACCGTGTTACGAATTTGAAGGCGTGGCGATTGCCATTCAAGCCAAAGACGTACCAGGTGAATTGGACATTGGTGCAATCCTACCGGGCGACCCACTGCTTGCCGATGGCAAAGTAGAATACTACGGCCAACCGGTGATTGCTGTGGCAGCTAACGATCTAGAAACCGCACGCAAAGCCGCGCACGCAGCCGTTATTGAATACGAAGAGCTACCAGCCATTCTTGATGTGAAAGAAGCGCTGGCAAAAGAGCACTTCGTAACAGAAAGCCACACTCAACAGCGTGGTGACTCAAAAGCAGCACTGAAAAAAGCGAAACACGTGATCTCTGGTGACCTAGAGATCGGTGGCCAAGAACACTTCTACCTAGAAACGCAAATCAGTAGTGTAATGCCAACCGAAGACGGCGGCATGATCGTCTACACCTCTACACAGAACCCGACCGAAGTTCAAAAGCTGGTTGCGGAAGTGATTGGCGTGCCGATGCACAAAGTCGTGATTGATATGCGTCGTATGGGTGGTGGTTTCGGTGGTAAAGAGACTCAAGCAGCCTCTCCAGCCTGTATGGCTGCGGTGATTGCCCACCTTACAGGCCGACCGACCAAAATGCGTCTGCTGCGTAATGAAGACATGCAGCAAACCGGTAAACGCCACCCGTTCTACAATCAATATACAGTCGGTTTTGACGACAACGGTGTGATTCAAGGTGCCGACATTACCGTTACAGGTAACTGTGGTTACTCACCAGACTTATCAAGTTCTATTGTCGACCGCGCGATGTTCCACTCAGACAACGCTTATTATCTAGGCGATGCAACTGTGGTCGGTCATCGATGCAAAACCAATACCGCATCGAACACCGCTTACCGTGGCTTTGGTGGCCCGCAAGGCATGATGACGATTGAACACATCATGGACGAGATTGCGCGTTACCTGAAAAAAGATCCTTTGGAAGTACGTAAGGCGAACTACTACGGCGAAGAAGGCCGTAACGTGACCCATTACTACCAAACCGTTGAAGACAACTTTTTACCTGAGATAACCGAACAGCTTGAACGCAGCAGTGACTATCACGCACGTCGTAAAGAAATCGCTGAGTTCAACAAGCAAAGCCCTATCTTGAAGAAAGGCCTTGCGATCACACCAGTGAAATTCGGCATCTCGTTTACTGCGACTTTCTTGAACCAAGCAGGTGCGCTCATCCATATCTACACCGATGGCAGTATTCATTTGAATCACGGTGGTACGGAAATGGGGCAAGGCTTGAACATCAAAGTGGCGCAAATCGTTGCACAGGAGTTCCAAGTCGATGTCGAACGTATCCAGATCACCGCTACAAACACAGACAAAGTTCCGAACACATCACCAACCGCAGCCTCATCGGGCGCCGACCTCAACGGTAAGGCCGCGCAAAACGCCGCAATAACCATTAAGCAGCGCCTGATCGACTTCGCTTCTTCGCACTTCAAAGTGTGGCCTGAAGAAGTGGTGTTTAAAAACGGCATGGTGCAGATCCGCGATGAGATCATGACCTTCAACTCATTTGTTGAACTGGCTTGGTTCAACCAAATCTCGCTATCAAGCACTGGCTTCTATCGCACTCCGAAGATCTATTACGATCACGAGAAGGCGCGTGGTCGTCCGTTCTACTACTACGCCTATGGTGCTTCTTGTTCAGAAGTCATCATCGATACCCTGACTGGCGAGAACAAGATTCTGCGTGTCGATATTCTGCATGACGTAGGCGCTTCATTGAACCCGGCGATTGATATCGGCCAAGTCGAAGGTGGCTTTGTACAAGGTGTCGGTTGGTTAACAACGGAAGAGTTGGTGTGGAACCAGCAAGGCCGCTTGATGACCAATGGTCCTGCGAGTTACAAGATCCCGGCGATTGCTGATATGCCAATTGATTTCAGAACGCACCTTTTGGAAAACCGCAGCAACCCAGAAGACACAGTATTCAACTCGAAAGCCGTGGGTGAGCCACCTTTCATGTTGGGTATGTCGGTATGGAGTGCATTGAAAGATGCGATTAGCTACGTGGCCGTTGATGGAGCGATTCCTAAGCTCAACACACCAGCAACGCCAGAGCGCATTCTGATGGCGATTCAGGAAGTCTCTGAAACGGCTCCGACTTCGGTCGATGCTCAATCAGAAACGGCTTAGGGCTCATATCGATCGTTTAGCTTGGGAAGCATAAAAAGGGATTTAGGAGGACATATGTTTAAGGATAATTGGATTCACGAACTGGCAAAACTGGAAGAGAACTACGAGCCATGTGTGATGGTGACAGTGCTTGAAGACAGAGGCTCAGTGCCGCGTGATGCGGGTACCAAGATGCTTGTCACTCGTGACCGAATCATCGCTACGATTGGTGGTGGTCACCTTGAACATGTGGCCACTAAAATGGCGCGCGAAATGCTGATTGCCAGTGAAAAATCACTCAAAGTAGAACGCTTCAATCTAGGTGCTCGTTTAGGCCAATGTTGTGGCGGAATGGCAACGCTAAGCTTTGAGCCGATTGGCACTCAGCAGAACCATCTTGTACTGTTTGGCGCAGGTCATGTTGCCAAAGCGCTGCTGCACATTGTCGCAACCCTACCCTTCCGTGTGACCTGGATTGATGAGCGTGAAGAAGTATTTCCTGAAGCGCTACCACACGGTGTGAAAAAGCTTGTCTCAGACGATCCAGTCGGTGAAGTGAAACACATGCCACCGAACAGCTACTACCTAGTGATGACGCACAACCACCAGCTCGATTTCGATTTAACCAAAGCGATTATCGACCGTGAAGACAGCCGTTACTTCGGCATGATTGGCTCGCTTACTAAGCGCAAGAAGTTCGACTTCCGCTTAGAGCAACGCGGCTATAGCCAAGAACAAATTGAAACTATGCTTTGCCCGATTGGCATTAGTGCGGTGAATGGCAAACACCCTGCCGAAATTGCGGTGTCGGTTGCTGGTGAACTGATCGCACACTATCAAGGCCAAGCACTTGAACAAAAGCGCCCAACCAAACAATATCGAAATCAGGATTTGACCGATCAACACAGTCAACCAAGCGACGTAGGCGAACCACCATTGGAAGAGAAGATCGCCTAATAAAAGTCGCAAAGCTTTAGCGGCCATAACGTCGCTGAAGTCATTAAAAGGAAGTAAACATGACAACGCAACGCAAAGCTTATCGCGCCAGCATTTTACACAGCGTCGCCGACCCAAAAGACGTCGGTATCGATGAGTCTTACGACTATTTTGAAGACGGTGTTTTAGTGGTTGAGAACGGCCATGTCGTCGACTTAGGCCATGCCGACGAGGTATTAGCTCGCCAACCTAAAACACTCGAAGTAAAAGAATACAAAGACAAGCTGATCACCTCTGGCTTTATTGATACGCACATCCACTACCCTCAAACAGGGATGATCGCGTCTTACGGTGAGCAGCTACTAGATTGGTTAGAGAACTACACCTTCCCAGAAGAAAAGCGCTTTAAAAACCCAGTCTACGCACACAAAGTGGCAAAACTATTCTTAGACGAATTGGCAAGCAATGGCACCACCACAGCACTGGTGTTTGGCACGGTACACAAAGAGTCCGTCAACGTATTCTTTGAAGAAGCCGAGAAGCGTAACCTACGAATGATCGCCGGTAAGGTATTGATGGATCGCAACGCGCCTGATTACCTCACCGACACACCGGAATCTGGCTATGCTGACTCCAAGGAACTGATTGAGAAATGGCACAACCGCAGCCGACTACTTTATGCTGTGACGCCTCGTTTTGCGCCAACCAGTACTCCAGAGCAACTTGCCACTGTCGGTAAACTGCTAGAAGAATATCCAGACGTGTACATGCACACTCACCTTTCTGAAAACGAGAAAGAGATCGAGTGGGTGAAATCGCTGTTCCCAGAGCGCGACAGTTACCTAGATGTCTATGACCATTACGGACTACTTCACAAACGTTCGGTATTTGCCCATGGTATTCACTTGTCTGACTGCGAATGTAAGCGCCTAGCGGATACTGAATCTGCCATCGCCTTCTGCCCAACTTCTAACCTTTTCTTAGGCTCGGGTTTGTTCCGATTACCAGAGATGGAAGAGCACGGCATTCGTGTCGGTGTCGGTACTGATGTAGGCGCAGGCACCAGCTTCTCAATCCTGCAAACAATGAGTGAAGCGTACAAGATCATGCAGTTACAGCATAAGAAACTGCACCCAGCTAAGTCGCTGTTCTTGGCAACACTAGGCGGCGCACGTTCGCTGCATTTAGAAGACAAGATTGGTAACTTGGAAGTCGGCAAAGAAGCGGATTTCGTGGTGCTCGACTTGCACGCAACACAACTGATGCGATTTAGAATGGAACAAACCACCAAGCTTGAAGAGAAGTTGTTTGTATTGATGAGCTTGGGTGACGACAGAACCGTTAGCGAGACTTACATCTACGGCGAAAAGGCCTACGATGTGAACTTCAAAGATTACAAGAAACTCGTTAGTTAGGCTTAAAACCGAGTAACAATCGCTAGACAGCGACAAGCCGTCGTTAATTATATAATCCGTCCAGATTTATCTAGCCTTTAAAGACCAGTTGCTGATGCCACTGGTCTTTTTTGTGCTTCATTCAAATAAATATAAATTAACCGCTCACAGACAACGATCTTCGGTGACGCCAAGTCATTATATTGATAGGTTAATGTTTATACATTTCGACTTCATACTTCACTTTAGCGTCTCTCTAAAACATTCGTTTCTCAGCTAAATGGAAGCACTACATCTAGAAAGGAATTCTATGTTCGAACAGGTCGTCAGCATTCTGTTTCCCGTTTTTGCTTTAGCCAGTGCTGGCTTTGCGGTAGGTCGTTGGCTCAAGCCCGATTTCAAACCGATCAATCGCATCAACATGGATGTGTGTATTCCTGCGCTAGTGTTTGCCTCGTTGACCACCATGCCTCTCGACACCGAACAACTGCCACTCATCACCGCCTCTTTGGTCGCGGTGTTGGTGCCCGCTTTATTGATGATACCAATCTGTAAGATCTTTAAGCTCAACTTCAAAGCTTGGGCTCCGCCACACATGTTCCGCAACAGTGGCAACCTCGCGATTCCCCTATTCACGTATACCTTTGGTGAGAGTGCATTAGCCCCTGCAGTACTGCTGTTTGTGGTATCGGCGTGTGTCCATATCAGTGTTGGTTTGGCGCTCCTAAGCGAAGGTAACCCGATCAAACAGATCCTCAAGATGCCGATATTTTTGGCCGCTGCATTAGCAATGACGCTCAACCTATCTGGCATTGCAGTGTGGAATCCAATCTACGAAGCCACATCGCTACTCGGCCAAGCAGCCGTACCTATCATGCTGTTATCGCTAGGTTCGCAAATGGTGAACTTGAAGCTAAGCGGATTCAAAGTAGGCTTGTTGTGTACGGCTCAATCACTGTTCACAGGAGCCATCGCCTTTGCCATCATCTACTTCTTTATTCCGTTGCCAACGCTGCACCTACAAATGATGGTGCTGTTCACCATGCTGCCACCCGCCGTGATGAACTACTTGTTCGCAGAAAGATTCAATGTCGAGCCGCCCAAGGTCGCGTCCATGGTGTTGTTTGGCAACTTCCTAAGCGTGGTTACCTTGCCTATTTTGCTGTCGTTCGCGCTGTCTATGTCGAACTAATTATTTGCGCACTTATCCAGTTTAAGCTCTGCCGTCACTTTAGTAAGGCGCAGAGCAATAGCGAAACAGACTAAGTAAGGACTTACATACCAGAAGAGGCTTTCTAGTGGCTGCTTCACCTGCGCTTCTCTGGTTTTTATGTATTGGTTTTTCTGCTTCTCATACTGACTCAGCATACCATCCACCCACACGGCATCGCTTTCAACCAGCGACACGCTCGGCGCAGGAACCGTAAAATCCGATGCGTTGGGTAACAGGGTAAAATCGACATCTTTGAACGTGATTGCCGTATTCAAATACCACAAACACGCTTCGTGGTGCTGAGCGTGACTATCTAAAGATGGCTGGCCGGTGCAGGTATCACTTCTTAATTTATCCAAAGAAAACTGCTGAACCGACTCTAAAATCGCCACCGCTCTGGTTTGTTCTGTTTCAACCCAATCACCCGCTACTTTCGCACGAATCTCAGACACCGCACCCAGCATCCCGATACCCGCCAAGAACGGCCATAAATAATCCATGAGCTTCCATTTTCGTCGGCTCAAGTTGAACCCACACCAAATCGGAAGATGAAAAAGGAGCGTTAGCCCAAGCGATAGCAAAACGAAATTCAAAGAGCTAGAGAGCATGAGTTCGCTATCAAAGAAGTTCTTCATAATGAGATACTTGCCTGTATAACAAAGAGAAATTTGATACTAGGTTCGATATTTGAAAAGAGTGTAAGAGGAAAGTAAAAACAGCACAAAAAGTTAGGATTTGGATGAATAATATCCAATCGAAACTTGTTGTTATTTCAAAGCCAACACATGCTCGATAAAAGCCGACTTCTTTTCACGGTACTCTTCTTGCGACCAATCTTCACAAGACATTTTGAGGGTGTTGTATTGCTCCACTAATTCCGGATCCGCACGTAGCTTGTCACGAAACCTTAGAAAACATTCGAACTCAGAACCATTGGCAACTACTTGCAAGGCCACGTCATGTCCTGATGTAGACTCCAACATGCACAGTTCCGGCGTTCTTAAGGTATCGAGTTTCTCATTGAAGCCGAGTGTTGTGAGTTGTTCAATGGCGTACTCAAGTTCACTCGATTCAATACCGACGAATATATCCAAGTCGCCTTTAGATACTGCAGATGGAATAGAAGATGCGCCTACGTGCTCAACTCTCGCATTAAGGATTAGCTTTTTGATGTCACGTTCGTATCGGACAAACAGCTCGTTGCAAGCCGCTTGGTATTGTTCCGCAGGGTAAAATTTCATATATCTTCACTCCGAATCACAAACTATTGAAGACACCAATTGCTAACAGAAGCAACACGATACTAATAGCTCCGATATAAGAGATTCTGGTTCGCTCTTTGTCGGTTGGAATCAATGGGGGAAAGCGCCCTAGTGTGAATACTTTACAGACTATCCAGCCAGCTCCGTAACCAATGAACTCAATCAAGATCGACTGAAACAGATACCTAAAGAATGAGCTCAATGCCCTAAAATACGCGACTATCAAGTCTTCCATTTTTTGTCCTAAGTAAAGTCAATTTGGACTAAAAATGCCATGGGTAGAGATTCATATCAAGAACCTTATACAGGACTGCGCACGCAATGAATCAGTTTAAACGTAAGTACTTACTATCGACATGCAATGATTCACAGAGTCTTCTTTCTCACCAACAGGCGCAACATAGTGAATTGCAGCTTCGGCATGTTAGAACAGCTAACATCGAAGTGTTAGCTGTCACGCATCTGAATACTAGGCTTCAGTCTCGCCTTTTAAGTCCTTTAGAGACTGCAGGTTTTCATTAATTTTGAAGATAACTATCATCAATTCACACCAAATTCTCGCACCTATAGCGCCGCCTAATATCGTAAACGCACCAAGAATAAACTTCTCAAATGTTACGCCTCCATATCCTCCAAACATGGTTGCTAGTCCTGAAACTACAGCGATTAGCAACAACAACCAATATAGGCCAGTAACTAACTTAGGAGTTAACATTGAGTCGAACGAAAAAACTGATTTCATTACTATATTTCCTTATTTTTTATGAAATTTATACTTGGGTATCTAACTAGTTCTTTTTGAATATTCGCAATCAAAAGCTTTGAATTTCAACAAGCTTTCCTTTCAGAACATACACATACCAAACATACAGCCTAAATTTCATGACCAACAACAATTTATATGCAACTAAATATGTCATGTAACGCAAATATCGAACTCACGTCGGTGGGTTCATAAAACTATTAAGGATGCATACTAATAAAGTTTCTAATATGCCTTTGTCCAAAAACAACAAAAAGCCCCGGTTATAGGAACCGGGGAAACAGGGTGGGATGAGTTTGGTGCGTGCCCGAAACCAAACTCTCCCCAAGCCTCACCTAAGACTCATGCTCTTAGGCAAAGGATTCACATCATTATTGAAGCGTAGCGCCTTGCTCTACCCAAGTGCCGATGAGTGCGCGTTCTTCGTCGGTCATTTGAGTCATGTTACCGAGCGGCATCACCTTGGTTGTTACGGTTTGAGCAACAATCCTTGGTACGTTGGCTTTGATCTCTTCTGGAGTATCAAACATCACACCACCAGGTGCAGCAGCAAAAGCAGCATGGCTAGGAGTTGATGAGTGACACACAGAACAGCGCTCTTGAATGACTTTGTTGATAGTTTCAAAGCTGACGCCTGCGCTAGCAGTTTGCATTGCGTGATCCGCTGGTGCAACTTGAGAACTAGCCGTAGTTGAAGCTGTGCTGTTCGAAACAGCCTCTTCTGTCGCCGATTCCGTCGCGCTTACTTGCACTTCTTGAACCACAGGTGCTTGCACAACCGGAGTCATCTGCTTTTTCGCGTAAGGTGAGGTAACAAACGCAAGCGTGATCATACCCAATGCCGCTACAGGTACAGTCCATGCAAACTTTTGGCTACCATGACGTGTGTTGAAGTAGTGGCGCACCAAGATACTGAAAATCGCTAGACCTGCAAGAATCAGCCAGTTGTATTCCGAGCCATAAGTGCTTGGGAAGTGGTTACTGATCATGATGAACAGCACTGGCAGTGTCATGTAATTGTTGTGACGAGAACGCAGTAGACCTTTCGCTGGCAGTGCCGGATCCGGTTCGCGATTCTCTTCAATCGCTTTCACCAAGTTACGCTGTGCAGGCATGATAACGCGGAATACGTTACCCACCATGATGGTACCAATGATCGCACCAACGTGGATGTAAGCACCACGACCACTGAACACTTGGGTTAGACCATAGGTCGCAGCAACGAGCAATACAAACAGCACAACGCCAAGCAGTACGGGTGTTTTACCTAATGGTGAGTCACACAGTAAGTCGTAGATAAACCAACCGGCAACGAATGAACCAATACCAATCGCGATTGCCGTTGTTGAATCAAGGCCTGAGCCCGGTGCAATCAGGTAAATCTCAGCGTTTAGGTAGTAAACCACACCCAGTAGACACACACCGGTGATCCACGTGAAGTAAGCTTCCCATTTGAACCAGTGCAGATGCTCTGGCATCTCTGGTGGCGCAAGTTTGTACTTCTCTAGGTGATAAATACCACCGCCGTGAATTGCCCATAAGTCGCCTGAAAGGCCCGTTTTTGGGTTTACTCGGTTAAGGTTGTTCTCTAACCAAACAAAGTAAAATGATGCGCCTATCCACGCAACACCAACAATCATGTGAGCCCAGCGTATTGCTAAATTCAACCATTCTGTAATATGCGGATCCATAATAAACTCCTGTATCACAACGCTTTAGCTAAGCGTTGCTCTTCCTTATTGTCGTCCGTTGGCAAGTCGTCCAAATGCAATGCCACTCGGTCGCTGTCGAAATAAACTTCGTCACAGTTATGCCCTTCGCCGCCTCTATCGACGATCAAGAACTGGTCTTGATCGGTGAGGGCGAGAACTGGGTGATGCCACACCCCTTTGTGATAGTTCACTCCTTGACGGCCGTTGCTCAAGAAAGCTCGGCTATTGGCTAATGTTGGATCGTCACCTTTTGGCGCAACAACAATTAAATAGGGTTGACCAAGTAATGGAATGAATGCCTGAGAGCCAAGTGGATGACGCTCTAACATTTTGATGGTCAGTGGGTAGCTCAACGGTGTGGCTTGGAAGATGCTGATGATGGCTTCTCCGTCTTGGTCTTGCACATCCGTTGTCGCTAGCTTGTGGTAGCGACGTGTTGATCCACTGTTGATCATGAAGAAATCACTATTATCGGACTCGATAACATCGCCAAACTCTGCAAAAGCCTGCTTGGTTAACGGTTCGATGGATAAACGACGTATTCCATTACTCATATCTGATTTCCTTACCTATTTCGCTTTCGTACCAAACAGACGCAAACGGCTGATACCACCATCTGGGAATATGTTTGCACGTACGTGGGTAATCGCACCAAGGTCGTTTACCTCAGAAATGAATTCGTGAATTTCGTGCGCTTGCAGCTTTTGTGCTGGCAACAGTTCACGCCAGAATAGGCTTTGTGTTTCTACTTGGTCGTCGGTACCACCTTTCACGTAAGCGGCTTGAATTGAACAGCTGTCAGGGTAGTTACCTTTGAAGTGGGCCGTATCAACGACGATGCGTTCGATGTTACCTGGGTGACCTAGTGCCACGATAACCCAGTCGTTACCCGGTGTACGACGACGCGCTGTTTCCCAGCCATCACCCATGTTTTCACCGCGGCCAGGACCTAAGATGTTGGCTTTGTTTCCGTAGTGTTCGTCACTACATGCGAGTGCTCGGCCACCGTGTTCAACCGATGCTAGGTCGACTTGTTGCTGAGAATCAATTGCGTCCCAATCTACACTTGGTCGGCCATAAACACGTAAACGTGCAACACCGCCATCTGGGTAGATGTTCAAACGTAGGTGCGTAAATACTTGGTCACTTTCGATCGCTTCAAGATGATGATGATCACCTTGTAGTGCCATTGAAGGCAGAATTTCTTGCCACTCTGTTGCGTCTGTTGGCTCACCTTGTGGTGAATAACACGCGTCAATTGATGCCGAAGGTGGGAAGTTACCTGTGAAGAATGAGGTATCAATATCAACGCCAGCAATGGTGCCAGCTAGGCCAAGGCGAACGACACAGTAGTCGTAACCTTCACCACGTTTACGTCTGCTTTCCCAACCGTCCATCCACTTGCCGTTATCGTCGTATAAGTCGTCTTTCCACTCTGGCGCTGCGTGGCTGAGTAGACGGCTTTTATCTGCGAAAAAATCGTCGGTTGCGAAGATAGCTTCTGCGCCGAGTTTTTCGTCTGCAAGGTTTATGTACTGTTCAAATTTATGGGTCATGTCCGTGTAATCCTATGAAATTAATCAAGTAATAATAAAATGAGAACTTAGTGGCTTATGTTTTTACAAATCAAACCTTTAACGCACTAAGACTGGGCTGAGATAGCTGTTAACTCCGTTAACTTACATATCCCAGAGACGAAACATCGCGATCTTGTTGATCTCTTGAATCGCCGTAGCAAACTCAGTTTCACTATCATTTCCTAATCGCATCTCGAACGACTCAAGAATTTGGTAACGATTGGCTCCCTTCACCGCCATGATAAAAGGGAAATTGAAGCGACTTTTGTAGCTGTTGTTGTAAGAAGTGAATTTTTCAAATTCTTCGGCGCTGCACTGGTCGATGCCCGCCCCCGCTTGTTCTTTGGTCGACGACTCGGTGAGTTCGCCGTTTACTGCTGCTCTGCCCGCTAAATCTGGGTGAGCATTGATCAAAGCCAACTGTTTGCCTTGGTCGGCATTTAACAAGGTTGATGCCATTTTTAGATGAAGATTCTCGATATGATCATCTTCGGCATTCAAACCTTGGTCATAAACCGCTTCAGCAACCCATGGGCTGTGTTCGTACACATCAGCAAAGTGCGCGACAAAGGTATCGCGGTTCATGGTTGTTGGTTGGCAAGATCGAAATTCAGTCACGTTAAGCCTCCTTGCTGTTCGTTCTAATTTTGTTGTTCGTTGTATGGGTGATGTTGGTGCCAGTGGTTGGCGATATCGATTCGACGACATAGCCACACGCTGTCATGCTGTTTTACGTAATCTAAGAAACGTCTTAATGCAGCAATACGACCGGGACGACCAATAAGACGACAATGCAGTCCTACCGACATCATTTTCGGTGCGGTTTCGCCTTCCATATAAAGGGTGTCAAAAGTGTCTTTTAAATACTGGAAGAACTGCTCACCAGAGTTGAAGCCTTGCGCTGTTGAAAAGCGCATATCGTTTACATCGAGTGTGTAAGGGATCACCAGTTGTGGATCACCGGTTTCGGTGTGCCAATAAGGCAGGTCATCATCATAGGCATCGGAGTCGTAAAGGAAGCCGCCCTCTTCTGCTACCAAGCGACGCGTATTTGGCCCCGTTCGACCGGTATACCAACCTTGTGGTCGTTGACCCGTCACTTGTTGGATAATCTCAATCGCTTTAGTCATGTGGTCGCGCTCTTCTGACTCATCAATGTATTGATAGTCGATCCAGCGATAACCGTGGCTACAAATTTCGTGGCCCGCTTCGACCATAGCTTTGGCAACGTCTGGGTGACGCTCAATCGCCATTGCGACAGCAAATACGGTCAGTGGGATTTCATATTCATCGAACAAGCGAAGAACACGCCACACACCCGCACGGCTACCATATTCATAGATGGATTCCATGCTCATGTGACGTTCGCCTTTGATCGGCTGTGCTGACGGGATCTCTGAGAGAAAGGCTTCAGACTCGTCGTCTCCATGTAACAAACAACGCTCACCGCCCTCTTCATAGTTCAATACAAAAGAAACCGCGACGCGCGCATTACCTGGCCATTGAGGGTTTGGAGGGTTAACTCCGTAACCGATCAAATTTCTTGAATAATCCTTATTCATCCAAGTACTCCTAACATAAGTGGTTGGCTTAGCCGCTCTTTAAGTAAGTCACCAAATGATTCAACCAAATGGATTCTCGATAAACAGAGCAACCTTATCCCTGTACATTTATTGTATACAATTATTTATCTCAATGTAAAGATTTTGTTATTCAAGTTAAATTTTCGCACTATTACCAATTAAAAACAACAACTTAATAAAACCAAAACTCACCAAAAAACGATAATCAAGATCTATAAAGTCAGAAAAAACGACACAGTGGTTAACATTTTCCCAACAATTCGCTTTACTAATTGTGTACAGTTCGTACATAGTTAGTGATAACAAAGTGACCAGTTGCATTCTTTGCAAGGTCGAAACAGACAGATAAACCACGGAACAGAGGAGCGCCAAAAGCGCTATTAAAGGACTATGGGAAGATTAACAACACACGTATTAGACACGACTCACGGCTTACCGGGTGCAGAGATCAAGGTAGAGCTTTATAAGGTCAATGAAGACTCAACAGAAAAGTTGGCGACGGTAATCACTAACTCCGATGGCCGAACCGATGCGCCGATTCTGGCAGGGAATGATTTCCGACCGGGGAAATATCAATTGGTGTTTTACGTTGCGGATTACTACAAAAGCAAAGGTGTGGAATTGGATGGTGTGCCTTTCCTAGACGATGTGGTTATTCGTTTCGGCTTAGATGATCCAGAAGCGCATTATCACGTTCCTCTTCTCGTCTCCCCTTACAGTTTCTCAACCTACCGGGGCAGTTAGTCTCATGACCTAGAACTTCTAACTAGGCTCACCGACAAATATTAAGCAGATTAGTGTGTGCATCTAAAATGATGCGCGCTCATTAAACACGCTCATATAAAAATACTAATAACGTTATTAGTTAGAGAGTTGATGACTAATCAACTGATAGCTAAAGAAATAGCGGCTAGGAAAAAACCTTAAAACTTAATATTGAAATCTCGCTGTATTCAATAAATGGATCACAACATAAAAGGACTTGCTGACATGAGTGAGAGTAAAACAGAAATACTCAACCAAGATGCGAATAACGGAATTTTAGAGAAACTCTTTAAAATTAAGGCACACGGAAGCAGTGTGAAAAATGAGTTGGTCGGCGGTGTCACCACCTTCGCAACCATGGCTTATATCATCTTCGTTAACCCACAAATTATGGCCGCATCGGGTATGGATGCAGGAGCGGTATTCGTCGCAACCTGTATTGGTGCAGCTATCGGTTGTTTGTTAATGGGGTTATTTGCGAACTGGCCTGTCGGCCTTGCACCGGGCATGGGCTTGAATGCCTTCTTCTCGTTCACTGTAGTAAGCGAAATGGGCTACAGCTGGGAAGTGGCACTGGGTGCGGTGTTTATCTCAGGTATCTTGTTTGTCGGGATGAGTTTCTACAAAGTCCGCCAATGGATCATTGAAAGTATCCCTGTGAGTTTACGTTACTCCATGACTGCGGGCGTTGGTTTGTTCTTAGGTCTAATTGGCTTAAAGACAGCAGGTATTGTCGTCGAAAACCCAGCAACTTTGGTTTCATTAGGTGACTTCACCAAACCTGAAGCACTATTAGCTGCTATCGCGTTTCTTATCATCGCGGTTCTTAGTGAGCGTAAAGTATTTGGTGCGGTGTTAATCGGTATTTTGAGTGTGACTCTGGTAGGCATGATGCTTGGCTTAGTACATTACAACGGCTTCTTCGCGGCTCCACCAAGCTTAGCGCCTACGTTCCTAAAAATGGACATTATGGGCGCTCTCGATGTTTCAATGATCAGCGTTATCTTGGCTTTCCTTTTTGTAAACATGTTCGATACCGCGGGTACTTTGATGGGCGTGGCTGAGCGTGCAAACCTAACTAACCCTGAAACGGGAAAAATTGAAGGCCTGAGCAGAGCGCTGAAAGCCGACAGTATCTCAAGTGTGGCAGGTGCGTGTGTGGGTTGTCCGCCAGTAACCAGTTACGTAGAAAGTGCAGCGGGCGTTGCAGCAGGCGCACGAACTGGCCTATCTGCGATTGTGGTTGGGGTGTTGTTCTTAGCTGCGATTTTCCTATCTCCACTTGCTGGCATGATCCCAGCTTACGCAACGTCTGGTGCTCTTATTTACGTCGCATTCGTGATGATGAGCAGCATGCAGCACGTCGATTGGAAAGACTTCACTAACGGTGCTCCAGCCGCGATTACCGCACTAATGATGCCACTGACCTTCTCTATCGCGAACGGTATCGCATTGGGTTTCATTACCTACACAGTGCTTAAGTTGGCGACAGGTAAAACCAAAGATGTGTCTATCTCGATGTACTTCCTAGCGGCTATCTTCATCGCCAAGCTAGTGTTCATCGGTTAACCCTAAAGCTCCTGAGCAGTCATTTCTTGATTGCTCACAACGTTGCTTGGCTGGTTCGCAAGCCAAGCAACAACATGATTTTTAAGAAAGCTAATTGCATTGATGACGAGAGAGCAGAAACCCTACCGATTCAGTGCACTTTTTTATGACCCTACGCAGTTTGTAGAAGTCATTATTTGACCGCCAATCGCCTGTAAACGGAAACGCAGGCAGAGGAATATCAAATGAAACTTCTGTACACCCTTAATGAAAGACCGCCCCATGGGCTAACCCTTCTACTTGCTTTACAACACATGCTCGCCTCGATTGGTGGCATCGTCGCTGTCCCGCTTATTGTCGGTGCTTCTATCGGCCTACCTAACACAGAGATCGTTTCACTGATCAATGCGGCGCTATTGGCTTCTGGTATTGTGACTGTCGCGCAATGTCTCGGTTTTGGCCCTGTTGGTATTCGACTGCCTGTTGTAATGGGCTCAAGCTTTGCCTTTTTAGGTGTGGCTATTTCCATCGGTAACGAAGGTGGTGTCGCCGCTATCATGGGCTCAGCACTTATCGGCTCATTCGTGGTGATTGGTGCCAGCTTCTATATGGACAAGGTTCGGAAACTGTTCCCAACCGTGGTAAGTGGTGTAGTGGTTACCTTAATCGGCTTAACCATTTTACCGGTTGCCATGAACTGGGTCGGAGACTCTCCTGCCAACACAGAACAATTCGCCACGCTGCCAAAGCTGTTTCTCGCACTGGTCTCTTTGGGGATAGTGATTGGCGTATCGGTTTACTGTAAAGGCGCGGTTGCGGCCTCCGCTATCGTGATTGGCCTAGCAGGTGGTTACATTGTGGCGCTGTCACTCGGCATGGTCGATCTTGAGCAGATCAGCTCTGCTGCTTGGGTCGGTGGCCCAGAACCATTTAAGTATGGCTTTACGTTTTCTGCTAGTGCCATCATCAGCATGAGCTTGGTGTACATCGTGGTTATCGCTGAAGCAACCGGTGACTTCATGGCGCTTGGCAACAACTGCCAAACCCAAGTCAGCGGTAAAGATCTAAAACGTGGACTGCTAGGCGATGGTCTTGGTAGCACACTTTCTTCCATCCTCACTGCAATGCCACTAGCATCATTCAGCCAAAACGTCGGTATTGTGGGTATCACAGGTGTGGCAAGTCGCTATGTAGTGGCAGCAACAGGTGGTTTGCTGATTTTAGGCGGTTTATTCCCGAAATTAGCCGCTATTGCCGTCACGATTCCGAAACCTGTTTTGGGTGGTGTGGGCTTTGTGATGTTCGGGATGATTGCTTACGCGGGTATCCGCATGTTGATCAAGGCCGCAGACACCAAGCGAAATGCCTTAGTAATCTGTGTAGGTTTAGCGTCTGGCTTAGCCGTCACCTTCGAACCAAGATTGCTTCAACATTTGCCACACGATTTGGCCAATTTCCTTCACTCTGGCATTACGACTGGCACCATCATGACGGTTGTTCTTAACCTTGTATTGCCTAAATCTTCACGCGCAGAAGAACAAGAAGCGTTAGCCGAAAGCCAAGCGCAAGTTGAGCTAGAAATGAAAGAACAAGCAGAAGAAGAGCTACACTCAAACGAACAGCTAGAGATTCAACAAGCAACAACAGAAACTGACGTTCAAACGGCATCAGATAACCCTGAGCCAAAAACGAACTAGATAAATCGCTAACGAGCGTAAAACCGATTTCCGTAGAATCACGGGCGTAACGATAACAGTGAATGTCTCATCGCCCTTGATTTGAATTTATCTTTCAACAACAAATACCAAATAAAGACCCTCTTCCCTGAAAAGGCTGAGATGGCTAAGGACTACTATGAATGGAAACCATCTGGATTAAGAATCCTCTCGCAATCTACACTGGCTCGCAGGCTGATGCAGAAGGCGGAATCGTCATAAAAGGTAATAAAATCATTGAACTGGTTGGCAAACACAAAGAGCCGACCTTACCCGTAGATTACAGCGTCGACGCCTCTCGTCATGTTGTGACTCCTGGGCTTATCAATGCGCACCACCACTTCTATCAAACCCTAACGCGAGCCTACCCCGGCGCACTCAATAAAGAACTCTTCCATTGGCTACAAAGCCTCTACCCAGTTTGGGCCAACCTCGATTCGGAGATGATGAGCCTTGCCACAGAGTTAGCTCTGGTTGAGTTGATGATGTCGGGCTGTACCACAGCGTCAGACCATCATTACTTGCTGCCAAACGGGCTAGAGCACGCCATCGATTTACAAGTTGAGGCCGCAGAGAAACTAGGTGTAAGAGCGATATTTACGCGCGGCTCCATGAGCCTTGGGGAAGATGAAGGTGGGCTACCTCCACGACACACCATTCAAACCGAACAAACCATTATCGATGACAGCCAACGCTTGATCCGCGATTACCACCAGCGCGATGAAGGGGCGATGATTCAAATCGCACTCGCGCCTTGTTCGCCGTTCTCAGTCACCACCGACCTGATGAAAGAGACCGCCAAGATCAGTGAGCGTGAGAACGTGATGATGCACACTCACCTATGCGAAACGCTCGATGAAGAGGACTTCTGTATCGAGAAGTTCGGTCTACGCCCTGTCGATTACCTAGAAGATGTCGGCTGGCTCAACGAACGCACTTGGCTTGCTCATGGTATTCACTTCAACCCAGAAGAGATCAAACGATTGGACAAAGCAGGCATTGGCATCAGCCACTGCCCTACTTCCAATATGATGTTGGCTTCCGGTATTTGTAAGAACAACGACCTTGAAGCAGCAGGCGTAAAAGTCGGGCTAGGTGTGGATGGTTCGGCCTCAAACGACGGCTCTAATATGATTGCCGAAGTGCGCATGGCGATGTATCTACAACGCCTGCAATATGGTTCCGCCAACGTTTCACACTTTGATGCATTGCGCTGGGCGACATCCGGTTCTGCCGCGGCAATGGGCAGAACCGACATTGGTACACTAGAGGTTGGCAAACAATCCGATATCGCGATGTTCAAGCTCGATGATATTCGTTTTTCTGGCAGCCACGACCCACTGGCCGCATTACTACTTTGTGGTGCTCAACAAGCGGATAAAGTGATGGTTGCAGGTAAGTGGCGAGTGAACAATGGCGCTGTGATTGGCGTAGACATGGAACAACTAATGCACCGCCACCATGCAGCTGCAATGAAGCTAGGTAAACTGGCGATGAATAATTAAATACTCTCTAACTAGAAAAGCGAAAAAAGGCCGACGTGATGTCGGCCTTACTTATTCATTCACAGCCCCGTCCTCAATGTGTAAATACATTTCAGGAAGGGACATTATAAGCACGAAAAGAATATCTACAATGACCTTTATATTAAAATACAATGTCTTAACTCAAATCCTAAACAACTTCCAGAATAATTTTCTCAAGCTTATCTAAGCCTTCGCTGAGTACTTCAGATTCAATAGTTAATGGTGGAAGCAGACGAATTACATTCGCTTTTACACCACACGAAAGCAGAATAAGACCATTTTCTTGTGCTTTCGCTATCACCGCTTTAGTTAAGTCCTGCAATGGCTTGCCTGACTCTGGATCAGTAAACTCAATAGCCATCATCGCTCCAGTGGTACGTATTTCACCAATAGCTGGAACCGATTCCTGTAGCTTGCTCATACGGGCATTCACAACCTCACCAATGCCCATTGCTTTAGCACACAATTGCTCTTCTTCGATAATTTTTAGGACTTCTAAACCAGCCACACACCCCAACGGAGAGCCAGCGTAAGTACCACCTAAGCCACCTGGTAGTGCCGAATCCATAACACCGGCTTTTCCCACTACTGCTGAGATAGGGAAACCACCCGCAATACCTTTTGCCATTGTTATCATGTCGGGTTCAATGCCCAGATATTCAGTGGCAAACATTTTACCCGTGCGCGCAAAGCCCGTTTGAATTTCATCCGCGATAAGCATAATGCCGTATTTGTCACACAACTCACGCAGGCCTTGAGCAAACTCCGCGGGGGCTTGATAGAAACCGCCTTCACCTTGCACAGGCTCAAAGATTATCGCCGCCACGCGTGATGGCTCAATATCACACGCAAACAAATCATCGAGCGCTTGCAGGCTTTGTTCTGTGCTTACGCCATGAAAAGCATTTGGGTAAGGTGCATGAAATATTTCATTTGGAAATGGGCCAAAGCCCGCTTTGTAAGGCGCGACTTTACCAGTTAGCCCCATGGTCATATTAGTACGGCCGTGGAAGCCACCTTTAAAAGCAATCACACCACTGCGGCCAGTATGAGCTCTCGCTACTTTCACAGCATTCTCAACCGCTTCAGCTCCTGTTGTCAGGAAAATCGCTTTTTTATCACTGTCACCGGGGGCGAGTTCTGTGAGCTTTTCTGCCAGTTCAACAAAGGAGGCATAAGGCGTCACCATAGCACAAGTGTGTGAAAAGTTATCCAGTTGAGCCTTTACCGCTTCGTTGATACGCTTATTTGCATGCCCTGTATTCGTTACCGCGATACCAGCAGCAAAGTCGATATATTTATTTCCATCCACATCCCACACGTGAGCATTCTCTGCTTTTTCGACATAAAGTGGGTACAGTGCGCCCATGCCTTGAGCGATAACTTCGCTTCTTCTTTGATGTAGTTGTTGATTTGTCATTGTCATGTCCTTTGATTAGTTGCCGCCAAAGCAGAGATATTTGATGCTCATGTATTCATCGATACCTTGTTTTGCCCCTTCACGCCCGATACCGGACTGCTTAACTCCACCGAAAGGGGCTACCTCGGTAGAGATCATGCCTTCGTTAATTCCTACCATGCCGTACTCCAGTGCTTCTGCTATCTTCCATACACGGTGGATATTTTGGCTATAGAAGTAAGACGCTAAGCCATAGATAGTGTCGTTAGCCATTTCGATAAGCTGTTGGTCATCATCAAATTTGATCACAGGAGCGACGGGGCCAAAGATCTCTTGCGAGATAATATCCATATCATGCGTAACGTTTTTGAGAACGACAGGTTGCATGAATAGACCATCAAGAGTTTTCGGCTCAGTAACTGGTTTCGCGCCCTGTTCGATTGCGCCGTCAATGAGGGACTGAATACCTTGTTTTGCTGATTCGCTGATTACCGGACCAACATTTACACCCTCTTCTAGACCATTGCCTACTTTAAGCTGCTGCACTGCTGCATCGAATTTTTCAACAAACTCATCGTACACCTTGTTATGTACATAAAAACGGTTAGCGCAGACGCAAGTTTGACCGGCATTACGAAACTTAGACGCCATTGCACCAAGCACAGCCGCATCAATATCTGCATCATCAAATACGATAAATGGTGCATTTCCACCGAGCTCCATTGACGTTCGCTTGATGTCGTTTGCACTTTGCTGCATCAGCACTCTTCCAACTTGCGTAGAGCCCGTGAAAGAGAGCTTACGAATCAGAGGATGTGAGGTAAAAATACCGCCAACTTGACGAGAATTCGCGCCCAATACCACTTGCAGTACATCACGAGGAATACCCGCTTGATATGCTAGCTCAGCTACAGCAAAAGCAGATAAAGGTGTGGATTCAGACGGCTTCACAATAAAACTACAGCCAGCCGCAAGTGCTGGACCTGCCTTACGAGTTATCATTGCAATAGGAAAATTCCACGGAGTAATCGCACAAGCTACTCCAATAGGTTGTTTCATAGTTACAAGGCGTTTGTCGCTACTTGGCGCTGGAATTGTCTCACCATAGGTACGCTTCGCTTCTTCAGCAAACCACTCGATAAAGCTTGCGCCGTACAACACCTCACCTTGTGCTTCTGCCCATGGCTTGCCTTGCTCTAACGTCATCAGGCGACCGAGATCTTCCTTGTTATCAAGTAACAACTGATACCATTTTTGTAGTAAACCAGAACGGGTTTTGGCTGGCAGCAAAGCCCACTCTTTTTGCGCGAAGCTTGCACGCTCGACCCCATCTAAAATGTCATGTTCAGACGACACTGGTGCATAACCAAGTATTTCACCCGTCGCGGGGTTACTTACAGCAATACCTTGGTCTTGATTTAGCACCATAAACGACAGCAATGATTGATTTGTAATTTGTTGCATGGGGATTCCTTTTGACAGCTTTACCTTGGCGTCTACTGATAGTTACCCTACCAAGCAGAAAACCAATAGTTCATTGTTTTAATAATGGTTTTCCTAAGCAGGGATCTGCTGAGTAATGCAGTGGATGTTACCTCCACCCAGCAAAACCTCACGCGTTGGTATACCAACGACTTGATGTTCAGGCATCGCTTGCCGCAATATTTTTATTGCCTGCTCGTCAGTTCTATCATCGAGCAATGGCAAAAACACATAACCATTCGCGATAAGAAAGTTGGCATAAGAAGCACTTAACCTTTCCCCTGCATCACGTGTCATTCCATCACTTTTATCAATTCCGCTTGCTTCTGCTTCGCTATAGTGCAAAGGCCCTGGCAACGGTAAACGGATGATTTCAATCTCTCGACCTTTAGCATCAGATTGATCTTTTAACACTTGTTCCGCCTGACGAGATAATGCGAATTGTGGGTCTGATGGATCATCTGTCCAACTCAATACCACTTTCCCCGGGGCAATTACATGCATCAAATTATCAACATGTCCGTCAGTTTCATCATCGAATAGTCCTTTAGGCAGCCAAATGACCTTTTCAATACCTAGATATTCTTTGAGATGTGTTTCTATCTGTTGTTGATTCAACTCAGGGTTGCGTCCCGGACTAAGCAAACACTCTTCTGTTGTATAGAGCGTACCTTCGCCATCAGTATGAATTGAGCCCCCCTCTAAAACGAATGGGGCGTTGTAGTGATCAATTCCGATAATGTCACATACTGAGCTAGCCACTAGGTCGTCCTGCTGCCAGTTTTCATAGAGGCCATTATAGTCACCACCCCAAGCGTTAAACTGCCAGTTGATTCCACGACGCTCGCCGTCTTGATTCACCAACACTGTGGGCCCAATATCACGCATCCACGCATCATTGAATGGGATTTCAACAAGCCGAATATCTGAATGAAGCAATGTTCTCGCCTTATCAAATTGCTTCGCACTCACGGCGACACAAACCTTAGTCACTTCTGCTATTGCATTCGCAATGCTAGCGAATGTTTGCTGGGCAGGAAGGGCGTTATCACGCCAATTGTCTCGTCTTTCTGGCCAAGCCAACCAAACTTCTTCAATAGGATGAAACTCAGCTGGAAAGTAGAACCCATCTTGCAGTGGTGTTGTCGATAACTGCATAGTCTGCCCCTTTAAACTGCTAGTTTGCCCACAGAGCCATATAGATCTGGGCGGCGGTCACGGAACAGCCCCCACGAGTGACGCGCTTGAGCCGTTGCGGCTAAATCAATCTCCGCGTAAATGATAGCTTCCTCATCACGTGGCGCTTCTGCCAACTTGCCACCAGTATGATCGGTAATAAAAGAAGAACCGTAGAATGTGGTTTCAATGCCATCATCACATTCTGTGCCTACGCGATTAGACGCAATCACAGGAACCAAGTTTGCAGCGGAATGGCCTTGCATAGTGCGTTGCCAGTGATCACGAGAATCTAAAGTTGGATCTTGTGGTTCGCTGCCAATAGCGGTTGGGTAAAAAATGGCTTCTGCACCATGTAACGCTAAGCTACGAGCAAGCTCGGGAAACCATTGATCCCAGCAAATACCAGCGCCGAACTTACCAAACTGGGTTTGCCATACTTTGAAACCAGTATCTCCAGGACTAAAATAGTATTTTTCGCTATAACCCGGACCATCCGGGATGTGTGATTTGCGGTAGTTATCTAGCACAGTGCCATCGGCATCAATCATCACTAATGAGTTAAAGAAGGTATTGCCCGCTTTTTCAAAATAACTAACTGGAATCACGACCCCGAGTTCTTTTGCCAATGCACTCATCTCTGTTATCAACAGACAATTGTCTACTTCCTCAGCCAACTCAAAATACTTAGCTTCTTGCTTCTTACAAAAATAAGGAGCAGCGAACAATTCCTGCGGCAAAACCACATTGGCACCGTTACTCGCAGCTTCACGAATCGCTTGCTTAGCTTTATTTAGGTTATCTTCCAGATCCCAGCTTTTTGTCAGTTGCAGGGCCGCGAATTTTACTACTCTACTCATTGGATGTTCCTTATCGTCCGGTTAGATAGCCAGTTTATCTCTTAGGTTGTAATACGCTGCGCCAACTGCTGTGAATGGTATTTGGAAGTGACGTCCACCAGGGAAGGCGTAGTGCTTGAGTTGTGCGAAGGCATCAAATCGTTCGGCATGCCCTGTTAAGGCTTCTGCCAATAACTTGCCAGCCAAGTGAGTACAGGTAACTCCATGACCACTGTAGCCTTGCAAATAATAAATATTGTCGTCGAATGCGCCGAACTGCGGCATACGTGAGTAGGTAAGTAAGAAGTTACCAGTCCATGTGTAATCAATCTTGATACCTTTAAGTTGAGGGAAAATACCTTCTAACTTAGGACGAATCAGAGACTCAATGTCTTGAGGGTCACGAGCGCCATAAACCACCCCGCCCCCAAACAACAAGCGTTTGTCGGCACTCAATCGGAAATAGTCCAGTAAGTAATTACAGTCTTCAACGCAGTAGTCACTTGGTAAAACCTGTTTTAGTTGCTCATCGGTAAGCGGCTCTGTCGCCACGACTTGAGTTCCACATGGGATGGCTTTGTTACTGATATTCGGAGCCAACCCACCTAAGTAGGCGTTGCCAGCTAACACCAAGTATTTACTCTTCACGCTACCGCTCGCTGTTCTTGCAACAGGATTCGCACCTTTTTCAATGGACGTTACCGCTGATTGTTCAAAAATTTGGCCACCAAGAGAAACAAATGCTGCGGCTTCCCCCAATGCGAGTTTAAGCGGATGAATGTGCCCACCTCGCATATCAAGCAAGCCACCGGTGTAAGCTTGAGTACCAACCGCCTCTTCTACTTGGCTAGCATCCAACATGGTGAGCTGGTCATTACCATATCGCTCCCAGTTTTTCTTATGATGCTCTAAACCTATTAACTGCTTTTTGTTTAGCGCGGTAAATAGGCCACCGCGTTTGTGGTCACACTCAATATCGTATTTTTCGATTAGGCCACGAATGACATCTCCGCCTTCGAAAATCATGTCACACAGGGCTTTAGCCTGGGGTTGGTCGTAACGGCTTTCTATTACATCAACATCTCGGCTGTAGCTATTGACGATCTGTCCACCATTACGACCAGTTGCTCCAAAACCAACTTTGGCACTCTCTAGTACCACTACCTTAAAACCTTTCTCGGCTAAATGAAGAGCCGAAGATAAACCTGAAAACCCAGCCCCAACCACACACACATCACACTCAATGTTGTCTTGCAGTTGTGGGAACTCTGGCATGTTCGGGATAGAGTGGGCGTAAAACGAATCCGTATGCTTATTCATAGTGATATTCCTTTATTAATCATCAGCAGGCTAAGGGTGAAGGCGAATCCAAGTGGTTTTGGTTTCTGTGAATTTTTCGATGGCGTGCAGTGATTTATCACGGCCGTTACCACTCATTTTGAACCCACCAAAAGGGACGGTCATATCACCTTCGTTGTAGTTGTTCACCCAAACAGAACCTGCCTGAAGCTGTTTAGCTACACGGTGTACGCGGTTAATGTTATTGCTCCAAAGCGCCGCACCTAAACCGTATTTTGAGTCATTGGCGATTGCGACGGCTTCAGCTTCATCTTTAAATGAGATAACACAAAGTACAGGACCAAAGATCTCTTCCTGGGCGACACGCATTTTATTGTCAACGTTATCAAGAATGGTCGGCTCAACAAATGCACCTTTGCCTTCAACATCACCCCCGCAACGAAGAACTGCACCTTCCGCTTGGCCAAGCTCTATATATTCAAGCACTTTTGATTTGTGACCTTGATCGATGAGCGCTCCCATCGAAGATGAGGTGTCCATTGGGTCTTTCGGCATAAAGGATTGAGCCGCAGAAATGACTTTATCAACAAAGCGATCTTTGATGCTTTCGTGCACTAATAAACGAGTTGCAGCGACACAGACTTCGCCTTGGTTATAGAAGCAACCACCAGCGGTTTCTGCGGCTGCACGATCGAGGTCTTCGCAGTCTTCAAATACGATATTGGCATTCTTACCACCAGCCTCAGCAAACACACGCTTAAGATTGGTTTCACCAGAACGAACCATTAATTGACCAGCAATACGAGTGGAACCCGTAAATGCAATACAGTCGACGTCATGGTGTTTCGCTAAAGCATCACCGGCTTCATGGCCAAAGCCTGTAACGACTTGAAAAACGCCACGTGGTAAGCCTGCTTGATTGGCGAGTTGACCAATATAAATAGCAGTGAGAGAAGATTTTTCAGAGGGTTTAAGAATAACGCTATTACCTGCTGCTAATGCAGGGCCAAGTTTCCAGCAAGCTAACCATAATGGAAAGTTCCATGGAACTACCGCTGCAACAACACCGATAGCTTGATGAGAAACAAAGGCGTGTACATCTTGTTCCGTTGGCGCGACTTCCCCATACACTTTATCGATGGCTTCTGCATACCAACGCAGTGCACTTGCAGCACCAGGGATATCGGTTGAAAAGCTATGGCTGATTGGCTTACCCGTATCTAGGGTTTCCAGCAACGCAAGTTCTTCACGATGTTGGTCAATCAGCGTTGCAAATTGGCTGAGTACCGCTTTGCGATATGACGGAGCGCTGTTGCTCCATTCACCAGAAAGGAAAGCTTGACGAGCACATGTTACCGCAAGCTCAACATCTTCTTCTTGGCAACGAGCTATCTGGGTCAGTGTCTCGTCGGTAGCCGGGTTAACAACATCTAGAGTTTCTCCACTGATAGCTGCGCTATATTCGCCATTAATAAAGGCACGATTTTCGATGTTTAGATTGTTTCTCAGTTCAATCCATTGTTCTTGGGTTTTCATACGCTCTCCTTGTTATCACAACAAGGCAAGGCCCACTTAGAATGTGGTTGGCGTATGCGCGCTTATCATTCGACAAGCCTTGTCTGTGTGATTTGTGAACTTGTGCGGCTGCGTCGTATCAATAATGTACGATTCACCTTGTTTAAGGACAAAAGATTGCTCTTTGTATTCCAGAGTGATTTCGCCCTCTAAAATAGTGCCGATCTCTTCGCCTTCATGTTTAATTTCCGCCGCACCCGTTGTGCCGTGGGGGGCATACTCTTCAATCAAAAATCCAATTACCTGTTCTTTGCTGCCGTTGGTTACCAATTTCATTGAAACCGACTCACTGCCCATTTCAACCAACTCTTCAGGTGCAACGACAACCTTCACTTCATCGCTTTTGGGTTGTTCAAGTGTGAAAAACTCCGAAAGAGATAAAGAAAAAACATTCACTATTTTTTGCAACGAACTTACTGAAGGGCTTACCTTCGCATTCTCAATCGAAGAGATCGCGCTATGTGTAATACCTGCTCGTTCGGCTAATTCTCGTTGTGACAATCCATGTTCTTTTCTTAATCGAACAATATTTTTACCAATCTCTTGGTTGTCCATGTAGGTGGCTCCTAACTTATAGAGAGGCCGCCATCATAAATTCTTTAAACAAAATTTGAGAGAAATGATTCGTTTTTGCTTTCCATTCTGGGTGCCACTGCACGCCAACAAAGAATTTTTGCCCTGGAAGACTAAACGCTTCCACTAAACCATCCGGTGCTTTAGCTTCCACAGTCAGTTGGGGAGCTAATTGGTCAACCCCTTGGTTATGAAGAGTATTAACCTCAAAAAAGATAGTGTTTTCCCAATGATTTTCAGTCAGCCATTTCTCAAACAAACTTTGTTTTTGCACCAACACCGCGTGTGATGGAGCGTACTTTTCCTCAAAGTCTTCGACCTCACTCTCTCTATGGTCGTTGAAACCTGAATCATGAACTGCTGGGTTCAGTGAGCCTCCCAGAGCAACATTCATCTCTTGAAATCCACGGCAAACACCAAAACACGGAATGTCTTTGTCTATCGCTTGACGAATCAAAGTAAAGGAAAGCTCATCTCGAGCTTCATCTTTCTTAGACTCTTCATGAGTGCCGTTGTAATGATGTGGTGCCACATTTGAGTGACTCCCCGGAAATAAAAAACCGTCGCAGATGTTAAGAAGACGCTCAACGTCTTCACTTGCCATATCCGGAGCCAATATCAGTGGCAACCCACCAAAGTCTTTCACAGCCGTGAGGTAAAAATTATTCACTGCCTGTATTTGATAGCCACCCAATTCTTTAGCGCAACTAACAATTCCAATAATGGGTTTGCTTGTTCTAGACATGTTACTTCCGTGCTCGATTTATTTAACACTTACACTACAAATCATGTACAAAATTATCAACACCGATGTTCGATATTATGACCAAAGCGTGACCAAACCAACCTTTTTGGTCAAAAAAACGACTAATTTTGGACATTATATTGAGCAAAACACAATCAACTGTTACAAAATAGTTAACAGAAACATCTTTCAATAAAATTGTAAATTTCAAAGTAATCAACGCAAGCTTATGTATTAAAAGGAAATAACCTTTAAAACTAGACTTTAGTCTAATTAGTACAATTGACTTGTTTCTTTTTTATTACTTTTAATTTACCAAATAGAGGCTAGTTGGAGAACACAATGGAATCGTATCTACAGGAAGTTAAAAATTTTCGACAAAAATGGCCCAACATCGAGTTTGTTGATCTGATTTTTACCGACATCAATGCCACACCAAGAGGCAAGCGCATCCCAGTAAGTGCACTACACAAGCTGCATAAAGGAGTAGCTCTTCCCCTCTCGACAATTACTTTAGATACCAAAGGTAATGTGGTTGAAACAGCAGGGTTAGGTGAAGAATTGGGAGAACCAGACAACATGTGTTTCCCAATTGCGGATACATTGATGCCTACCGCTAAAGAGCAAGTGGGCCAAATAATGTTGAGTATGATGGATGAGTCAGCCCACACCCCAAACCCGCTCTTTATTCGTAATATCGTCAGTGAAATTCTCGAAAAGTTACACACCAAAGATCAACATCCATGTGTTGCCTTAGAGCTAGAGTTTTACTTAATAGACAGGAAGCGGGGTGAGATGGGAGCACTACAAACAGCCATCAACCCAAACAAAAAATCACGAGAAAAAGATACCGAAGTCTATGACTTAGATGGTTTGGATGATTACGCAGACTTTTTGGCCGATCTTAACAAAGTCGCTCAAGAACAAGGGTTAAATACTTCGGGGGCACTATCTGAATCCGCCCCAGGACAATTCGAAATTAACTTCAACCACTCTAAAGATGTACTACGAGTGTGTGATGAAATCATCATCGTCAAACGCCTAATTCGTCAAATTGCTAATCAACATGATTTCGATGCTACCTTCATGGCTAAGCCATTTAGTGAGCAAGCTGGTAACGGTATGCACATCCACCTTAGCTTGGTGGATTCCAACGACAATAACCACTTCAGCCAACAAGATGGTGAACCCAGTAATCTCTTTTATCAAACCATGGCCGCGATGCTTGCTCAAACATCCGATTCCATGGCCTTGATTTGCCCTAACGTTAACTCTTACCGCCGCTTTGTTCCAGGAGCTTACGTGCCAACGAAAGCAGACTGGGGCGAGAACCATCGTGGTGTCGCACTGCGTGTTCCTATCAGCGACAGCAACAATCGCCGAATTGAACACCGCATTGCGGGAGCTGACGTTAACCCTTACATTCTCGCTGCAGTAGTACTATCCGCAGTATTAGCGAGTGAAAACTATACCAAAGACCAATGTCCTAACTCCCTCAGTGATGATGCAATAGACTTACCTCTGCGTATGTCTGAAGCTCTCGATCAGCTAGAACGCAGTGAGCTGACCCCGTACATCTCTAAAGAGTTTGTCGATCTATATTTAGCTTGTAAACGAAGTGAACTGGCGGAGTTTGAACGCGCCATCACTCCATTAGAAATCGACTGGATGTTGCACTCAGCATAAACAAAGGAACTACACGTATGACTACGCAAACTAAGGCGTTGGACGCGCCGCTGAAGATCAACAGTCAACACATCATGGTATCTCTATTGGTTGTCGCGACTTTCATTTTCTTCACATCAATTGGATTGAACCACCAAGAAGGAGAGGCCTATGGATGGATGAGCCTTCTCCCTACCGCACTTGTTTTGGTATTCGCCCTAACTACACACCGCACCGTAGAGGCGCTTTTTAGTGGTACCATCGCTGGTGTACTACTACTCAATCCTGCGCAAGCCGTTGAGCAAATTGTCGGCATATCGATGGATGTAATGATGAACGAAACCATTGCATGGATCGTTCTAGTTTGCGGACTGATGGGGGGATTAATCGCAATTCTCGAAAAAGGCGGCAGTATTTTAAGCTTTTCAGATATGTTGGTCACAAAGGTTAAGAGCCGTAAACAATCTATGCTGATGACCTTTTTCCTCGGCATCATGATCTTTATTGATGACTATCTGAACGCGATCGCTATCTCATCATCGATGAAGAAGATTACTGACGGATACAACATCTCCCGTGAAAAACTATCTTATCTAGTCGATTCCACCGCTGCGCCGATTTGTATTCTGGTGCCAATATCAACATGGGCTATTTTCTTTAGCTCACTGCTTGAAGCGAATGGAGTGGCTGAAGCTGGTGAGGGTATCAAAGCATATATTGAAGCGATTCCATACATGGCTTATGGCTGGGTTACGCTGATAATCGTCCTTCTCGTTGCGTTAGAAAAGATGCCGGATTTAGGCGCAATGAAGCAGGCTGAGGAACGAGCGAAGAAAGGTCAAGTACGTCCTGACGGTGCAACAGACATCGACTTTGGCGCAGATATTACAGCGCACACCAACCCAACGATGGGATTAATCAACTTCCTATTGCCTATGGTGGTGTTAGTTGGTGCAAGCTGGTACTTCGGTATTGATCTATTAGCAGGCGTATTTGTCGCAATTATCTTTACTATCTGCTTCTATGGTGTTCAACGTCTAATCTCAATGAATGATATGTTTGAAGCTGTCTACGACGGAATCAAAGTTATGCTGCTGCCATTGGCAACGGTGATTGGTGGATTCATGCTGAAGTCTGTGAATGATTCTCTAGGAGTGACACAATATGTCATCGAGACAGTAAGCCCTTATCTATCGGCGTCTTACTTCCCAGCAATTATCTTTATGATCACCGGTGCATTGGTGTTTGCTACCGCATCTTCTTGGGGAACTTTTGCAGTTGCTATGCCAATCGTATTGCCTCTAGGCGAACAACTTGGCGTACCTCTACATTTAACTATTGCGGCTCTGCTTTCGGCATCAGCAGCGGGCAGTCACTCATGTTTCTTTAGTGACTCAACGGTATTGTCAGCTCAAGGTTCCGGGTGTACCTCAATGCAACACGCAACCACTCAATTCCCCTACGCATTGATAGGTATTGTCGCAACAGCTCTCTTCTTCTTGTTAGTTGGCTAAGCCTCATACAGCTAAAATACAAGCGTAAAAAATGCCTTATTCTACGATAAGGCATTTCAATTTCCTGAAGAGCAAGCTTAAAGCAACTCTCAGCAAGACTCTCCAGCTTTCAAGTGCTCCCTTTCACACCACAGCCTTTAATCACTAGCTGAGTGATGAACTCAGCGGCATCGGCATAGTCTTTATCATCGAGTTGGTCCTTCTGCATCACGCTGCAAATCTGCCAGCCAAAATCGGCGTAGGTTTGAGTTGCCGCCCAGATGGTAAACATCAGGTGATGAGCGGGAACATCGTCCATTAGGCCCTGCGCCGACCATGTCGAGAACTTATCAAGAATCATCTGGGATTGCTTATACAGCTCGTCACCAATCTCTTTCGGCAATACTTTAGCGCCAGACATCACTTCATTGGCAAATACCTTAGAGGCATGTGGATGATCGCGAGAAATGATCAGCTTGGTTTGAATATATTGAGACAAGGCTTCAACAGGATCGCTGAGCTCTTCAATCGGACGAGACGCTTCTAGTAAAGGCTGAGTGACGGTTTCAAGCACAGCGTTGTAGAGCTTATCTTTTGAGCTGAAATAATAGAATACGTTAGGCTTGGGAATGTCGGCCGCTTTCGCGATATCGGCCATTTTTGTTGCAGCATAACCATGAGTGGCGAATTGTTCACACGCGACTTCGATGATTAAATCTTGATTCTTTTGTCTGATCCTAGACATATTGCATCCTTTACAGCTCGTTACTAAAATCATAGTAATCAACGTGCTTCATTAGTCCAGAAGATAATCTCAGAACTCAAGGTCACCGCATTGATAACAATAAAATGGCCGCTCTATTTGTTAAGAAGCGACCATTCCATACCGTGTTTTTGAACTGTTCAAGTTAAAGAATCAATATTGCGCGGAAGTCATTCACATTAGTCAGCGTTGGTCCCGTGGTAAGAAGCACATCGACTTGCTTGAAGAAATCGTAGCTGTTGTTGGCATCGAGGTAGTCTTGCGCTTTAAGCGACAAGCTCGAACCTTGTTGCCATGTTTGTGGGGTAATCCACGCACCCGCATTGTCCTCCACGCCATCAATCCCGTCGGTATCGGCGGCCAATGCAAATATGTTGTCTTGGCCTTTAAGCTCATTATACAAGCTCAATAAGAACTCACAGTTACGCCCACCACGACCATTGCCTTTAACGGTTACTGTGGTTTCGCCACCAGAAAGTATCACGCAAGGCGTCGCAAATGGGTGCTTGTGATTGGCCACTTGCTTAGCCAACGCAGCGTGAACTTTCGCAACATCTCGCGCTTCTCCCTCTATACAATCACTCAACACATAAGCAGGAATACCCAAGCCTTCAGCTTCTGCA
Organism: Vibrio sp. ZF57; assembly: GCF_001691235.1. Classification (NCBI taxonomy): domain Bacteria; kingdom Pseudomonadati; phylum Pseudomonadota; class Gammaproteobacteria; order Vibrionales; family Vibrionaceae; genus Vibrio; species Vibrio sp. ZF57. The sequence goes on along the minus strand of NZ_MAKD01000107.1, from coordinate 21,762 downwards.
GCAGCGGATTCCAATGCCGACATCGGAGTCGCGATAATATGGTGCTCGGCATTCTTCCAGCAGACGTCATCTGGCTTAACGGTTTCTGACTCTGGATTATTTAACCATTCAAATGCCGAGCGTGGTGTTTCTATTCGGTAACGTTCTAAAATTGCCATCGCATCAAAACGCGTAGTGGTGTCGGGTACGGTTGGGCCAGAGGCAATCACACTAATATCATCACCCGGCACATCAGAAATCGCCAGTGACACTACCCTTGCAGGATAGGCCGCTTTGGCGAGTCGACCGCCTTTTATTGAAGATAGATGTTTGCGAACACAATTCATCTCATCAATGGCGGCGCCTGATTTGAGCAACGCCTTATTGATTTGTTGCTTCTCTGCCAAGCTGATGTCGCCCCCGGGCAGACTTAGCAAAGCGGAACCGCCCCCCGACAGTAGGCAAATCACCGTGTCGTCGGCGCTCAAGCCACTCACTAATTGCAGCATACGTTGGCTTACTTCTAAGCCCATCGCATCTGGCACGGGGTGCGCTGCTTCAATCACCTCAATGTGTTCGCAAGGTGCGGTGTGTTCGTAGCGGGTCACGACTAAGCCTTCAAGATCACGCAGTGCAAGATCTTGTTGTTTCTTTGCCTGCCAAACCGCTTCAAGCTCTGCGGCCATCGACGCGGCTGCTTTTCCTGCTCCTATCACCACAGTACGCCCGGCTTGATTAGCAGAGCGATAAAAAATGTCTTGAGGAAGAAAAGGTTCGATGTGATTTTTAGGTAGCGCCTGATTAACAGCACTTGAGAAAAGGGTTTGTAGAAACTGCTTAGCATCAATGTCCATCAGCCACTCCTTAGTTGACGGAGAAAAAAAGAACCCCGATACAAGGCCAAAGGGTGCCTGCTAAGATCAAGTTGGAAAGGAACAACTTCAACCTCTGCCTCGTATCAGGAACGCGTATAAAAGGAGACGAAACTACGCGATTTATAAACAAACTGTTTGAAACTGTTGGGCTACGAATCGATAGCAGCCCTAATTAATTAACGGATAATCGGTTGATTGACTAACCACTAAACGGACAAACCGTTAACTAGATTAACGAATCGAGTGATCAGAACGTTTCTCAATCGCTTGAATAAGCGCAGAGTGGTCCCAACCTTCACCGCCCATTTCGGCACACTCGCCAAACAGCTCTTGTGCATTTGCCGTGTTCGGTAGCGCAACCCCTAGCTCCTGTGCGCCCGTTAGCGCAAGATTTAAGTCTTTTTGGTGAAGTGAGATTCTAAAGCCAGGGTCGAATGTGCCTTCAACCATACGCTCACCGTGCACTTCCAATATCTTAGAGTTAGCAAAGCCACCTAATAAAGCCTGACGTACTCGCGCTGGATCAGCGCCTGCTTTCGAAGCAAAGACTAACGCCTCAGACACGGCTTCGATATTCAGAGCAACAATGATCTGGTTCGCCACCTTACAGGTTTGACCCGCACCGTTGTCGCCCACCAGCGTAATATTCTTACCCATGATTTCAAATAGCGGACGTGCTTTGTCAAAGGCGTCTTGCTCACCACCAACCATGATAGTCAGCGCTGCATTAATAGCGCCTACTTCGCCACCTGATACCGGTGCATCAAGGTATGACGCCCCGCCTTCGTTGATTCGCGCTGCGATTGCTTTGGTCGCGATTGGCGAGATCGAACTCATGTCGATAACCAGTTTCCCCGTTGCGCCACCCGCCGTTAGGCCTTTCTCGACGCCGTTGTCACCAAACAGGACATCTTCAACTTGTGGTGTATTCGGCACCATTAGGATAATGATATCTGCTGCTTCAGCCGCTTCCGCTGGTGAATGACAGACCGTTGCGCCCGCTGCCACAAGGTCGGCAGGTGCTGCATTAAAGTGATCCGACAGAATCAAATCGTGACCTGCTTTTTGAAGGTTACTCGCCATAGGTTTACCCATGATGCCAGTTCCGATAAATGCAATTTTAGACATGTTGTTCTCCTTAACGTTTGAGGGTTACCAGACGCAATTAACGGTACTGGTGTAGCCAACCAAGGCCTTCTGTCGTCGTTGTTTTTGGCTTGTATTCGCAGCCAACCCAGCCTTGATAACCAAGCTCATCAAGATAATTGAGCACGAATGGGTAATTGATTTCTCCAGTCCCCGGTTCGTGTCGACCTGGATTGTCAGCCAGTTGAACGTGTGCGATTTGACCAATGTTCTGCTGCATGGTCGGCGTAAGATCGCCTTCCATAATCTGCATGTGATAAATATCGTATTGGATAGAAAGGTTATCGCTCCCTACCTCTTTGATGATCGCTTTGGCTTGCTCAGTCGTGTTCAAGAAGAAGCCCGGAATATCACGGGTATTGATCGCCTCTATCACTAAGCTAATGCCTTCTGCTGCTAGCGCGTTTGCCGCGTAATGCAGGTTAATCACAAACGCCGATTGCGCATCTTGCTGGGTCACACCTTGCGGAACAATCCCGGCTAAGCAATTCACTTGAGTACAGCCGAGCGCTTTTGCGTAAGCGATGGCTTTAGGTACACCCGCTTGAAACTCTTCAACTCGTGCAGGGTCGACCGCGATACCACGGTCGCCAGCGTCCCAATCACCCGCAGGCAAGTTAAATAGCACTTGCTCTAGGTTATTAGCCTCGAGCTTTTGTTTAATCTCATCCGCATCAAAGGCATATGGGAAAAGGTATTCGACACCTTGAAAGCCCGCTTCTGCGGCAGCTTCAAAGCGATCCATAAAATCAACTTCCGTGAATAACATTGACAAGTTTGCTGCAAATTTTGCCATGACTCTGTCCTTATTCTTTATTTGGTGAAACTATGACTGTTTAGTGAAGCAACGGTTATTTGATGGAGCTACGGTTGCTTAGTAAGGCTCCGATTTCTTGGAGACTTTCCGTAGAGCTAAACCTCAGCTCTACGTATACACATGACTTAATGATTACTTGTACGCTAACGCTGTTGGGGCATCGCCGCGGCTTTCGGCAAGTGGCTCAAATTCGTTGATGGCATTGATCTCTACGCCCATCGCAATGTTGGTTACTCGCTCAAGAATCAGCTCAACGACCACTGGCACCTTGTGCTTGTTCATCAGCTCTTTGGCTTGCTCAAACGCTGCCGCAATTTGCTCTGGTTCACGAACTCGAATCGCCTTACAACCTAAGCCTTCAACAACGGCTACATGGTCAACACCGTAGCCTTCAAGCTCTGGCGCATTCTGGTTATCGAACGCCAGTTGTACACAGTAATCGATATCAAATTGACGTTGCGCTTGGCGAATCAAGCCTAAATACGAGTTGTTCACCAACACATGAATGTATGGCAGATTGAATTGCGCGCCGACTGCCAGTTCTTCAATCATGAATTGGAAATCGTAATCTCCAGAGATAGCGACAATATCGCGATTTGGATCGGCTGCTCGTACACCTAATGCGGCTGGTGTTGTCCAACCCAATGGGCCAGCTTGACCACAGTTGATCCAATTACGCGGCTTATAAACATGTAGGAACTGAGCGGCAGCAATTTGCGACAAACCAATGGTGCTCACATAACAAGTGTCACGACCAAATGCCTTGTTCATCTCTTCATAAACACGCATCGGTTTCATTGGCGCTTCATCGAAATTGGTTTTACGCAGCATGGTCGACTTGCGTTCCTGACACTCACTTGCCCATGCATTTCGGTTCGGCAGTTTGCCAGCGTCACGCCACTCTTGTGCCACTTCAACCATTAGCTCTAGCGCTGCCTTGGCATCAGAGACTATGCCTAAATCTGGGCAGAACACGCGGCCAATTTGCGTCGGTTCAATGTCGACGTGTACGAACTTGCGGCCTTCGGTATAAACATCGACAGAACCGGTATGACGGTTAGCCCAGCGGTTACCAACACCAAACACAAAATCAGAGTTGAGCATGGTTTCGTTACCGTAACGGTGAGAAGTTTGTAGCCCTACCATACCCGCCATTAACTCATGATCATCCGGAATCGAGCCCCAACCCATTAAGGTTGGAATCACAGGAACACCAGTGATCTCGGCAAACTGTTGCAACAATTCAGACGCGCCAGCGTTAATCACGCCACCACCAGATACAATCAGCGGTTTTTCAGATTGAGACATCATGGTTAATGCTTTCTCAACCTGCGCGCGTGTCGCTTGTGGCTTATAAGGTTCTAGCGGTTCATAGGTATCGATATCAAACTCAATTTCAGCCAGCTGAACATCAATCGGTAGATCAATCAGGATTGGACCCGGACGGCTCGAACGCATTAAATGAAAGGCTTTTTGGAACGCGCGTGGCACTTGAGCCGGTTCAAGAACCGTAGTCGCCCACTTAGTGACTGGCTTGGCAATCGATTCGATGTCGACCGCTTGAAAGTCTTCTTTATGAAGGCGAGCACGCGGAGCCTGACCAGTGATACATAGGATAGGGATCGAGTCAGCGGAAGCAGAATAAAGACCTGTGATCATGTCCGTTCCTGCGGGGCCAGAAGTACCAATACACACACCAATATTATCCTGATTAGTACGTGTGTAGCCTTCAGCCATATGTGAGGCACCCTCTACATGTCGAGCTAAGACGTGGTCGATTCCTCCGAGCTTTTTCATAGCCGCATACATAGGGTTAATTGCTGCGCCGGGAACACCAAATGCGATGTCTACACCTTCACGTTTAAGCACCTCTACCGCTGCTTCAATCGCTTTCATAATTGCCATTCGAACCTCCAGTTCAGATTGTATACAATTAAACTAACTTTTGTGTACTATGAACCATCCTAGCTATTTATCAACCCCAAAATGAAACAATTTTGTTACATCAACCCATCACATTAAGTACGCACTCATCCTGAAAAGCTTACAATTCATTGCTTTACATAAAATATCTTTACGTAAAAATAAATTACAAAAAGACCAAATGATAAATAAATGTTAAATACCGTTTGCTTGTTTACAATTTCTACAATATAAATATCCTTAAAAAGAGCATTTTGTATACAAAGTGACATCGTATTGTTCAAAGGAGACAACAATGATGAATGACGTAAAAGAGAGAGAAGAAGTACAGTGTATGCAGGTACTCGGGAATATGGACAACTCCGAGTACAAAGAGATCTTGTCTAAAGATGCATTAAAATTCTTAGAAGCTCTCGTCAATAAGTTTGGAGATCGCCGTCATGCCCTGCTAAGTGACCGCGACACAAAACAAGCTCAATATGACGAGGGTGAGCTACCCAATTTCAGAAAAGACACCATTTCCATTCGTCAGAATAAAGAGTGGAAAGTGGCAACACCGCCGCCAGAATTACTGGATCGCCGCGTAGAGATCACCGGGCCTATCGAAAGAAAGATGGTGATCAACGCGCTAAACTCAGGCGCGAAAGTCTTCATGTGCTGCTTTGAAGATGCGTCTTCTCCTACTTGGGCCAATATGGTCGAAGGGCAAATCAACCTAAGAGACGCCAACCTTGGCACCATTAGCTACTTCGATGAGAAGAAGCAGAAGCGTTACCAATTAAACGACGATCCTGCACTGCTGATCGCACGCCCACGAGGGATCCACCTTCCTGAGCAATCCATCCAATTCAACAATCAGCCTATCGGCGGTTGCTTGATGGACTTCGCCTTGTACTTTTTCCATAACTATCAATCACGAGCACAACAAGGTTTAGGGGTTTACTACTACATTCCCAAGCTTGAGAGCATGGAAGAAGCACAGTGGTGGGACGATATTTTCAGCTTCACCGAAAACTATTTCCACGTACCCAAAGGCACCATTCGTGCGACGGTTTTGATTGAGACGCTTCCAGCCGTATTCCAAATGGAAGAGATCTTGTACGCAATGCGTGATCATATCGTGGCAATGAACTGTGGCCGTTGGGATTACATCTTCAGCTACATCAAAACGCTGAAAAACCATAAAGACCGCATCCTGCCTGACCGCCACGGGATCGGCATGGATCAAGAGTTTCTAAATGCCTATAGCCAACTGTTGGTGCGTACTTGTCACGCTCGTGGCGCACTGGCGATGGGTGGTATGTCGGCCTTTATTCCAGCGAAAGATCCGCAAGAAATGGCGCGTGTAACCGCCAAGGTTATCGAAGATAAGCAAAGAGAATCTCAGAACGGACACGACGGCACATGGGTCGCGCACCCTGCACTGGTTGATTTGGCAATGTCGATCTTTGATAAGCACTTAGATGGCAAAGTAAACCAAATGGATTTTCAAAGCCCGGAGCATGTGATCAATGCAGACTCGTTGCTAAAACCTTGTGAAGGCAGCCGCGACGAAGCCGGCGTGCGCAAGAATATCCGTATTGCGCTGTATTACATCGAAGCTTGGATTCAAGGCTACGGCTGTGTACCTATCTACGGCCTTATGGAAGATGCCGCCACCGCAGAGATCTCAAGAGCCAATATTTGGCAATGGATCCACCACGGCGTCACGCTTGATGACGGCCAAACCTTTACCAAATCACTATTCCACTCTTGGCTTTACCAAGAGCTAGACACGATAAAACATGAAGTCGGAGACTCGCGCTATGCAGCAGGTCGATTTGAAGAGACAGCTGATCTTTTCTATCAACTTTCTACAGCCGAAGAGTTCGCTGCCTTCCTAACTTTACCCAGCTATGGGCTATTACAAGAGTCCAGTTAGGACTCTTGTACCGAGCTGAATCAGTCAATGATATTCACAACAAGCGTAATGATTGGCTGACTTAGCTTGGTACACGGCCCCTTGAAAAACTAGGAGATAACATGGGAAGTTTGACTCTACAACAAGCGTTAACCATCATTGATGGCACCTTAAAAGCAGGAAACAAGATCCACACAGAACCTTTGACGGTCGCCGTCTTAGACAGCGGTGGCAAGCTGATTTCTCTGCAACGTCAAGACGGCTCTAGCATGATGCGACCAGACATCGCGATTGCTAAAGCGTGGGGAGCACTCGCACTGGGTTGTTCCTCTAGAAAACTCGCCCAAGATGCTGATAATCGACCAGCATTTATCTCCGCCGTAAACGTACTCGCACACGGAAACATGGTGCCAGTGCCAGGGGGCCTACTGATTCGAGATAAGGATAAAACGGTACTTGGTGCGATTGGGGTCAGCGGTGACATCTCAGACATCGACGAAAGTTGCGCCATCAACGGCATTGGTTGTGCAGAACTGTTCAGTGACGAGATGCTGCAAGCTTAACTCGCCAATTCGCTGTACTTGAAGTTCTTAAACAAGCACAAAAAAACCGAAGCGATTAAGCTTCGGTTTTTTATTGAATCTAAAGGAAGATCAGAAAAACTACTCGTACGCGCTCAACCATGTTTTCAGAAGTTGGTTGGTGTTCTTCTTCTGACTCGCAGACAATGATTTAACCAGTTTTTTCTGCATTTCGACATGTTCAGTCATCATTTGGTCAATCAGAATAAGACCATCTTTAGTTAACTGGACACTCACGCTGCGTCTGTCTTCTTTGCTGTGTTCACGACTGATCAGCCCTTTGGCTTCTAGCTTATCAAGGCGATTGGTCATCGCGCCAGATGTCAGCATCATGGATCCAATCAGTTCAGATGGCGTCAGTCGGTAAGGCTTCCCAGAACGTCGCAACGTCGCCAGCACATCAAACTCACCCAGCTTCATGTCGTATTTTTTATGAAGTTCGGCAACTTGCGTCTCCATATACTTGGCAATACGCATAATCCGACCCATCATTGCCATAGGCTCAGTATCTAGTTCGGGCTTTTCCTTTGCCCATTGCTCTACTACGCGGTCGATAGCATCCATTTGCAATCTCGCTCCGTTGTTAGTCTGATTACTTCAAACTAGTTTAACATAAAGATACTTTACAACCACTAGTTCTCAGTATACAGTTCACACAATAGTTATCTTAACGTAAAGATATTTTAAATGAACATATTATTAGCAATGATCCCCGCGTTCTTTTGGGGAACAACCTATGCAGTGACGCAATTTACGCTACAGGAGTGGCCACCATTATTATTGGGTGCTTTGCGTGCGTTACCTGCTGGTTTGTTATTGCTAGCAGTAAAACCAACACTGCCTAAAAAAGGCGAGTGGCAAATCATTTTCACATTGGGTCTTATCAATATTGCGACCTTCTTTGGCCTGATCTTCGTGATGGCGCTAACGCTGCCTTCGGCAATCTCTGGCGTGGGCATGATCTCCGTGCCGGTGTTCGCGATGATCTTCCACTGGGTAGTGAAAAAACAGCGCCCGCATCTGATTCAAGCCCTTTCGGGTATTGGCTTGATCACCTTAGCGTGGATACTGTTTAACCCAAGCCAAATTGCTCTGAACCCAATCGGTTTAGGCGCAATGTTTGCCGCAATAATGTGTATTGTCATCGGCAGCAGCATTACCAAGTCACTGGGTAACCGCATGCACTGGTGGAAGGTATTAACATGGCAACTGATTCTGGGCGGTACGATTTTGTCTGTCGCGTCTGGCGTTCATGCATTCATCGATCCGCAGCCTTATGTTAATGCCGTGACTCATTTCGATACTCGTAATGCTATGGGACTCGTATGGGTTATTGGGCTAAACACAGCGCTGGGTTACGGCATGTATGTGTGGTTGCTACAACGTATGTCGGTGGTTGATTTCACCTTCGGCGGTATTGCAAACCCAGTTGCGGGCATCGTGACAGGCATGGTGTTGATGGGTGAATCATTCACTGCAGTACAATACTCACTAATGACCGGCATGATAGTGATGTCACTGCTACCACAACTTATCCTTGCGGTAAGACAACCCAAACAAGTTAAGCCTGTTACGCAGTAGACGCAGCCTCTTAAACGTATTGCTCAAAAACGCGCCTCATTAAGGGCGCGTTTTTTGTTGCTACGCTAACAGCAATAACCCAACAGCCATACTCGTTGAGTTGACCATTCCTTAAGTTAAATTAAACCTCACAAAGAACAATGACTTTACTTTAACTATCTAAAGCGAATTTATTTTCTATAAAATAATCATACTAGAGATTTAATTTCCACAAAAAACTCAAATTAGAGATGAAAAGACAAAACTTTTCTCCGACTACCTTTCTATACTGTGCCACGTCATTAAGGCGCTACAAGCCTATGATTTAAAATAATTATTAATGAGTAGTCACCATGAATTCGAAGTCGCTAACTATTTTGCTTTTTGTCTCTGTTTGCTTAATTTGGGGAACCACTTGGTTCGCGATGGAAGTAGCATTGCATTCTATCCCACCTATTTTTGCTACTGCGTTGCGCTTTTTACTTGCAGCACCTCTGCTTGCAGTATTGGCGAAAGTCTTCAACCAACCACTGCTGTTCCCTAAAGGTAAGCGCCAATGGCTGCTTATTGTTGCGTTGATGTATTTCGCGATTCCGTTTACGTTGATGATCTATGGCGAGCAATACATCTCTTCAGGTTTAGCGTCGATCATCTTCGCCAACATGCCTGTGGCTGTGATGTTGATGTCTGGCTTATTCTTAGGTCTACGACTAGCGAAGCACCAGATATTCGGGTTGATCGCTGCTGTTGTGAGCCTATGTCTAATCCTTGGTAATGAAATGCAGATGGGTGGCGATGACTACCTAATTGGCACGGTTTGCTTAGGCCTTGCTGTTGCGATTCACGCAGTGATGTATGTGCTGGTTCAAAAGCACTGCAAAGGCATTGAAGTACTAACCTACAACGCCGTACCGAGCCTAATTGCAGCTCTATTCTTGTTCGCTGTTTCAGCTATAGGTGAAAACGTGAATATTGAATCTTTCACTTGGAATTCAATCTCTGCTGTGGTTTACCTAGGCTTTGTGGCGAGTGTTGGCGGCATTGTTGCTTACTTTAAATTAGGTCAGGTTTCGACACCTTTCCAAGCATCTATCTGCTTCCTAATTTTCCCTGTGGTTGCACTACTGATCTCTTGTTACATCAATGGTGAGGTTCTATCTGAACAATCACTTGTAATGATGATTCCTCTACTTTGCGGCATCCTGCTAACCAAAGCACCAAAGGGAATCTTCAAGCTGCGTACCGAATTAAAAACCGTAAGAAACTGATCCGCGTGAAGCCTATTTTGCGGATTAGATATACATATCCCACATAAACAAAAAGCTCCAATATCACTATTGGAGCTTTTTGCTTATTTCATAATATCGAGACCAACATTAGCGCCAGCTAAACATTCGCACTTCGTTGCCCTCTTCAGGTTTCTTCGGAATGTTTAAAGATAGCGCTAGAGAAACCACGGCCATCACTGCACCAATATAGAAAACCGTTGCAGGAGAAGACAACCAAATCACACCAAACACCACTGGAATAACGACCGCTGCAATATGATTGATGGTGAAAGAGACACCAGCGGTTGATGCCATGTCAGCCGGATCTGCAATTTTCTGAAAGTAAGTTTTGATCGCTAGTGCCAATGCAAAGAACAAATGATCGACCACGTAAAGTGCTGCCGCCCACTCTGCGTTTTGCACTAAGCCATAACCGACAAATACACCAATCAAACCGACATACTCGAAAATCAGCGCCTTACGCTCACCCACCACACCAATAAATCGACCAATACGTTTTGCGAACAAGAAGTTAAATAGGTAGTTGATTAAGAACAATAGCGTTATGTCAGCTGCCGAGTAACCGAATTTCTCTACCATCAGAAAGCCTGCAAACACGGTGAAGATTTGTCTTCTCGCACCGCTCATAAACGTTAGCGCGTAGTAGAGCCAGTAACGCTTCCGCAGTACCAACTTCTTATTCTGTGGCGTCTTGGTTTGAAACTCAGGGAAGCCAAAAGTCATCACCAAAACTAAAACAAAACCAATTCCGCCAGTGATGCCATACACCCAAGCAAAGTCGAGTTTGAGTTGCTCTAACATCACCCAAATAGAGCCATAAGTGATTAAAGATGCCAACGCGCCAACGGAGATCATCTTACCTAACATCTCTGGTGCTTCTTCTTTACTCAACCATTGTAGTGACAAAGACTGCTTCAGCGTTTCAAAATAGTGGAAGCCCGTCGACATCAAAATCGTAGTCAGCAACAGACCAGTGAGTGAAGGGAACAGACCCGTAATCGCGGTGCCTACAGTGAGCATCGCTAGCGATATCAACATAAAGCGTTGTTCACGTATGAAGGCCAGCACAAACACTACGGTAAACGCTAAGAAACCAGGTATTTCACGAACACTTTGCAGTAAACCAATATCCGCACCATCAAAGTTCGCTTTTTCAATCACGAAGTTATTAAGCAGTGCCATCCAGCTCGAAAACGCGATAGGGACAACAATCGAAATCAGTAATAAAAAGTTTTGCGGCGTTTTCCAGCTCGCAGTTCTATCGAACATTGACGGACTCCTGTTCGTCTAATTGAGTAAGCACTCGTAAGGTCAACTGCTCAGTATACGGGTTAATCTTCCAATGCTCCGGGCTCCAGCCTTTTACGAAGCGTTGGAAATCGGCCCACGCCACGTAAAACATTGGTCGCCATGCTTTTTCAACATCATCGAACGAAAGGTGTGGTTGATAGTGCGCTAATGCTTCTTTCAAGTGCTGGAAGTAAGCATCCAGGATTTCTGATTCAAGCTCTGCGCAATCTTGCGGCCTCACCGCGCTACTCATGAACAAGGCGACGTCTTTCATCGCACAACCGTGACCCACATATTGGAAATCGACCGCAGCCGCGCGCTCGCTTTCAGAATCAAAACAAAAATTGGCGAGCTTGGCATCGCCATGGACTAAGGTTTGATATGGACATTCTTTTAATAAACGGTCGATGTGCTTGGCTTGGTTCTTCAATGGTAAATCAGCCAAGGCATTGAGTTCATCAGGGCGTGTATCTAGATGCCAATAAGTACCGACTTGCCACAATGATGACAACTGCTCTTGATTGATATTGATGTGCTTTGCGTGAAAGTTAGCAAGCCATTTAAGGCAAGCATTACGTTGTTTTTGCTCTTCTCTTGTGTAACTAGATGCCTGATAGTCAGAAGCAGCAAGCACATCAAACTGAGAGATCAACGGGAAGCCAATATCCGCTAAGTCTTGCATCACTATCAGCCACTCATTCTCTTCTAGTTCACATTGCAGCCCAACAGGTACAGGGCAGCGCTCGTCCCATTGTTGGGTGAATGACTGATACCAAGCTGTTTCCACTTGGTAAGAGTGTACCTTTCGTTGGTGAGAGAGTTTGGTATTCCAACCCTTTGGGTGTTCAGCTTTATCTGGCAACGCGACATGTTTAACAATCACACTCTTGAGTTCCGCACTGCTTTCTTGAGAAAAGACTAAGCGAACTAACTCGCCATATCCACCCCATAGGCGTTGAATCACTTGGACATCAAACCCTTCATGACAACCCAGCGAGGTCGCTATTTTTTGATAAAGCTCATTTTGATAAAACTCTTGTTGATAAAGCTCTGGCTGATTTTGACTTGAACCCGCTTCAGGTTGAGCTCGATTATTCGACGATATTGATTGAGACATATTACTCGTTGTTATGCTTTATCGGATAGAAGGTGTGACCACTGTGGCTGCCTATTCATGTAGTGAACCACATAGCTACAAACCGGCACAATTTTGAAGCCCGCTTGTTCAATTTCAGGCAATACCGACTCCATCATCACCTTCCCAAAGCCCTTGCCTTGCAGTTCATCAGGAATGCGTGTCGACGTGATATGTAGTACATCGCCATCCTTTTTATACTTAACGACCGCGAACTGGTTGGGTTCTAACTCTACCGTGATCTGGTTCACATCTTGATCCCATTTAACTGCCTGCATTCTCAACTCCTGCAAATAATGGATACGACAAACAATTAAAGTTTGAAGTATGAATTCCTTGTAATAGACTAACGCAAGTGCATATAAATAAAACTAAGTACTTACAATCAAAGAAAATATTATTATAGCGTGTGGTTATAAATAAAATTCAAACCAATTAAAAGCACTCTATAAATTGCGTTAGTACACCTACTAAATCTAGCACGTAACAACCCCTTGTTAGCAAGTTATCAATATCTAACAGACGCATGTTGGCGCATGGAGAACATATAATGAACGCACCCCTGAAGAAGCCTTTGGAGCATAATCAGGCACTTCAAGACCCTCGTAATCGCACCGTTTCCACTATCAATAGCACTGATGCACTGGCCATGATTGAGCACGGCAGTGAGCTGACATTAAATGTCTCGACTCCCGTTGGCACGAAGTTTCTCGCCACCACCAGGTTTATCGGAACGCACAGTGATAACTGTATTGTGGTTGAGGTTCCCGAGGTATCCAATGAAGATCTGAACTTTTTCTTTCAAGAAGGTTTTTGGATGACCGCTCGTGCGTATTCTCTACGAGGTGAAGGCGCGCTTATCCACTTTAGAAGCCAAATTCACCATAAGATTGGTGAACCCTTCCCTATTCTTGTACTTTCAACACCAAGCACGATGCAAGTGACTCAGCTGCGTAAAGAAACACGCTATGAAGTGAATCTGGCTTCAAGAATCATCTTCAACGACCAGCGAGCAAACTGTGAGATAAGAGACTTATCGAAAAGTGGTTGTCGTTTCGTTACCTCACCAACCTCTCGTGCGATTCAGATTGCCGATCGCGTGTCTATTGAGATAACCCCTGAGAACTACAATGGCCCACTGATTCCGCCATTGCGAGGCATCGTCTGTAATTTACAGAAATCGACGCACTACGCTCGATACGGTGTCGAATTTGATGATATTGGCAGAGCTAACGCCAAACACTTATTGGCAAAACTGAAGTTCGATGGCACCAAGCTCTGCTTGCGAAACGGTTAACACCATTTAACACGCAACTTTTACCGAATACCATAAGCTGACCAAATACAAATAGCTCACTGGCAAACTAAACCTCAACCAACAAAAAAGCCATCGACTCTAGAATCGATGGCTTTTGCGTTTTGGCTGTTTGTTTATTTGTTTAGCTATCTATTTAGCAAATAGTTTGTATCTAGATATTCAAACTATTTGCGCAGTGCGTTCAGTTTAGCTTGGGCGATACCAAATATAGTATCAATTGGATAACTACCCTCATCACTCGCCTCACCTGCGGCTTTGCCTGTGAACAGTTCAATCGCCTCTGTTACATGGTCAATCGCCCAGATATTAAACTCGCCCTTTTCAACCGCTTTCACGATATCGCTACGCAGCATCAGGTTGTGAACATTTGAACGCGGGATGATCACCCCTTGTTCGTTTGAACGCCCTTTGATTTCACACACATCAAAGAAACCTTCAATTTTCTCGTTCACACCACCAATAGGCTGAGACTCACCAAACTGGTTCATCGAGCCTGTAATCGCGATGTCTTGACGGTTTGGCTGCTTAGAAAACGCTGACACCACCGCACAGAACTCAGCCATACTCGCACTGTCACCATCGACGCCACCATACGATTGTTCGAAGGTGATGTTAGTGGTGAGCGGGACTTTGGCTGTCTTGCCAAATACGGAAGAAAGGTAAGCCGACAAGATCATCACGCCTTTTGAGTGAATGCTGCCACCTAGGTCTACGTTTCTTTCAATATCAATCACTTCACCATCACCGTAAGCGGTGGTTGCCGTGATTCGGTTCGGCGCACCAAACATATGATCCGTCGTGCTGAGTACAGACAGCGCATTCACTTGCCCAACCGCTTGACCATCAACATGGATTAGCGTTGTGCCGTTAGTGAAGGTTTCCATCACACTGTCTTGCAGTCGTCCGACACGCATCTGTTGGTTAGATAACGCTTGGTCGACGTGTGTTGCTCGAATCAGGTTCGACTTTGAACCTCTCGCCACGTAGTTTGACTCACGAAGCAGATTAGCAATGTGTGCCGAGTGCAGAGACAATTTACCTTGGTCACCCGCCTGACGAGAGCTGTGCTCAATGATGCGAGCGATCGCTTTACGGTCACAATGCAGCATGTTGTTGTCGTGCACGATACTCGAAATAAAGCGCGCGTAGTGCATTTCAGAATCGGGAGTACGCTTCATCTCATCTTCAAAATCGGCCGTCACACGGAACAATTCACCAAACTCTGCATCGTAGTGTTGCAGCAGTTGGTAAGTTCGGTAGTCGCCAAACAGGATGATCTTGACGTCCAATGGAATCGGCTCTGGATCAAGCGATACCGCGCCCGTTAAGGTCACCTCTTTCTCTAATGAAGTGAAGCTCAATTGACGTGAACGCAGCGCTCGTTTCAAGCCTTCCCAAACGTACGGCTGCTCAAGTACCTTCACCGCATCCATCAGCAATACGCCACCGTTAGCTCTGTGTAAGCTACCTGCACGAATCAATGAGAAGTCTGTAAAGACAGTGCCCTTGAACGTTGCCGTTTCTACATAGCCAAACAGAGAGTGATAATTTGGATTCTCTTCCACCACGATCGGCAGAGTCTCCTCCTTTTGGCTCACAATCACGTTAACCTTGTAGCGACGCGGCATTTTCTTATCCAAAGAAGCGGTTGCAACTTCGGCTTGCTCAGTGCTCTCTTCTAAGAAGATGTCAGCGTTGTCGACAATGTCTTTACGCAGTGCCGTTAGGTACTTTTTGATGTCTGGATATTGGCTGTAATCCTTCTTCAATTGCTTGATGAAGTGCGTGATCACGTCTCGCGCCGTATCATCATTCAGTTTTTGAATTTTCTCAGTGTACGTTTCTTCAAGTTCCGTCAACTCACGAGAAATGGTTCGTAGACCGACTTCCAATCCATCAATGGTTTTATCGAACTGGTCTTGCTCTTCTGGCGAAAGCAGATCGAAGCTCTCTTCGGTATGAAGATCATCCCCATTCATGGCCACAAACTGGTAATCACCCTGAGTGGTGATCGTCAGGTTAATGCCCTTGTCTTTCGCTTCTTGGCTAATGCTTTCTAACGCGGCTTGTTGCTTAGCTGCTAATTGGTTTTTAAGCCTATCAGCACGGCTAAAGTACATCTCGTTATCAAACGCTAGAGGCATACCTTTCAGCAATTTACGCATTAGCTTTTCAATATCTTGCTTTAAGCTGCTGCCAACGCCACGAGGTAATTTCAGTACCTTAGGTGTACGAATATCTTCAAAGTTCGCGATATAACACCAATCAAAAAGCTCCTGCACTTCTTGAGGGTGACGGTTCAGATAGCGCAAGATCATGGTGCGTTTACCCAGACCATTTCGCCCTATCGCATAAATGTTGTAACCCTTTTCCTTGATTGACATCGCGAACTCAACGGCTTTTTGTGCCCGTTCCTGCCCGACGATTTCGTCAATTGGAGCCAGTTCTTTGGTCGACTTACATGGTAGCTTATCTAAATCCGCTACCTGATACAGCTGTTCTGTATTGAGTCTTTGCATCGCCATCGCCGCCTCCTTAGTCCTTCATTACTTGGGTGTAGATAAAATCAGTGTAGATGTAATTTCCTACAAATTTAGTGACTTACGCTACACAGCTGTTCAACTGAACAAATAACACACAATTTAAGCCATTTTTAGGAATAGCTCGTCATTTAATTCACCAACTTAACATGTGAATGATTTTAATTTGCAATTGATAATAAATATCATTAACATTTTCTGATATTATAAATTGAGGATGTGGATATGGAAATTGAACGATGCTGGATGCACTACCTAAAAGCTGAACAGTTAATGGAACAAGGTCACTGGCCTGAAGCACAGCGCCTATATGGTGATGTTCTAACCTCACTTCCTCACCACATCCAAGATGCAGCATACCAAAGCGATATCAAGCCTTGCCAATTTGCCTGCTTGCTTGCCGGGTTAAGAGACGCGAGCGTCGCTCAATCAGAGATACTCAACCGATTAGGTCAGCACCAACAAGCCTTCGATACCTTGAATCAATCTTACGCTCTGATGCAATTTATCTCTCTGGAGAACACTGAGCTGATTCAACGTACCTTTGGATTATTGGAAAAGCAGAGCGAAGGTTTGCTCAATCACCTGATCGCTTTTTGCAGCGCTCAGCGCAGTTCGCATTGGATGCTCGAACTAGAACAAATTCAACGTGCTCATCACCATTTTGGGCAACTTAAAACAACGTCAGAAGTTCAATCTTCACCTAATGTCTTAAATTGATAAGGATATATCATGTCGGACCGGGCTCTTCTTAAAGTCAATAACCTCTCCGTTAGCTTCAAAACCAACGATGGAATCGTTGATGCGGTGAAAAAGGTTAACTTTACCCTTAAATCCAGCGAAACCTTGGCCATTGTTGGTGAATCAGGTTCTGGTAAATCTGTCTCTTCCAACGCACTGATGCGTCTACTTCCAGACAACGCCATTATTGATCCGCAGTCTCAAATTGAGTTTGAAGGCGAGTCTGTTCTCGAAAAATCAGAGCGTGAAATGCAGTCGATTCGTGGCGACAGAATCGGCATGATCTTTCAGGAACCGATGACCTCTCTCAACCCATACCTTCGCGTGGGCACACAAGTGGCAGAAGCCATTATGTGTCACCGCAATGTATCGAAATCAAAAGCAAAACAGCGTGTGCTAGAGCTCTTCAATCTTGTGCATTTACCAATGCCAGAACAAGCTTACAACAAGTATCCGCATGAGTTTTCAGGCGGTCAGTTGCAGCGCATCATGATCGCAATGGCGCTGATTAATGAACCGGATATCCTGATTGCTGACGAGCCTACAACTGCATTAGATGTAACGGTTCAAGCTGAAGTGCTTGCTCTTATCAAAGAGATCCAAGGCAAGATGGGAATGGCAATTTTGTTCATCACCCATGACTTAGGTGTGGTAAAACACTTTGCAGACCGCGTGCTAGTGATGTGTAAAGGTGAGCTCGTAGAAGAAGGGATGACTCAATCTTTGTTCGATAGTCCTAAACATGATTACACAAGAATGCTCATTAACTCGATTCCGAAAGGCGCTAAGGTTCCTGTTGAGGCGACAGCCCCAGAACTATTGTGTGCTGACGACATCCGAGTTCAGTTCTTGGTGAAATCACACTTTATCAAGAGTAAAAGCCAGTACTTCGAAGCCGTAAAAGGCATTTCGTTGAATCTTAAGCAAGGCGAAACGCTAGGCATTGTTGGTGAATCTGGTTCAGGTAAATCAACCCTTGGACGTGCATTAATCGGCTTGCTGCCGAGTACCGGACGTATTGTTTACAAAGGCCAAGACGTTAGCTTATTAAATGATAAAGAGCGTCACAAGCTCAAGAAAGATGTCCAAATGGTGTTCCAAGATCCTTATGGTTCTTTATCACCACGCATGACAGTTGGGGAAATCATCACCGAAGGCTTAACGGTGCATCAACCTCATCTATCCAAGCAAGAACGTTTAGAAAGAGCGCGCAAAGCATTGATTGAAGTTCGCTTAGAGCCGAATTCAATAAACCGTTATCCACATGAGTTCTCTGGCGGGCAAAGACAACGTATCGCGATTGCTCGCGCACTGATTCTAGAGCCCTCTTTCATTTTGCTGGATGAACCGACTTCAGCACTCGATCGCTCAGTACAACTGACCGTGATTGACCTGCTGAAAGACATTCAAGCCAAGCACAATATCGGCTTCCTGTTCATCAGCCACGATCTCTCGGTAGTGAAAGCACTGTCGGATCGCGTACTGGTGATGCAGAAGGGCGAAGTGATGGAAGAAGGGTCTGCAGAAGATATTTTCAACAACCCGAAAAATGACTACACCAAGAAGTTAATCGCAGCGTCATTCGACTTAGAAAATAAATCGAAAAAAAATGCGGCGTAACGGGAACTAATCAACATTAACAGCGTCTTATAATTACATTCTGAATAATCTCCTAATGGATTGAAATCTAGAATGGATATAGCAAAACTGGTTTGGCCGCCAAAAGAGAAATGTCGCATGGATGCGACATTTTTCGTTTCTGGCGTATATGAAAAATCAACTCAGTGATTCGCGCCAGTGATTCGAACCAGTGATTATGAAGGTTTGCTAAAATTAACGGACTTTAAACAGAGTTCGCTGGTAGTCGTCATAGTCGAAGAGCGGCTTAGTTCAACTCGTTTTTGGACATAAACGTTTTAGGTGCACTGCTCTAAACCGATTCGTTCAGATTAGAAATAGTACCTTGAAACCTTAAACGCTTGTTATATGCGTAGCTTGAAGTCTGATTTAAAAGAAACCAAACCAGAAACACTGTCGATTTCCATTATCGAGCAATACCGCTTACCAACTATACTTTTACCATTACTGATTACCTCGACTAAAGAGACCTTATCACCTTTAGTAAGTTTGGATAACTCATTAGTATGGTCGCATTTGAAGCACAAAATGTTCCCATCACTTTCTATTAACTCACCATCTAGCCTTAATCTATATAGTTCAGTGTAAACTTTAATATACTGCCATTTGGACTTTAGCCCCTTAAGGTGCTTAGATAGTTCAACTTCCCCTTTCATTGGCTCAGCTATAGATGAGTAAACCTTGTCATCAGCATTTAATATTGAATAGTAATTCAAATAAAATATCTTTTCCAAATGGCGCTCTGAAAAATCAACCAAATTTTCAGAAATAATTAAATCACACGAAATATAAGCAATACTTGGCGTCAACGGAAAAAAGAAGAGAACTGATTCATATGACTCTGGTACATCACATCGAATAAGCTCCTTTGGGAAAATACGACTTAGATCGTTTTTATTTACATCTTTTCTAATTACAGGGTTGTCTGATGTAACAAACTTAAATTTGGTATTATTATAAACGATTCTAGAGTTTGGATGAGCGATGCCACCCAAGTCTATTGTTGGTATTTGTCTTTTAACTACATCAGCAAGTAACTTTTTATAGCTATTTTCACCAGTAATGACATCACAATATTTAGCAATGTCATCCCAAGTCCCTTGCATAGAGCGAATGAAACGATCTACCCTTATATGTTGTAGCGTCACAAAATATGAGAGAAAGGAGATTACATCATTAGTCAACTCTCGATTCTCTACTTTCGTAAGATACTTACGATATGAGCTTTCTACCATAGATAAGAAATTTTCAATTATCGGCTCATTTTCGTCGTCTTCCGGAAGATTGTAATATTTATTCGCCGTAAATATAGTATGATTTACACCTCTCATCTTCCACCCTGAATCTAGAGTTTTTGAGTTAACAAAAACTCCAGCTTTCATTTTCGGGTTATTCTTTTGTAAGTCTGATATGTCAGCTAAAAACGACCTTAAATAGCAAGCTGGAACTAAATGTTGATCTGTTTTCTGTGCCATAAAACCTCCATTTATCGAAAGCATCAATACCAAGTTAAGGCGTGAACAACGTTACCACCTTACTTAAGCTATTGTGCTATAAACACTAAACTTGCTTAAAGTGAGAGCGCCGAGCGTTGTGAATCACTCTTAAATTCTTGTTAGTTTTGTTTTGCTGCTAATGACCCAAACAAAAAACCAGTAATCAGTTTAAGCAAAGTCATCAATGACTCTGGAGCTTGATAAGAACTGTCATTCGTCGCAATAAGGTAGATATACAAAGCAAAGAGTGATATTGCGATAACTCCTGGTGCAAAATAAATCAGGAAATTCTTATCTACAAACCCTTTTTCTCTGCTCCTAAGACTAGCTTTGTGTACTTTTTCTTTGAATTCTTCTACTTCGCTTCTAGGAATTTGTTCAGATAAGTTCTCAATATTTTCATCTATTTCTTTTTCTAGTTCATCAAGCTGCTCTTTCTTTGTGGGCTTTCTGAAATTGCTAATAATACTAGTTACCCCAGCAACTGCTCCAGAAAGTGCAATTAAAAAATCTAAATCCATAGCTAAATATTTCTCCTTAAAAGCTAACGCCCGCAATAAGTTGTGCCCCACTAAACCGGCAAAGTACACTGAACGCCATACCAAAACCACCGAGTGTAACGCATCATATTTATTACATTGTTATATTTCTAAAATCAACGCCCCCGTAAGGCTATTAACAAAAAGAATCTTACTAAAAACGGATTTACATAAATTAGTTTCTAGATGTTTTTTATACTCTGATATTGAGTCATAAGTAATTGTATCCGAAAGAACAAGCCACCATTCTGAATAACGATTTACATAGGGTTCAACTTTCTTAACTTTTGACTCTAAACAAAAAAACACACTATCCGATATTACGCTGCTATCTTGGTAGCCTGCGTCTAAATCATTTATACCCGTAAGCAAAAAGCCTTTGCCACCTTGAAGGTTACGCTCATATATTTTTATTGTAACCGACTCAGATATAACTACTCTATGACCATCTTTAGCTAACCCATTGTCTTGAATACACTGGAGTTCAGATTTGATACTTTTAACGATATTTTTAACATCGCCAAATGGGCGTTTTAATATCGCATGAACAGAGTATTTGTAATTACTATAATCATCACATGAATTTATGACTTTCTTTAGCTTTGCAATTATAGAAGAAGAGTCGTTATCAATTGATCTCTTTAGCCCATTGACCTCAAGAATTTTACTCAACCTCGTGACTTCTACAGCAATAGTGCCATCCAGTACTATGTCAGGAGGAATATTACCATCTGGTTCCTTCACAACTGTATAGCCTTGCTTTGAGAACATTTCTGAAACCAAGTTTTCTTCTCTATTCTCTCGCATAAACGGGAACCTCTAAGAATCAGCCCAATTAAGGGGGTGAACAACGCCTCCACCCAACCTAAAGCATTGCGCCATCAATACTAAGTTTTAAGTAGAATCAAAATGCCAAGCATTATGAATCCCTCTTAAATTGATTGTATGGATAATAAGCACTCCAATCGGGTAATGTGAGACCCAGGCTTTAGCTG